>NZ_NPJZ01000001.1:2459166-2791388 GCF_002245895.1 Rhodococcus sp. OK302
GTACCTGCGTGAAGCCGGCAACCTCGTCTTCCACCTCTCACTCGTCGGACTCCTGATCGCGATCGCAGCCGGAAAGATGTTCGGGTACGAGGGCAACAGGATCGTGATCGCCAATGACGGTCCCGGATTCTGCACCACGTCTCCGGCTGTATTCGACTCCTTCATCGCCGGTCTCAGTCTCGACGGCACCGACATGACGCCGTTGTGCGTGCGAGTCAAGAATTTCCAGGCCGATTACCTCGAGACCGGCCAGGCCGAGATGTTCACTTCGGACATCTCCTACCAATCCGGTGACGACCTCGAGACCGATACCTGGCGCGATACGACGATCCAGGTGAACCACCCGCTGCGCGTTGCCGGCGACCGGGTGTACCTCCAGGGCCACGGCTACGCACCGACTTTCACGGTCACGTTCCCGAACGGGGAAACCCGCACGGAGACACTGCAGTGGCGACCGGACGACGCGACCACCTTCCTGAGCAGTGGCGCAATGCGTTTCGATCCGCCCGGGGGCATGTACCCCGACGCAGACGAACGACGCAAGAACCAGATCGCCATCGAGGGCCTGTTCGCGCCGACGGCGCTGTTCCACGGAAACCTGCTGTCGTCGAGCTTCCCGGCCATGAACGATCCGGCCGTCGCCATCGACATCTACAAGGGAGACACCGGACTCGACACCGGTAACCCGCAGTCGCTGTTCGAGCTCAACACCGAACTCATCAACCAGGGGCGACTGCTCAAGCAGGATCGTGTCAACCTGTTCCCCGGTGAGAGCGCAACGCTCGCCGACGGAACTCAGGTGCGGTTCGACGGCGCCGTCGACTTCGTCAACCTGCAGGTTTCTCACGATCCAGCACAGCAATGGGTGCTCATTTCGGCATTGACCATGATGGCGGGACTACTGGTCTCGCTGGTGATCAAGCGTCGCCGGATCTGGGCGCGTATCTATCTCGACGAAGAACGACGTACTGTAGTAGAGCTTGGCGGACTTGCCCGCACCGACCATGCCGGTTGGGGCGACGAGTTCGATCGCCTTGCAGATCGCCTACTTGACAGCAATCCCACCAACACGGCCACCAGGCCGCATGCGCAGGAGAATGCCCGATGACAACCAACGAGACTCTCGCTCAATACAGCGACTGGGCCTTCAAGTCCGCGTTCACTGTGCTGGTCCTGGCGTTTGTACTGCTGATCATCCAGTATGCGTCCGCCCAGGCCCGAGCCGTTCAAGACAAAGAACTGGTCGCTGCCGGTGCTGCCGTGGACGCTTCGGTGCCCGGCCGCGTGACGGAACGACCGGCAAAACCGTTGGCCGAGCGGTTCGGCGGAATGGGCCGGGCAGTCCTCGTGGTCGGCACCGTTCTGCTCTTCGCGTCGATCGTGTTGCGCGGATTCGCCACCGAGCGATTCCCGCTGGGCAATATGTATGAATTTGTCGCGATGGCGTGTGCGGCAGCTTTGCTGGTCGGCCACGTTTTGCTGGCCAAGGCGACGTACCGTCCGATGTGGGTCTTCCTGTTGGCGCCGGTACTGATCCTGATGTTCCTTGCCGGAACCATCCTCTACGCCGACGCAGCGCCGGTAGTTCCGGCACTGCGTTCCTACTGGCTTCCGATTCACGTCACGATCGTGAGCGTCGGATCCGGCATCTTCATGATCGGTGGCATTGCCAGCCTGCTGTTCCTGCTGCGCCTGAAGTTTCCGCCCGGCGAAGAGGGCACCGGCATCGGTGGCCGGATCGCCGAGCGACTTCCCGACGCACAGACTCTCGACCGATTGGCGTACAAGAGCACTATCATCGCGTTCCCGCTGTTCGGAGCCGGCGTCATTCTCGGCGCGATCTGGGCGGAAGCGGCGTGGGGCAGGTTCTGGGGGTGGGATCCCAAGGAGACGATGTCGTTCATCGCCTGGGTGATCTACGCCGCATATCTGCATGCCCGAGCAACGTCCGGATGGCGTGAAACCAAGGCTGCGTGGATCAACATCGCAGGCTTCGTGGCGATGCTTTTCAACCTGTTCATCGTCAACATGGTGGTATCGGGCCTGCATTCCTACGCAGGACTGACCTGATTTCTTCCGGTACGGTGGGTAGTCGCCGACCGTACGGACTGCACTCTCGGCATCCTGTACGAGTGGTGACAGAGCGTTTGACCGCAATGTCCCAATCGAACTAGCTGCGAGATAGCTGTATGGTCGTTCTGCGTCGCGCAGGTATGCGCGACCAAGATTTCGACAGGGGGCGGCATGGCCGACAGCAAGGACGACGCGGGGGCGGGGATCTGGGAGCCGGTGCGTCCTGCGGCAAGTCCGCACGAACAAAGTGCGGTTACGCCGGTGGCAGCGCCTGTTCCGGTTGCCAGGGTTGACCAGGTGAGGGGTATCGACCCAGCTGTCGGTATCGATGCCGGGACACGAAGTCTGTTTGTCGCGCCGACGGATTCAACCGATCCCCGTCAGGTGCCGCGTACGACCAGCCCGGACTCCGGACCCATGTATGCGCCACCGCAGAATCCGAGGCCGGCGGCAACCCAGGCTCCGGTGGCAACGGCTGCAAGCTCGGTACCCGCCGCGGCGCCGATAGTGGAGCCCAGCGGTCCACGTCAGCCTGTCATCCAGTACCCCGCCGGTCCGCCGGGGTTCACTGCCGCCCAATTCTCGACCACGCAGCCGCCGCAGACTTACGAACCCGCGCATCGCGGCGCCCCGCCTGCTGCGGTTGCGAATCCTGCTCCGGTAAATCCAGTGGCTGCGAATTCTGTAGTGCCGCAACCCGATTCTGGTGGCACTCCGCGGCGGTTGGTGGTGGCACCCTCAATGTCCGCGCCGTCTACATTGACGGGTACGCAACCTTCGGTCTCGACGCCGTCGGGACCGCAGATTTCTGCTCCGCAGATTTCAGCTCCCGGGGCGCCCGGTCAACAGGTGGCCGGTGGACTGCAGGCCGCACCAAGTAGGCCGGAATCGCAACAACCTGCGTCCGCACTGCCGATGTCCGCACAAGACCTCTCCAGCGCATTACTACTCAAGCAAGTAAAAGCCCCACCGGTCGGCGGATGGCGCAAGGCTCTCTACGCAATGTCCGGGCGTCATCTCAACCTCGGGAACGGCACAAAGGATCAGCGGATGCTCGAACTGACCCGCCAGATCAATCAACCGCTGCAAGGGTGTTACAAGGTTGCAGTGCTCAGCCTCAAAGGTGGCGTCGGCAAGACGACGACAACGGTCACACTCGGTTCCACGTTCGCGTCGGTTCGCGGAGACCGCGTCATCGCTCTCGACGCAAATCCGGATCGCGGCACACTGAGTCAGAAAGTTCCTCTCGAAACACCGGCCACGGTGCGTAACCTACTCCGCGACGAAGCGACCATCGAGAAGTACAGCGATGTTCGTGGGTACACCTCGCAGAGCCGCCACCGCCTCGAAGTGCTTGCCTCGGACAGTGATCCGGCAGTGTCCGAAGCATTCAGCGGTGAAGACTACATGCGTACCGTCGACATGCTCGAAAAGTTCTACAGCATCGTACTCACCGACTGTGGAACCGGATTGATGCATTCGGCGATGAAAGCGATTCTCGACGGATCGAATTCCCTGATCGTGATCAGTTCGGGTTCGGTCGACGGAGCACGCAGCGCCTCCGCGACTCTCGACTGGCTCGACGCGCACGGGCACAGCAGGCTTGTCGCCAATTCCGTTGCCGTGATCAACGCAGTACGACCCGGTTCCGGGAAGGTCGATCTATCGCGCGTTATCGAGCACTTCGAGCAACGCTGCCGCAGTGTGCAGCTGGTTCCGTTCGATCCGCACCTCGAGGAAGGCGCCGAAGTGGATCTGGACCGACTTCGGCCTAGTACTCGTGATGCGCTGTTCGAACTGGCTGCCGCAGTGGCACAGGACTTCCCGCGCTCGCCGAACGGATTCCCTCAGCAGCGCTGAAACAGTTGCGGGGCCGGACTTACGCCGACGGATCCGTCGGCGTGGTGTCCGGCCCTTCGTTTTGCTTGCGTCGAGTTTGCTGATTGACGTTCCAGAGAAATTCGGGGTCGTCGTCGGGTCCACGAACGCCACCAACAGGCGTTCGGGTAGACGGCGACGGCCCGAATGCTTTCCACATCAAGACGGCCAAAGTCACTAAACCCACTAACGCCAACAGATACAGCACGGCGCACCTCCTCAGTACAAGGAAGAGCCTACTCAGTCTCCGGTCTGGTTTGCCAGAATCTCCGGGGACATGTGTCGGGCTTGGTGCGCCGTGCTGTATCTGGTGTAGCTGTATCTGGGTGTAAATGGTGGAACGGGTGTAGCTGGTGTAGCCGATTTACCTGCGACACTGCCCGTTCAGTTGTGAGCAGCTTCTGTTGTCAGCGAGCGGAGAAGCTGCATGACCTCGGTCTCGCGGAACCGACGGTGTCCGCCGGGGGTACGCAGTGATCCCAGTCGCCCGGCGTGCGCCCAGCGCGTCACGGTCTTCGGGTCGACATGAAACAGAGCCGCGACCTGTCCGGGTGTCATGAGTGCGTCTGCGGCTACATGGAATGTTGGTGCGCTCATCTGATGTTCCTCCGTCTTAGCGTCGAACATTGGTGTCGAACAGTTGCTCAAAACCTACGCCGAGTTTGTTTCGGCGGCCGCTGCTCACATTCGACCATTTTTCGATTGGTAGCGCAATGTTTGCACAGATATGGCTAGGTAGTCGAAACTTAAAATTTAGGTAAAGAATAAGTAATGGACAAAGCGGATAAAGCGGGCCGAATTTTTTGATCGCCTCGAGTAGGTAACCTTGGAGTGTGAGTAAGTTGCCTGAACACCCCGAAAACCAGCCTTCCAGCCCGGACCTGACCAAGAGTCAGTCCGCAAACTCTGAGCAAGCAATTGCGTCTGCCGGGGTTGTGACGAAGGGGCAACTGGTGCGAGATGTCGTCCTCTATTCGGTCGCCCGACTCCTGCTAGTGGTAGTTATCGGCGGCATTATCATCGGTGGCGGCAAGCTCGCCGGCACGGAAGTTCCGCTTCTCGTAGCGGCCCTGTTTGCCGTGCTGATCGCACTTCCTCTATCGCTCGCCCTTTTCGCGAAGTTGCGCAAGCGAGTGAACCTCGGCATCGCCGCAGTGGACGCTCAGCGACGCGCAGATCGCGACGATTTGCGGGCCAAATTGCGTGGTGACCAGCGGTGATGTCGGGAACCCTCGACGTCTCCCGTCGGGTCCCTCGGGGTTGGGTAGACAACGCGGTCCGGCTGATCGAGGCCGATGCCCAGCGGAGCGCGGACACCCACCTCTTGCGGTACCCGCTACCGAGTAGTTGGAGCGTCCAGCTCTATCTCAAAGACGAGTCGACACACATCACCGGCAGTCTCAAGCATCGTCTTGCACGGTCACTTTTCCTCTACGCGATCTGCAACGGTTGGGTTACCGAAAACACGCCTGTTATCGAAGCTTCGTCGGGATCGACAGCAGTCAGCGAGGCGTACTTCGCGAAGTTGCTGGGTCTCGATTTTGTCGCTGTGATGCCGGCGAGTACCAGTCCGGCCAAGGTTGCGTTGATCGAAGCGCAGGGCGGCCGTTGTCACTTCGTCACGGACCCTTCGTCGATCTATTCGGAATCTCATCGTCTCGCCCGTGAGTTGGGTGGGCACTACATGGATCAGTTCACGCACGCCGAGCGTGCAACGGATTGGCGCGGAAACAACAACATCGCGGAATCGATCTTCACTCAGCTCGAGCACGAGGAACATCCGGTGCCGGATTGGGTTGTCGTGGGAGCGGGCACGGGTGGAACCGGGGCCACGATCGGTCGCTTCCTGCGCTATCGCAAGTTCGACACAGGTCTGTGTGTGGTCGATCCGGAACATTCGGTGTTCTTCGACGCGTGGAGCGCGGGTGACCCGTCGATCGTCGGAACCCGTGGATCTCGGATCGAAGGCATCGGCCGTCCGCGCGTCGAACCGTCTTTTGTCGGTCAGGTCGTTGATCGGATGATCAAGGTGCCGGACGCAGGTTCCGTTGCCGCCGCACGACACGCCAGCGCGGCATTGGGGCGCAAAGTGGGCGGTTCGACGGGAACTAACCTCTGGGGCTCCTTTGCGTTGATTGCGGAGATGATGGCGGCCGGTCGTAGCGGAAGCGTCGTCACGCTGCTCTGCGACGGCGGCGAGCGTTATTCGGGCACGTACTACAACGACGAGTGGGTTGCGTCCGAAGGGATCGATCTCGAGGGTCCGACGGCTGTGCTGGACGAGTTCATACGTTCGGGAATCTGGGCGCCCAACGCCTGATCTCACACAAACCTACGCAACCGTAGGTTTGTGTATCGTCTTGTTCGAAGGGCATTCTCGAACGACGGGCGGATCATGGACAGTCCAGAGGTTTCACTCGGCAACTACGAAGCCGTGTACGAGTACTACCGGGCGCATCAACAGAATCGGTGGGCGGCCAAACTTGCCTATGCCGCACTGGCGCTGAAGTATCGGCCGCGGATCACCTACGCGCCCGGTGCCGAAGCGGCGTTGGCGGCACTGCTGGAGCGTCGGACGCAACTGGTCGTCGCGGTCAATCACCTTACGGAGAGTGACCAATTCACGCTTGCGGCGACGGCGTGGCGTACACCGCTGCGTCGGATGATCGGGCGCACGCGGGTTCTGGCCAAGGACGAACTCTTTGTCGATCCGGCGCAGCGCAAGAAGGTCGACATGATGGGCAGTATCCCGGTTTTTCGCAGCAAGAACCACGGCCTCCGCGCGGTGTCGGAAGCGGGCCGCGTGATGATGGATGTTGCCGCCGAACGTTTGAATCGCGGGGATTGTCTCGCGATCTTCCCCGAAGGAACGTGCAACGTCGAGGACCCGAAAACGCTTCAACACGTCAACAGTGGAATCGGCCATATCGTCTCGCGGGCCGAGAAGCTGGGGTGCTCTCCGGCTCTCGTGTCGATCGGAATCAGCTACGGTTCGGTCGTCGGAAACGTCAAGCGTGCAAGTGTTTTCGTCGGAACGCCGGTGGTCGATCTGGGTGGGAAGCCGATGGATATCGCTCGCGTCGTACAGGGCGATCTGCAGCACGCAGTTGACGGAGCAGTGGCGAGCTACTGATCCGATCGGTCGAAATGTGTCAGCATTCAGACATGACATTTCTGGCACGTCTCATCGTCAACGGAATTGCTATCTGGCTCGCGTCCCTGTGGGTCACCGGCATCACTATCGAAACCAAGCAGGACGACACCTGGGGAACCGTCCTGGTCATTGCCGTTATCGCGTTGATTTTCACGATCGTCAACGCTCTGATCAAGCCGGCCTTGAAGTTACTGTCGTTGCCGCTGTTGATTCTGACGCTCGGCTTGTTCACCCTGGTAATCAACGCGCTGATGCTCCTGCTGACCGCGTGGCTGTCGACGTCACTGGACGCAGGATTGCACATCGACGGTTTCTGGACCGCTGTTTGGGGCGCTCTGATCATCTCGATCGTGAACTTCGTTCTCGGCGCATTGGTGCCCGACCGGGACTGATCAAGACACGCTGAGCGCAACCGCCGTCGCGGCACCCCAGACAAGCATGGCCAGTCCGGTGTCGCGCAGCGCCGGAATCAGGGCCATTCCCTGACCACCGGTGCGTAGTGGTGCGTTAGCTCGGATTGCCAGCGGCAACGCGAGCAGTCCGAGCAACGCCCACGGGGTTCGAAGAATGAGTAGTAGCGTCGCGATGAACGGCACTGCCAGCAGAATGATGTGCAGCACACGAGTTCTGGCGTCGCCGAGACGAACTGCGAGGGTGATCTTGCCCGACTCCGTGTCCGTCGGAATGTCGCGCAGGTTGTTGGCAACCAGCACGGCACTCGAGAAGGAACCGATGGCCACGGCACCGGCCAATCCGGCCAGATCCACGCGCTCGGCTTGCACGAACTGGGTTCCCAGCACAGCGATCAGACCGAAGAAGATGAACACGGCGATCTCACCGAAACCGCTGTAACCGTAAGGCTTCTTGCCGCCCGTGTAGAACCAGGCGCCGATGATGCAGAACACGCCGACAGCGACCAGCCACCAGGCTGTCGTCGCTGCCAAAGCGAAGCCCGCCACTGCGGCGATCGCGAAACAACCGATCGCGGCCGCTTTCACCGATCCGGGGCTCACCAGCTTCGATCCCACCAATCGCAACGGGCCGACACGATCGTCGTCGGTGCCGCGGATTCCGTCGGAGTAGTCGTTGGCGAAGTTCACGCCGACGATCAAGGCCAAGGAGACGACCAACGCCAGGAGTGCCTTCCACCACACCGCGAGGTCCAGCGATGCGGCAGCGCCGGTGCCGACCAGCACGGGTGCAATCGCATTCGGGAGGGTGCGCGGCCTCGCGCCTTCGATCCATTGAGCAGCTGTAGCCATGTAACGATCTTTGCACTGTGCAATACGATTGAATGCGGTGGATCAGGACAAGGCTCGAGACGTGGTGGACATAGGGTTGCTCGGCGCTGTCTCGACCAGAACCGGCGACCGTTTGGTTGCGTTGCCCGGGCCACGGGCGCGGGCGCTGCTCACTGCCTTGGCTCTCGTTCCCGGTCGGCCGTGTCCGGCGCAGAACCTCATCGAGGACATCTGGGGCTCCGACCCGCCGCGTTCACCGATGAATGCTTTGCACACGCAGGTTTCGCGCTTGCGGTCCGCGTTGCCGGAAGGCTCGGTGGAGGTTACGGCTGCGGGCTATCGGCTCACAGGGCCGCGAGATCGAGTGGACCTCGCCCGGGCGCAGGACGCGCTTCACGGCGTTCGCGTCGACACAGATTCCCGAGAGTCGTTGAGGATAGTCACCGCGGCCCTGAGTTTGTGGCGGGGGAGCGCCGGAGATGACGTCGTCGGAGTGCCGGGGGAGCAGCTGGCTTCGACCGCATCGCGCCTGCACGACGAGCTTTCCGCAGTGAGACTGCAGGCGCTCCTGAATCTCGGTGACTTCTCCGATGCACTTCCGGTTGCGCAAATCCGTCACTCCGGCAACCCTTTTGACGACGCGGCCGCTGGGGATCTGATGCGGGCGTTGGCCGGCTTGGGTCGCACCAACGAGGCGCTCGAGGTGTTCGCGGCGTTCAAGGCGCACCTGGCCGATCGCTTGGGGGGCGATCCGTCCCCCGGATTGGTCGAGCTGAATGCGGCGCTTCTGAGTACGCCGCTTCCGGGTGCGACGTCTGCTCCGGTGCGGAGCAGACGGGCCATCGGTCTACGTGCAGCACCCAACGCATTGCTCGGTCGTGACAGCGATATCGACAACGTCGAGGAGTTGCTCTCGCGTTCGCGTGTGGTGACAGTTCTCGGTCCGGGTGGAGCGGGAAAGACCCGTCTGGCACAGGAATTGGGGTTGCGTGCGTCCACTCGCACCTCGGTGGCGTTGGTCGAACTGGCAGCGCTGCGCAGCAGTGACGACGTCATCGCAGCCATCGGCGCGACACTCGGTATCAGTGAATCCGACTTGGCGCCAGGCCGATTGACAGTCGGGCGAACGCATTCGGCACGTGAGCGCCTTGCCGAAGCACTGTCGGCCGGGCCGATGACGCTCATTCTCGACAACTGCGAGCATGTGATCGGTGCTTGTTCGGACATCGTCGCAGAACTGATTGCGGCCGGTGGTCAGTTGACCGTCCTGGCGACCAGTCGATCGCCCCTGATGATCAGTGCCGAAGCCGTGTATCCGTTGCCGCCGTTGGTTATCGACGGCAATGCCGGATCGGCAGTGGAGTTGTTCTCGGCCCGCGCCCGTGCCGTGCGACCCTCCGTACGCCTGGACGCGGAAACCGTCGGAAAGCTGTGTACGACACTCGACGGCTTGCCGTTGGCCATTGAATTGGCGGCGGCGCGAGCCCGCACGATGAGTGTCGAGGAAATCTCCGCGCGCTTGAGTGATCGTTTCGAGTTGCTTCGATCCGCAGACCCGACGTCCCCGGATCGGCATCGCACACTGCACGCCGTCATCGACTGGAGTTGGAATTTGCTGGGGGCCGAGCATCGAGTGGCGCTCGCTCGACTATGCCGATTCCCCGCAGGTTTCACCTTGGCGTCGGCTGAGGCGGTTGCCGAATGGGGACAGTTGGCTGACGTCGCCGACGCAGTCGAAGCGCTGGTCAATCAATCATTGCTCTCGGTAGTCGACACGTCGAACGGGCTGCGCTATCACATGCTCGAGACGGTTCGGGAATACGGCGAGGAGCAACTGGCGGCGCTGGGTGAGGGAGCGGAAGTTCTTCGGCGACTGAACCAATGGGCCGTCGATATCGCTGCGGACGCGCGGAAGCGTTCACGGTCCGACCAGGTTCGGCTTGCCGCCGAGATCGACGAGGAACATGACAATCTCCTGGCAGTTCTGCGGTGGGCAGTTGAACGCGGCGACGCCGCGATCGTGGCGAATGTCTTTCCGGTACTGGGATTACTGTGGGCGATCCGAGGTTCACATTCGGAAGTCGCGAACTGGGCACCCAAGGTAGTCGAGGCTACGAACAACGATGATTTGGCCGACGTCAATGCCGAACTGGTCGCGATGACATTCATGATGGTGGCCATGCACCTGCTCTTCGGGGCAATCACGAGGGATCATGCCCGTGCCCGTCTGCGTCTGCGAAAGATCCTGCGCGAGAGGGACGATCTGGCGCCGACGTTCGTGTTCCTGATCCGGTTGATTGTCGGCCCGCAATCCGGATATCGGGTGGCGCGGTTGGTGGCCGAGGGCATGCGTAGTCCGGATATCGAGACACGGATGGCAGCACTCGCGATCCGGGCGAACCTGCGCGAGAACCTCGGCGATCTGCGCGGCGCACTCGGTGACTCCGAGGAACTTTTGCGGTACGCCCGCGAAATCGGGGACGAGTGGGGTGTCGCCATGGCCGCTCAGCAGGTGGGTTCGGTGCACAGTCAATCCGCGCGGTACATCGAAGCCGTCGCGTTCTACTCGATGGCAGCAGCGTCCACAGAACGGCTCGGCGCTCACGAAGAGGCATTGCAGCTCATCAGCTTTCAAGCCGGCGCACTGATTGCGGGCGGCGATACCGTCGGCGGACGTGCGTTGCTGGATCGAATTCGGCCGGCATTGGCATTGCCGGGTGGGAGTGCCGGTATCGAGAACGCTCCGCGGCGTGCTGCGCTGTTCGCCAGTGTTGCCGAGGCTGATCTGGCGGAAGGGCACGTCGAACTCGGACTAGGTCACTATCGGGAGGCTCTGGAACTGCTCGGCAGTGAGGTCGAGAATGTGTACGGAGATCCGTTTGTCGTTCTGCTCAGCGCGGCAGCGGTGTGCGCACACGCGGTGCACGGAGAGTCTGCGTCGATGGCTGATCGGGTGCGCCGGATGAGCGAATCCAGCGTGATCACGTTGAACCCCCACGGATATGTGGATCTACCGCTCGCCGGTTCGGTCGCAGCGGCTGTCGGTGCCTACGATTTGTGTACCGGACACGTGAGCCGCGGAACGGAATTGTTGGCACTGGCCGTCAAAATGCCGGGGCGACAAGACTTCGTCTCGCTGCACCACGGACGTCTGGCGGCCTTTGCCGTCGGAATCGTCGGGGAAGACCGGTGGCTCGTAGAAACCGATAAGGTCTCCGGCCTCTCACGACGAGCGGTCCGCGAAGCAGTTCTGGCTGCGCTTCGCGGACCGCTGGAAAACTAGTTTTCTTTTACGTCTTGCGCATGTACATCCGCACGGTGAGCGGTGCCATCACCGCCACGATCACGGCGGCGCCCACCAGGGACCACACGACGTGAATGCCGAAGTGACCGTCATTGGCCAGTTCGCGGACTGCGGTCACCAGGTGTGAGACGGGGTTGGCGTTCACGAACTTCTGAAGCCAGCTCGGCATGGTGGCAGGATCGACAAACGCGTTGGACAGGAACGTGAGCGGGAACAGTACGAGCATCGAAACACCCTGCACCGTAGAAGCTTTGTTCATCATCACTCCCATCAGCGCGAAGATCCAACTGATCGAGAACGCGCAGACCATCACCAGGATCGCGGCCGACAGAATGCCCACAGCTCCACCGGCGGGGCGGTAGCCCATCGCAAAACCGACGATGAACGTGATGGTTGTCGCGATGCCGTACCGCACGACGTCGGCAAGCAAAGCACCGGACAGGGGAGCGATGCGCGCAATCGGCAGAGACTTGAAGCGGTCGAACACACCCTTGTCCATGTCTTCACGTAGCTGAGTGCCGGTGACGATGGAACCGGTGATCACTGTCTGAACCAGGATACCGGGGATGATCGTCGGCAAGTAGGCCGTGACATCGCCGGCGATGGCACCGCCGAAGATGTACGTGAACATCAGCGTGAAGATGATGGGCTGAATGACGACGTCGAACAACTGCTCCGGATTGTGCTTGATCTTGAGAATTCCGCGATACGCCATGGTGAAGGTATTCGCGAAGCTCTGCTCGAGACTGATTCGCCTCGGAACCTGGTCGGTGACCGGAGATTGGGGAGTGGTCAGCGTAGTGGTCATGCGGGAATCCGATCGGAGTCGTTGTCGGAATCGGCGTCGTTACGGCTACCGTCTTCGGGCTGATGCCCGGTGATGGTCAGGAACACTTCGTCCAAACTGGGCTTTTGTACGTTGATCTCGTCCACGGCGATGCCGCGTTCCCGCAGGCGAATCAGCAGGTCAGCGGTGACGGACGGATCGCTCATCGGAGCGGTGACCCGGCCGACCTCGGGAGTGACGGCAACCTCGACGCCCAGCATCGACGCGATGATCGACCGGGCTTCCTCGGTGCGATCCCGCTCCACCAACTTGAGGTGCAAGGAGGAGATGCCGACCGAAGCCTTGAGTTCGTCGGCTGTGCCGTTCGCGATCACACGACCGCGATCGATCACCGCGATCCGATCGGCGAGCTGGTCCGCTTCGTCGAGGTACTGGGTGGTGAGCATGACCGTCGACCCCTCGGCGACCAGACGGCGGATCGTCTCCCACATCTGAGCGCGAGTTCGCGGATCGAGGCCGGTGGTGGGCTCGTCGAGGAACAGCAACGGCGGGCGGGCAATCAGGCTGGCGGCCAGATCGAGGCGTCGACGCATACCGCCGGAGAAGTTCTTGAGCGGCTTCGTGGCAGCGTCGGTCAGGTCGAACTCCTCGAGAAGTTCGAGCGACTTCTTGCGAGAATCTTTGCGGCTCAAGCCGAGCAACCGCGAGAAGATCACCAGATTCTCGGTGGCGGTCAGGTCTTCGTCCACTGAGGCGTACTGCCCGGTCACTCCGATCAGCGACCGAACAGCAGTCGGCTCGCGGCTAACGTCGTGGCCGAAGATTCGGGCCTCCCCGCCGTCGGGGCGCAGGAGTGTGGCGAGCATGCGGACCGTGGTGGTCTTGCCTGCTCCGTTGGGACCGAGAACTCCGAATACCGTGCCGGTGGGAACGGTGAGGCTGACGCCGTCGACGGCGCGGTGCTCGCCGAACTTCTTGACCAGGCCCTCGGCTTCGATGGCAAAAGGCGAAGCTGTGTGGTTCATGGTGTAAAGCCTGACAGAGTGCGCTTGCATATGCCTTGCACGGAACTTGCGGGCTCTTGCACGGAAATTTCAGTGAGGAGCATCCCATTCAGTTGGATGGGCCGAAAGGGCCAGTTTTGTGGCCTTGATCAGGACGAATCGTAACATTGCGTTATGCCCCGTAATGGAAATTTTGTGAAACCTGCCACAAACCGACGTGCGCTCAAATACGCTGCTGCCAAGTTGGACGGCATGGCGGTTCCGCGACCGAACGCGAGTGGATAAATCGCAACTCGGTCGGAGCAGGCCAGGGCATGGCGTCCGAGACGTAGCAATCAACACGCAAAGGACGCGTTCGTGAAGTTGAAGAGAATGACACCCGCAATAGCCGCCCTCGCAGCATTCGGCCTGCTTGTATCAGGCTGCAGCGACAGCAGCGGGGACACCGGTGGCGACAATCCGAACGCCGCGACCGGCGCTCCCATCAAGGTCGGTCAGATCATTCCCATCGAGGCAGCCGGAGTCGGCTCCGTCGCCTATGCCGCAGGCACTGTCGCGTCGGTCGACGCATTCAACGAGCGCGGCGGCGTGAACGGACGCCCACTCCAGCTGATCCAGTGTGACTCCAAGGGCGACCCGAACACCGAAGTCGACTGCGCCAACAAGATGGTCTCCGAGGGGGCCGTCGCAACGCTCGCGGACTTCACCCCGATCTCGTCCGAAGCGGTATCGAAGATCCTGCAGGACGCCGGTATCGCGCGCATCGGGTTGAACCCGGTGAATATGTCCGACTTCTATTCCACGAACGTGTACACGCCGTTCTCGGGCTCGCTGCTCAACCTCTACGGGATGATCGACATGCTCGTAGCCAAGGGCCAGACCAAGCTCACCCTGATGCGCCCCGACCTGCCGGTCACCGCGCAGCTGGTAGGACTGTTGACGCCGGCCGTGCAGGCGAAGGGCGCCGAGATCGTCAACGACGTCGCCGTCGGTGCGGGCGCGACCGATTACACGCAGTTCATCGCTGCAGCCGAGCGCAACGGCGCACAGGGAGTGATCCTGGCGCTGGGCGCATCCGACGCCAACCCGATCTCTCAGGCGTTCGAGCAGCTCGGATCGAAGTTGGTCTTCGCGCTGGGTACAGCAGGATTCTCGCAGGCAGACCTGCAGGACCTCGGTAGTTTCGCTACGACCTCGACGTTCACCAGCCCGACTCCGGCGCCGTCCTCGAGCACCGATGACTTCCCCGGACTCAAGGACTTCCTGGCCGACATGGACAAGTCCGGCAAGGAAGAGCTCGAGCGCGCAAACCTCAATGGCGACGCCACGTACCCGTGGTTGTCGGTGCGTGCGTTCGGCGAGGTTGCGTCGAGTCTGAAGGACATCAACAAAAACACCGTCATTCAGGGACTGGAGTCCGCCAAGGATCTCGATATGGCCGGTCTGATCAAGCCTTGGACCCCGAGTGCTGTCGAGCCGTTCGGAATCTTCCAGCGGGTCTCGAACTCGATGATGTACCGCATGACGTTCGACGGTGACGTATTTGTCACCGATCCGACGCAGTACGACCTTCGCGCCAACTGACCCGACCCACCCTGGAGTTTTGACGAATGACTGAGTTCTTACAGTTTGCGATTCTCGGCCTGGGAGCGGGCTCTGCCTACGCGCTCCTGGCGCAGGGCATCGTGCTGGTTTATCGAGGCTCCGGGGTGGTGAACTTCGCTCAAGGTGCGATCGCCATGGTCGGCGCCTATATCTGCCTGGAAACTCTTCGGCACGACCAAGGTTGGGGTCTGCTTCCGGCTGCCATCGCAGCCGTCGTGGTGGCCGGACTGATCGGACTGGCATTTCAGATGCTGGTGTTGCGGTGGCTCACAAATGCCGCGCCGATCGTCCGGCTTGCCGCCACTCTCGGCCTGATGGTGATCTTGCAGGCCGGGGTGCAGCAGTACTACGGCAGCACGGCGATCCGTGTGAAGACCTTCCTGCCGGACGCTGCGTACCACTGGGGAGACATTGTGGTGCAACAGGATCGGATGATCCTGCTGGGTATCGCGGTGGCGTCGACTGCCGCGCTCTGGGCCTGGACCAAGTTCACCCGGGTGGGCTTGGCCATCACCGCATCTGCCGAGAACGAGCGAGCAGCAGCCGCGCTCGGCTGGTCGCCGCAGCGCCTGGCTGCGCTCACCTGGACCATCGGCGGCGCGCTCGCCGGTGCGGCCGGAATCCTGGTGGCGCCCTTGACCGGGCTCACCCCGTCGGCCTTTGTCGTGATCGTGACGGTCTCGGCACTTGCCGCAGCTCTTCTGGGCGGATTCCGTTCCTTCCCGCTCACCCTGCTCGGCGGATTGCTGCTCGGCGTGGGCGAGAGCCTGGTTGTCCTGTACCAGGACAATCTGCGCGAGCTGCTCGGAATGGAGACGCTCACCGGCGTCAACCGCGCCGTGCCGTTCGCGGTGATCCTGGTCGTGCTGGTCGTACGAGGCAAGGGGCTGCCGTTGCGCAGCCATGTATCCGAGCGGCTACCCAAGCTCGGATCCGGCGAAATCCGTTGGGCGGGTGTCGGACTCGCAGTTCTGGTGGCCGTCGGCATCATCCTGGCCGGCGGAGACTGGCTGCGGTCGCTGACCCTGACGCTGGCCGCTGCCGTATTCCTGCTGTCCATCGTGGTCCTGACAGGTTTTGCCGGCCAACTCTCGCTCGCCCAGTACACCGTCGGCGGTCTGGGTGCGCTGTTTGCCGCGCGCCTCGTCGGCCAGGCCGGCTGGCCGCTGGTACCCGCAGCAGTGGTGAGCGTGATTGCCGTGATCGCGATCGGTGTGGTGTTCGCGCTACCCGCATTGCGCACACGAGGGGTGAACCTTGCCGTGGTCACCCTGGGGCTCGGATTCACGATCCAGGAGATGGTGTTCAACAACCCGACCTTCACCGGCGACAAGCTCGAGGGTTCGGTAAAGATCAGCCACCTGAGCTTGCTCGGGCTGGACGTGACACCCAGTAAGTATCCCGAGCGCTGGGCACTGCTGTGCCTCATTGCGCTGGTCGTCTGCGGTCTCATGGTCGCGAATCTGCGGCGCTCGCGCACCGGCCGACGACTCATTGCTGTGCGCACCAACGAGCGGGCCGCAGCGTCTCTCGGCATCAGTGTTTTTGCGGTCAAGATTTACGCTTTCGCGCTGGCCTCCGGATTGGCCGCGGTGGCGGGCATTCTCCTCGGTCTGCGCAACACCGCAGTGACCTATGTCGAGTTCAACGTGTTCGCGTCGATCAACGCCGTGGTTCAGACGGTAACCGGTGGTCTCGGGTTCGTATTGGGTAGCGTCATCGGCTCATTCATGGCGCCGGGGGCTCTCTTCAGCCGAGTGTTGTCAGGTTTTGCTCTGGCAGCTCTGCTCGGCGGTGTGATCCTCATCGTCACACTGCTCACGAACCAGAACGGCATCGCCGACATGATCTCCCAAGGCCTCCGGCGGATTCCGGGGCTGGCCAAGCTGGGGAAGCGCTCCACAGGGCGTGGCTATGAGCTTTCCGACGAATTGCCGACCGGTACGGTCACCCCCGTGCCGCTGACGGTGCGCGGATTGACAGTGCGATTCGGCGGCGTCACCGCTGTCGACGGCGTCGACCTTGATGTCGCGCCCGGCCAGGTAGTGGGCTTGATCGGACCCAACGGTGCCGGTAAGACCACCCTGATCGACGCGATCACCGGATTTGTCAGCCCGGCGGCGGGAGCGCTCACGCTGGGGGACAACGACATCACCGGCTGGTCAACCGCACGGCGGTCCCAGGGCGGGCTGCGCCGGTCCTTCCAGTCGCTCGAACTGTTCGAGGACATCACGGTCGGCGAAAACATCCATGCCGGAGCCGACGAATCCACTTGGCGCACCTGGCTTGTCGACCTGATCCGTCCGGGCCGTCACCCGCTCTCCCCGAGCGCTTCACGGGTGGTGCGAGACTTCGAACTGGAAAACGACCTCGATGTATTGCCGGGCGAACTGTCCTACGGCCGGCGTCGACTCGTGGGTATCGCCCGGGCAGTCGCGTCCGCTCCGTCCGTCATCCTGCTCGACGAGCCGGCAGCCGGACTGGACGACGCCGAAAGCCGCGAACTAGCCGTCGCCATCCGGCACTTGGCCGTGCAACGAGGAGCCGGCGTGCTCCTCATCGAACACGACATGGGCCTGGTCATGTCCACCTGCGATCAGATCGTGGTACTCCAGGCCGGGCGCGTGATCGCGGCCGGCACGCCGGCAGAGATCACTGCCAGCGAGGCCGTTCGCGAAGCGTATCTGGGTAGCGAAAAAGAGACGACGACGGAGGCAGCGCAATGACCATCACGAGCGAGAAGACGGTGGCGTCCGACGTAGTCCTCGAATGTCGGGGCCTGAGTGCAGGTTACGACGGAGCGGTGGTCTGCCGCGACCTCGACATCACAGTGAAGGCCGGGGAGGTGGTGGCACTCATCGGCGCGAACGGCGCCGGCAAGTCCACCACCATGCTCACGGTCTCGGGCGAACTCGCCCCGATATCGGGCGAGTTGTCCGTGCTCGGTTCCGGGAAGCGTTCTTCACTGGCGACTCTGGCACGGCGCGGCCTGAGCTACGTCACCGAGGAACGGTCCGTGATCATGGGCCTGACCGGGGCCGAAAATCTGCGTCTCGCAGGCGTTTCCGCCGACGCCGCGTGTGAGATCTTCCCCGAGCTACGGGCACTGCTCAAGCGGCCGGCAGGCTTGCTGTCGGGTGGTGAACAGCAGATGTTGACGCTGGCCCGGGCTCTGGCCCGGGAGCCGAGGCTCCTGTTGGCCGACGAGCTGTCCTTGGGCCTCGCGCCGCAGATCGTGCAACGACTGCTCGCCGTGGTCCGGGAAGCAGCGGACAGCCGCAATCTCGGAGTGCTTCTGGTGGAACAGCACGTGCGGCAGGTACTCGAGGTCGCGGACCGGGTGTACGTCATGCGCCGCGGCAAGGTGATGCTGGAAGGCACCGCGGCGGAAATCGGCGCCGACATCGATGCTGTGCAACGCGCCTACCTGGCACAAGGCCCGGACCTTTCCGAAGAAGAGTAACGGGTAGATCGATCAACTTCTGCGCCGGTGGGTCGGACGTGTGGACTGCTGTTCCGCACGTCCGACCCACCGCTGTTTCACGAGCTCATACAAATTGAGGTTGCTCGATGATCTGCACATCGGCGTTGGGATCCTCGGCGCGGACCGCGAGAGCGAGACCTTCCATAAACCTTTTGTACATGCTGTAGCCCAGCAATTGTTTCGGGGTGACCGGAATGAAGAACATTGTTTGCTGGGTTGTCTTGAACATGTCGATCTTGCTTTTTGCGCTTGAACAGTCGCCTTGATTTGTTATGTGGACGTCGAAGGTCATCATGCTAGCGCCCACCCATGACCGAATTGAGTAGCTGATGGTGCCGGCTTGGCTTCCTTCGAACCTGATTTTTGCGGTGCTTCCGGCATTCTCGGCGACGTAATGCGCCAACTCGGCCAAGCGGTCAGCGCTGAGTCGGCCGCTGACGGTGATGTGCGAATTCGAGAGTTTGTGAGTGGCGACCATCGGAACTCTGCCTCCTGGAATTGGGTGGATGTCGTGTATCAGTAAGGTCCGTTGGGGTTATTGGGATAGTGAGGTTTGTCGGGATACTCAGTTGGATAGGGTGCCGGCGGTGGCGGTGGTGGTGAGCCTGGGAACAGCTGGCCACTGGGGTACTGCTGGCTATTCGGGTACTGCTGCGCACCTGGTGGAGGAGCGATCGGGGGAGGCGTCGATCCCGAGCGATTCAAAAGATTTTTCTTGACTTGCTCCCATCTACTGCGATCTCGTGCCCACCGAACGGCACCGACAATGCCGCCGACGATCGCGATCACGAGGATCCACCCGCCGAACCCTGATTTTCCGGAAACCTTGGGGCCCCGTTTGGCAAGGAATTCGGTCGATTCCGAAACGTTCACAGTAGAGAGATGTTGGGTTGCGAGATTGTGCAGTTCGAGGAGTGCGCTCATGATCGTTTCACCTATTCGAAGTACGGCGATGCGTCTTTGTCCAAGATTTCGTCCGACAGTTCCAATGAGAAGATAGTTAGCTGAAGTATCTTTATTGAGTGTAGAAAAAGATTACTACCAGGCCTTCTCGGATATGGACAGGCTCATGTTTTCCGGAGGGTCTTTACGATTTGAAGATTAACGCAGGGGTGTAGTGCTGAACAGTCCTCTGTATGAATGACAGTGCGATCCGTAGTGGAAGTCTCGGTTCGCACAATTCCGTCTAACTGAAGCGAGCCACCAATGCCGCGCGGTCTACCTTGCCGGGCCCGCGCAGGGGGAGTGCATCCACGATGAAGAGTTCGCGGGGCGCGGCCGTCGCATCGACAGTGCGCTGAGCATGTGACCGCAGTTCGTCGAGCGTGGGCAGTGCTCCCTCGGGCACGACGACGGCCACAACCCGCTGCCCGAGACGGGGATCGCTGACACCGATGACAGCGCACTCCCGTACTGAAGGATGGTCGATCAGTGCAGCCTCGACCACCTGCGGTACGACGGTCAGGCCACCGGTCGAGATCGCTTCGTCGAGGCGCCCGCTGATGCGCAGGATACCGTCGATTACCGATCCGGCGTCGTCGGTGCGGAACCAGCCAGGCTCGGTAAAAGCGGGATGGTCGGGAAGCCCGCGGTATCCCGACGCCAGCATTGGTCCGCCGAGCAACACCCGGCCGTCGTCGATGCGGATTCTTGCTCCGGCCAACGGGATTCCGTCGTACACACAACCCCCGGCGGTCTCGCTCATGCCGTAGGTGCGCACGACGGTGATGCCCGCAGCAGTAGCCTGCTCGAGAACCGGTGCCGGAGTTGCGGCGCCGCCCAACAGGACTGCGTCGAGAGAAGCGAGGGCTTCGACGGCGCCGGGATTGCCGAGTGCCTTGACCAACTGGGTGGGTACCAACGACGTGTACCGGCGCGGTCCGCTCATCGACGCAATGGCGACGGAAAGTGTTGCGGGAGAAAAGCCTTCACTGACGTCGACAATCACAGGTTCGGTTTCGGCAAGCGCGCTGCGGAGCAACACCTGCATCCCGGCTATGTGATGAGGGGGCAAGACCAGCAGCCAGGATCCGGGGCCGCCCAGGCGTTCGTGGGTGGCCTCGCCGCTGGCTCGCAACGCGTCGGCGCGCAGCATTGCGCCCTTCGGAGTGCCCGTGGTGCCAGAAGTCGCTACTACCAACGAGATACCATCTTCGATGGCCTCGTTCGGATGCAACGCATCGGTGAGCCTGGCGGTTTCGCGGATATCCGCGGCCGGGACGGGGAGTACGGCATCGTAGTTGCCATCGAGAATTTGCGCGATCCGCGGCATCAGTCCGAGGACAGCTTCGCCCTGCGGAACCGGCAGCGTCCGAAGGGTATTCACCGTCGGTCGTCCGGTTCGGCCAACGGCCAACCGCCCACCGCGAGATGGCTCCGAACCCGGTCGACATCGGTTTCCAGAGGCATCTCGTTGGTGATCTTGGTGATCAGCACCTGGATATCGGTTTTCTCGATCGGGAGATCGCCATCCTCGATCAACGCGTCGGCGACGGCGTCGACCTCGATTTCGGAGAGTCGACGCGTCAGCAAAGCGAACAGCGGAATGTAGTCCTGTTCGGGAACACCATTGGGATAACCGGCCCGCAACCAACCGACTATCGAGGTGAGGAAGGGCGGAAGGGCCATGGTGTCAGCTCACATCTCGAACTTCGCTGCTGACGTTGTCCTCGGTGACGGGCCACCCGCCTGCGCGAAGACGCGCGGTCACACGGTCGACGTCCTCTTCGGACGACTCCTCGTTCAGGATTCCCGCAATGATCGCCCGGATGCTGTCGTAGTCGACGTGCCGGTTCGGAACTTCGTGCGCGGACTCGATGGACAGGGAGACGACCTGTTCGATTTCTTCGTCGGTCAGGCGTCGACGCAAGACGGCGAGCAGCGCAAAATGATCTTTGTCCGGGATTCCTTCGGGGTATCCCGCCCGCAGCCAGTCGAGCACGGTGCGCAATGAATACTTGCTCAAATCCTCGGCCTCATTTTCGTTTCGGTAGTGGAGTGGGTATACAGCGATGCCCAACTCAGAAGACGTTGATCCCGAACGTACTGGCCAAGAAGTTTTTCATCAGCAGCAGGATTCCAGCGAAGATCGTGATGAGAACAACAGCGAAGCACAGGTAAGCGCCAACTCGGCCGAGTGGGCTCGGTCCGTCGGTGCCGTCGGCGTTCTGCAAGCTCAGGGATTTGAGGCCGAACGCGAAGATCGCGGGCAATCCGGCTCCGAAGAGTAGTCCGACGGCAACTACCTGCCAGAGCGAACTGAGGGTATCGGTGATGAGGTGCATTCTCGTCTACCCCTTTCAGGAGTTGTGGGTGGTCTCGGGGGACGGTTCGGGATCTGCGACGGTGACGGACTGATTCTCGTCCCATTCCGCCGTCACGTTGGCGGCGTCTACGGGTTCTTTACGCGAACGCAGGTACATGAACACGGCGAAGGCGATCAACGCGGCGAAGACGATCAGCACGCCGGTAAGGCCGCCGATGTAGTGCGCGAGTGCCCAGCAGATTGCGCCGACGATGGCCGCCGACGGGAGCGTGATCAACCAAGCTGCGCCCATCCGGCCCGCGACGCCCCAACGGACTTCGGCGCCCTTGCGGCCCAATCCGGTGCCGAGGATGGAACCGGTGGCGACGTGGGTCGTGGAGAGGGGGAGTCCGAGGTGGCTGGACGTCAAAATGATGGCAGCGGACGACGCTTCAGCTGCGAGTCCCTGCGGCGCCGCGATCTCGACCAGGCCCTTGCCCAGTGTGCGGATGATGCGCCAGCCGCCGAGATAGGTGCCCAGTGCAATGGCTACGGCGCAGGTGAACTTCACCCAGAAAGGCATCTCCGCATCTGCGGTGATGGACCCGTGGGCGACCAGGGCCAAGAAAATGACGCCCATCGTCTTCTGGGCGTCATTGGTGCCGTGCGCAAGTGAGATCAGTGAGGCGGTGCCGACCTGGCCGAAACGGAATCCGCGCTCACGCTCGTCTTCTTTGACGGAGGCCGTGATGCGGTACACGAGTTTGGTGCCGACACCGGCGACCAGCGCTGCGACAACAGGCGCGAGGAGTGCCGGGAAGATGACCTTGGTGGCGACGCCACCCCATTCGACTCCACCCATGCCGATGGAAGCGATTGCCGCACCGATCAATCCGCCGAACAGAGCGTGTGAGGAGCTCGACGGCAAGCCGAGCAGCCACGTCGCGAGGTTCCAGATGATGCCGCCCACGAGGCCGGCAAAAACGATCAGCAGTAGGTCTTGCCCACTGACGGTGTTGAGATTGACGACGCCTTTCGCGACAGTCGCTGCAACCTCGACGGAGAGGAAGGCGCCGACCAAATTGAGAATGGCGGAGAGTGTGACCGCGACCTTCGGTTTGAGTGCGCCGGTGGCAATGGATGTGGCCATTGCATTGCCTGTGTCGTGAAAACCGTTCGTGAAATCGAACGCGAGGGCGGTGACAACTACCACCAGGAGGATTACGAGCTCTGCGGTCACAACGTGAATTGTGCGTATCGAACGCGTAAAAGTACAGCGAACAACCGGCATCCGGACAGCATCACAGTCGACGCAGGGCACTTGCGCTGCAGCACTGCAGTTGAGGGCGTGTTCAGACGCACCGACGGCAATTGCTGTGGCGCGTCTCACGTTGCCATCGCGCATGTCGGAAAGGCACATTCGGCGGTTCGGACACTGGGCATGCGAATGCCCGCCACGGGATCCGTGGCGGGCATTCGGACATCTGTGAAGCCAGAGCTACTGAGCCGGCGGTCGAGAATCGCGGCGGATCGGATGATCCTCCGGAATCTGAACCATGACGATCGGTGTTCCGTCGGGGTCGGCGATCCACATCTCATGCAGACCCCATGGTTCCTGGCGGGCCTCGCGGGCAATCTTGACGCCGGCGAGGACCAATTCGGCCTGGGCTGCAGTGAGGTCGCGGACCTGCATCCAGATCGCGCCGCGGAACCCGCCGCTGCCGGTGCCGCCGTGCGCCGCGACCTCGACCAAACCTTGCCCGACGAAAAAGACCGTGCCACCAGGGTATTCGCGGGCAATCGCCAAGCCGAGAGTGTCGCGGTAGAAGCTCAGGGTCAGCTCGTAGTCCGCGGGGCGCAGTATCGTCCGGCTGCTCAGAATCTCCATGAAGAGTCTCCTGTAATTCTCAGAAATACCAGGGGTAGGGGGTCCAGTCGGGATCACGCTTTTCGAGGAACGAATCGCGGCCCTCCACAGCTTCGTCCGTCATGTACGCCAAACGTGTTGCCTCACCGGCAAACAGCTGCTGACCGACCAGGCCGTCGTCCTGCAGGTTGAAGGCGTACTTGAGCATGCGCTGGGCCTGCGGCGACTTGCCGTTGATCTTGCCGGCCCACTCGATGGCGACGTTCTCGAGTTCAGCGTGGTCGACGACCTTGTTGACGGCGCCCATCCGATGCATCTCTTCAGCGGTGTACGTCTCGCCGAGGAAGAAGATCTCGCGAGCGAACTTCTGTCCGGTCATCTTCGCGAGGTAGGCGCTGCCGTAGCCGCCGTCGAAGCTTCCGACGTCGGCGTCGGTCTGCTTGAAGCGTGCGTGTTCACGGCTCGCGAGAGTGAGATCGCAGACGACGTGGAGGCTGTGGCCACCGCCGGCGGCCCAACCGTTGACGAGGCAGATGACGACCTTCGGCATGAAGCGGATCAGACGCTGGACCTCGAGGATATGGAGGCGACCGGCGCGAGCCTTGTCAACGGTATCCGCCGTGTCACCTTCCGCATACTGGTAGCCGCTGCGGCCACGGATGCGCTGGTCGCCGCCGGAGCAGAAGGCCCAGCCGCCGTCCTTCTCACTGGGGCCGTTGCCGGTGAGCAGCACTGCGCCGACGTCGGACGTCATGCGGGCGTGATCGAGTGCTCGGTACAGCTCGTCGACGGTGTGCGGACGGAAGGCATTTCGTACCTCCGGACGGTCGAAGGCGACACGAACTGTGCCTTGACTGACGTGCCGGTGGTACGTGATGTCGGTGAGATTCTCGAATCCGGGAACGGGGCGCCAGAGCTGCGGGTTGAAGGTCACTTCAGCAACCATAGATGTAGACACGCTGACTCAAACGGATACCTGGAGTAGAACATGTTCTCGGGCGCGCTAACGTGCAGGTCATGAGCGAACACACCGCAGACGGTACGGAGATCGTGGCAGACGAGGAAACGCGCGGCGGGTTTCCCGTGTTTCGTCAGACTCCGGCAGGTCCGGACTTCGGTCGTTTCGTCGAAGCGATGCGCCGGTTGCAGGACCTTGCAGTGTCCACGAACGTGCCCGACGACGTTCTCAGCGAGATCGTCGTCAAGGCCGAGGAATTGGCAGATCGTCTGGCGCCGTTCGAGGTACCGGAAGGTCGATCGCCCGCCGGATCGAACATTCATCTTCCGGGCCGCGGAAGCCTCCTCATGCTTCCGTGGATGGTCGAGAAATTCGACGACGGAGTTGTGCGCAGCACCGGTATGTTCCGTCGCTACCACCTGGGAGGCAATGGTGCCGCTCACGGCGGAACCTTGCCGCTGCTGTTCGACGACATCTTCGGAATGGTCGTTCACGCGGGCGGCCGTCCGATGTCCCGTACCGGCTATCTCCACATCAACTACCGGGCCATCACGCCGCTGAACACGGAACTGGTGATCGAAGGAAAAGTGGATCGGTTCGAGGGTCGCAAGACCTTTGTCAGCGCGCGCCTGACCGACCTCGACGGAAAGCTCCTCGCTGACGGTGAGGCGCTCATGATCGCTCTGCTTCCCGGGCAACCCTGACGTGTTTCCGTCGTACGACGATCTGATCGCTGATGCCCTCGTAGTTTCTCTGCCCCTGCGCGTGCGCTTCCGGGGAATTACGACGCGTGAGGCGTTGCTTCTTCGTGGTCCGGCCGGGTGGGGCGAGTTTGCGCCGTTTGTCGAGTACAACGACGAAGAGGCGTCGCAGTGGCTTCGCGCGGGGATCGAGGCGGCGTGGCTGGGTCCGCCGCCGTCGCTCCGCACAGCGGTTCCGGTCAATGCGACGGTTCCCGCGATCGACGCGTCGGCGGTGCCGGAACTTCTGGAACGTTTTCCCGGCTCTCTCACGGCCAAGATCAAGGTCGCGGAAAAAGGGCAGTCCTTGGCCGACGACGTGGCGCGAGTCAATGCGGTTCGTCGTCACATCCCGAACGTGCGCGTCGACGCCAACGGTGGCTGGAACGTCGACGAGGCTGTCGCGGCTCTGCGAGCGTTGACCGAAGACGGTGACCTCGAATATGCGGAGCAGCCGTGCGCGAGCGTCGAAGAGTTGGTTCGGGTCCGTGCTGCGGGAACCGGCGTGCGGATCGCTGCGGACGAGAGCATCAGGCGCGCCGAAGATCCGCTGCGGGTGGTGCGCGCCGGGGGAGCCGACGTGGCAGTGGTGAAGGTGCCCCCGCTGGGCGGTATGCGGGCCGTGGTGGCGCTCTCGGCGCAGTTAGCTGAGTACGGAGTGCCGGTAGTGGTTTCCAGTGCACTCGACACGGCTGTCGGGATGTCTGCAGGGTTGGCTGCGGCGGCGGCTTTGTCGGACTTGCCTTTTGCGTGTGGACTCGGCACCGGCGGTTTGTTCGTCCGGGATGTCGCGGTTACCGGAAAAGCAATCGAGGGTGCTTTGCCTGTAGGTGTGGTCGAGCCTGATCCGGCACTGCTCGAGGCGTTGGCCGCGACACCGGATCGCCGCAGTTGGTGGCTCGACAGAGTTCGCCGGTGCCATCGGATACTCGGTAATCGCGGCGAGTTCGATTTCGTATAGTCTCGGGCCCGACCTGATGAACATCAGTGCAGAATGAAGGGATCGAAAGTGGTTGTAGCTCTGAACGAAACACTGCTCCAGGAATCACGGGTTCCCGCGGTCGTCGCGGACGTGCAGACCTTGATCGACGCAGAGGTTTCGGATAAGTCGGGGGCCTCAGGGCTAGTTCTCAAGGGTGGCTACGGCGCAGTCAAGAAGGTGAAGGCATCCATCGTGCCGGACGCCGTCACCGCGCTTCTGCCGGCCTTCGTGGCAAAGCTCGAGCCGTACTGGCAGGAATTCTCCGCTTCGGGCGACGCCAGCTTCGCCGAGTTCATCACCGCTCGCGGAGACGCCGTTGCCGACTCCCTCCTCGAGGTGACGGACGAGCGTATCGACGGCAGCGACAAGGCAGTCATCAAGTCGACGTACTCCAAGCTGCGTGGCTCGGCCAAGAAGCACGTGACGGCAGCTCTGCCGCGTCTGGGTGATCTGATCCAGAAGCACGCTGCCTAAGTTTTTCGCAAGACAAGAGCGGCCGGGGAGTTTCGACTCCCCGGCCGTTCTCAGTTGGCCGCGTGGCCGACGCGCCAGAAGCCCGTGAATGAGATGTCTTGTTTCGCAAAGTTACGGTCGTTGACGAGGTGGCGTCGTAGTCCGGTTGTCAGGGCCTGCTCGCCACCTACGAAGGTGTACGACGGCCCCGTTGGCAGCTCGGCTGCTCGGACTGTCTCGAGCGCGAGCGTGCCAGGCTTGGCCTGTGGGTTTTCGCGGACGAGCCAGTGGACGTTGACGCCTGCTAGTTCAGGATGTTCTTGCTTGTCGTCGACGTGCGGAATCTCGATGAAGACCTCGGCGCGCAGATCGGTGGGGGCGGAATCGAGGATTCCGAGGATCGCGGGCAGTGCGCTCTCATCGCCGACCAGCAGTTGCCAGGTGGCGTCGGGCCCGGGGTTGTAGATGAGTCCCTCGTCCAGGACACCGACCTTGTCGCCGGACGCGGCATTCTCAGCCCAGGCCGAGGCCGGCCCGATATCGCCGTGGAATGCAAAATCGATGTCGATTTCGGGAGTTTCTCCGAAAAGTCCCGCGCCGGCGGCTCGATAGGCGCGGACCGTATAGGCGCGAAGAATTGGCCGGACGTCCTTGGGGATGCGGAGGTACTGGGCGTACCAAAGAGCACTTGCCGCACTCGGTAGTCGCAGTTCGCCGTGACGGGACTGAGGAATCTCGCCGTGACCGGCCTGGGGGATGAAGATGCGGAACCACTGATCGGCACCCATGGGCGTGATGGTGGAGAGTTCGTCGCCGGCGATCGTGATTCGGATGAAGCTGGGGCTGATTCGTTTGTTTGCCACGACTTCTGCAGTCGCGACACTGCGGGTCGCAGGTTTCACGAATTTCGAGCGCTTGGCCATGGCTGGGTACCCCGATCAAAGACAATAGGTCAGGCAACCCTAACTTACGTTAGGTGGTTCGGGGAGTCCGGGGGCGCTCCTTGACGATCACCTCGGGCGGTAGACCCCACTCGGCCCGACCCAAACGGCTCATCGGCGCCAACGCGCCGAAATCGGGCAGACCATCGTCGCCGAGCGCTTCCGATTTCACCACAACCGCGACGACATTCCCCATCACCACAAACGAATTGCCCACCTCGATCACCTGGTGAAGCGTGCATTCGATCGCAATCGGGGAATCTGCTACCCGAACCGGACGTACCCGCTCACTCGGTTCATTCTTGATGTCGAGTTCGAGAAATTCATCGGCATCAGCGTCGTAGAACGCCGAACTGTCGTTGACGGCATCCTGCAGCGACGCCGTCGCCAGATTGATCACGAATTCGCCGGTCGCCTCGATATTGCGCAGACTGTCCTTACGGCCCACCGAGGTGAACTGCACGATCGGCGGGGTAGAGCTCGCCACAGTGAAGAAGCTGTAGGGAGCCAGATTGCCGACGCCGTCCGACGAGAGCGTCGACACCCACGCGATGGGCCGCGGGACAACCGATGCCGTGAGTAGCTGGTAGAACCGGCGGGGTTCGGTATCGGCAGGATCGAAGAGTGTGCGCACTCACACATCGTGCCCCCTCAGACGCGCACGCTCCCACATCTGACACTCTTGAAGCGTGAATCCGTCCACAGCACAAGCCACAGCCGTCGTCGACGAACTGGTCCGCGGTGGCGTGCGTGAAGTCGTGCTCTGTCCAGGCTCTCGCAACGCACCTCTTGCATTTGCTCTGCAGGCCGCAGACCTCGAGGGACGGCTGCGTCTGCATATGCGGATCGACGAGCGGACGGCAGGCTTCCTGGCGCTCGGCTTGGCGATCGCCGGCAAGCGTCCGGTGCCCATTGTCATGACCTCCGGTACAGCTGTTGCCAACCTCGGACCGGCGGTGCTCGAAGCGAACTACGCCCGAGTCCCCGTGGTGGTCCTGAGCGCCAATCGGCCGTACGAAATGCTCGGAACCGGAGCCAACCAGACCGTCGAGCAGCTCGGATTGTTCGGCAGCCAGGTGCGCGCGACAATCAGTCTCGGTTTGGCAGAAGACGATTCAACACAGAACAGCCAGTGGCGCTCGGCAGTATGCCGGGTCCTCGCTGCTGCGCGTGGCACTCGCTCCGGCAACGCCGGACCCGTTCACTTCGACATACCGCTGCGCGAGCCGCTGGTCCCGGACGTTCACCGGCAAGGCCCCGTTCCGGAAGGCCGCCCCGGCGGAGCAGCCTGGACTACCACGCAGAACGCGACGCTCGACGTTCCCGTCGACCTGGATCTCACCGCCGATACCGTCGTCATCTCCGGACACGGAAGCGCGCTGCGCCCGGAACTTGCGGGACTGCCGACCGTCGCCGAACCCACCGCGCCGATGCACGGAATTCCTCTCCACCCGCTCGCGCTGTCCCAGCTCAAGCCGAGGCAGGCCATCATCACCGGCCGCCCCACCCTGCACCGTCAGGTGTCCAAAGTGCTGGCAGATCCGAGCGTCGACGTGTACGCACTGACCACCGGCCCGCGCTGGCCCGACGTCTCCGGCAACGTGCTCGCGACCGGAACTCGAGCGGTTGTCAGCGGAACCCCCGACCCCGCGTGGATCAAGCGATGCGTTTCGTTGACCGATCACGCCGACGCCGCTGTTCGTAAGCAACTCGACGCACATCCCAAGGCGACGGGGCTGCACGTTGCCGCTGCGGTGATGGGCGTGCTCACGGACGGTGACCAGTTGTTGCTCGGCGCCTCCAACCCGGTTCGGGACGCAGCTCTCGTGAGTTACCCCAAGCCGACGGTTCGTGTCCTCTCCAACCGCGGTGTCGCCGGCATCGACGGCACAGTCTCCGCGGCCGTCGGAGCTGCGCTGGCGTACGACGAGGGACGCACCGTCGCGCTGATGGGCGACCTCACGTTCCTCCACGATGCATCCGGCCTCCTGATCGGTACGGGCGAGCCGAGGCCGCGGGACCTCACGATCGTGGTCGCCAACGATGACGGCGGCGGCATCTTCGAACTGCTCGAACAGGGTGACCCGCAGTACGCCGGCGTTTTCGAGCGAGTTTTCGGAACGCCTCACGGTATGGATCTGGCGGCACTGTGTGCGGCCTACCGGGTTCCGCATACAGCCGTGGGCGTCGACGGACTTGCGGCGGCGTTGGCGCAACCCGCCGGCGGTATCCGAGTTCTCGAAGTGCCGACCGACCGCAGTGGCCTGCGCGAGCTTCATGCATCCGTGCGAGCGCAGCTGTGACAGAAGCTGTTCTCCGTCGTTTCCGCATCGGAATTCTGGTTGTTGCGATCGGTATCTCGGTTCTCGCGGTCGTACTTGTCCTCGGCGCGTGGCGCAACGACCGGACCATCGAAGCCGACATGGGTACGGCAACTGCCGAGGTGCTCTCGGCCGGTTCTCTACGTTCCGCAATCAGCTTCGTCACCCCCGACGGTGCAAACCGAAACCCGCCACTCGGAGTTCTCTATCCCACCAATCTGACTGTGGGACAGCGCATCGAGGTCGAGTACGCGAAGAGTGACCCCGACCTGGTGCGAGTAGCCGGACGTAATGCTTCCGTCGCCCTGATCCCCGCCGGATCGGTCATCGTCGTGACGTGGCTGCTGGTGGGACCGATGATCTGGTACCTCCGCAAACGAGAAAGCGCGACCCGTATTCCGAAGCCCGACACCTCGAATTAGCTTGCTCTTCACACGAACACGGCGTGGACTTTTCCCGGTCCTGTCACCGTAATCGGTGTGAGAGTAGCCATCGTTGCGGAGTCCTTCCTGCCCAACATGAACGGCGTCACCAACTCGGTACTGCGCGTGCTCGAACACCTCGACCGGGCCGGCCACGACGCCCTGGTCATCGCGCCCGACACCGTTGGCTCAGAACCATCCGCGCCAACCGAACACGAAGGCGTACAGGTTATTCGAGTGCCTGCCGTCATGGTGCCCAAAGTCAGTTCGCTGCCGGTCGGATTGCCGGGGCCACGGCTGGTTTCGGCGGTCCGTGAATTTGCGCCGGACGTCATACACCTCGCGTCGCCCTTCCTGCTGGGAGCCGGGGGAGTGGGCATTGCCCAACGTCTCCAGGTGTCCACCGTCGCGGTCTACCAGACCGACGTCGCGGGCTTCGCAGAAAGCTACGGACTCGGCATCGCCAGTCGGGCCGCGTGGGCGTGGACCCGGCGAATACACAAGAGCTGCAACCGGACCCTGGCGCCGTCGACCGCGGCTGTCGACGCCCTCGCAAAACACGGCATTCCTCGCGTCCACAAGTGGGCCCGGGGCGTCGACGCCCAACGATTTGTACCGTCGCGTCGTAGCGCGGAACTGCGCCGGACCTGGATCGGCGACGCAGACCGTCTGGTTATCGGATTTGTCGGACGGCTGGCGCCCGAGAAGCACGTCGAACGGCTGGCTGCGTTGGCCGGAGATCGGAGTTTGCAACTCGTTGTTGTCGGCGACGGGCCGGACCGAGACCGCTTGCGCACGTTGATGCCAGACGCGATCTTCACCGGGCAGCTCGACGGGACTGCCTTGGCCGACGCCTATGCGAGCCTGGACGTATTTGTGCATCCCGGCGAACACGAGACCTTCTGCCAAGCGGTGCAGGAAGCCCTCGCGAGCGGCGTGCCCGTCATCGGGCCTGATGCCGGTGGCCCACGGGATCTGATCTCGCATTGCCGCAACGGCTATCTGCTCCCGGTCGGGAGGTTTACCGACCTGCTTCCAGGCGCGGTCGACGCGTTGCGTCAGCAGGATCTACGAGCAGCACTCGGCACCGCTGCCCGGCGTTCGGTGTTGCACCGAACCTGGCCCGCCATCTGTGACGAGCTGCTGCGCCACTACGAAGATGTGGCGGGTCAGGGGTGGCGCACGAGTGCCCGAGCAGCCTGAACACCTTCGCAACCTGAGGGTTGGTAGCGTTTCCGGTGTGGCCACTACACACGGAACCCGGGCAACTCTCGACAAACAGCCGCGCGAAGTCGCGTCGATGTTCGATGACGTCGCGGAGCGATACGACCTCACCAACACCGTGCTGTCCTTCGGCCAGGACAAAGGGTGGCGCAAAGCCACCCGCGAGGCTCTGGACCTGAAGCCGGGCGAAAAGGTACTCGACCTCGCGGCCGGTACCGGAGTCTCGACAGTCGAACTGGGACGATCCGGAGCTTGGTGTGTCGCCACCGACTTCTCCAAGGGCATGCTGAAGGCCGGACGCGCACGCAACGTGCCGATGGTGGCGGGCGACGCCATGAACCTTCCTTACGCCGACGACGTGTTCGACGCCGCGACTATTTCCTTCGGCCTGCGCAACGTCTCCGACTTCGAGGCCGGCCTGCGCGAGATCGCCCGCGTCACCAAACCAGGCGGACGCCTCGTTGTCAGCGAGTTCTCGACCCCCGTGTTCAGCCCGTTCCGCACGGTCTACATGGAATACCTGATGAAGGCGCTCCCGCAGGTCGCCCGCGCCGTGAGCAGCAACCCGGACGCCTACGTCTACCTCGCCGAATCCATTCGGGCCTGGCCGACGCAGGAAGAACTGGCCCGCAAGATCGAGGCTGCCGGCTGGAAGAACGTCAAATGGCGCAACCTCACCGGTGGCGTCGTAGCGCTGCATTACGCAACGCGGTAGTCAGCCGAAGAGTGGTCGGGAGTCGATCCTTCGGGACGCGGCTCCCGACGCCCGCCATGCCCGCGCCGTCAGGTCGGCGTCGGCATCGGTGACGAGGTTTCCCATCACCCGCACCGCGATGGTCATCAGAGCCTTCGAGCGCATCGCGATGGGTCCGGACGCCGGTAGGAACTGCGGGACGGTGAGCAGTCCGGCAAGGCGACGCGCCACCGAGAATGCCTGCCCGTAATGCTCTCGAAGGACGCTCGGCCACAGCTCGGTCAGATCGTCGGCGCCGAGGTGTTCGACTATCAACCGTCCGCCTTCGAGGGCGTAGTCGATGCCCTCACCGTTGAGTGGATTCACACAGGCCGCGGCGTCGCCGATGATCGCCCAGTTGCGTCCGGCGATGTTCGAAACCGCACCGCCCATGGGCAGTAAAGCTGAAGCGACGGAATGGATTTCACTGTTCCAGGACCATTCGCTGCGGCGCTGTTCCGTATACAGATCGAGGAGTGGACGGAGCGCTCCGGAGGCCGGTCGCTTGGCTGTCGCCAAGGTGCCGACGCCGATGTTCACCTCGCCTGTCCCCAGCGGGAAAATCCAGCCGTAACCCGCTTGGATCGTGCCGGCTCCGTCGCGGAGTTCCAGATGCGAGGTGATCCACGGGTCCGCGCTACGGGGCGTTCCGACGTACGCACGGGCCGCAACGCCGTACGCGGTCTCCCGATGCCATTCGCGCCCCAGCTTCTTGCCGAGGGTCGAGCGAACGCCGTCGGCGACGATCAAGGTTCGGCAGCGCAGAGTGCTGTTGCCCGAGGGGCCTGACAGGACGACCCCGGTCACCCGATCGCCGCTGAGTTCGACGTCGACGGCCTTGGTGCCCTCGATCATCACCGCACCTGATTCGATCGCGCACCGGCGGATCCTGTCATCCATTTCGGTGCGGGGGACAGCGCTCCCGATCGACGGGAACGATGTCCCCGGCCATTCCAATTCCAGTTCCTGACCGAAACCCGACAGACGGAGTCCACGGTTGGTCGTATGTGATCTAACCCACTCACCCAGGCCTAGTTGATCGAGTTCGGCGACGGCGCGCGGAGTGAGTCCATCACCACATGTCTTGTCTCGGGGGAACACGGCAGCGTCGACGAGAACTACGTCGCGGCCACTGCGTGCGGCCCAGGCTGCGGCCGAAGAACCCGCTGGACCAGCACCGATGATCACAATGTCGGTTTCGGTCGGCTGCGGATTCACGGCGGGGGACTGCTCTTCTCCGGACACACTCACATCTTCCCAGGCTCATGTTCACGACCGTGGCGAGGCCGTCCGGTGAGCGAGGCGCTAGGTTCACTACCGTGGGAACCGAGCCGTCACTGACGACAGGAATGGGTACTGACATCGTGAGCACCGAAAAGACTGCTGCCGACGCAACAGCAGTGAGCACCGTCGTTGCAGGAATCGACTTGGGCAACGACGAGCTTGCTGCAGTAGTTCGTAGTGGACTCTCCGATGTCGAAGAATTGTTGGTCAGCGAGCTGTCCGACGGGGAGGACTTCCTCACCGAAGCCGCGCTGCATCTCGCGCGCGCCGGCGGGAAGCGTTTCCGTCCGATGTTCACGATCCTGACGGCACAGCTCGGACCCAATCCGACTGATCCGTCCATCATCACCGCAGCCACCGTCACAGAACTCGTGCACCTCGCGACGCTCTATCACGACGACGTCATGGACGAGGCGTCCATGCGACGCGGCGCTCCGAGTGCCAACGCACGCTGGGGTAACAGCGTCGCCATCCTGGCCGGTGACTACTTGTTCGCTCACGCGTCACGGTTGGTCTCGACTCTCGGCCCCGAAGCCGTCCGCATCATCGCCGAGACATTCGCGGAGCTGGTCACAGGCCAGATGCGTGAAACGATCGGTGCCCGTCAAGAACAAGATTCGATCGAGCACTACCTCAAGGTCGTGTGGGAGAAGACCGGTTCGCTGATCGCCGCAGCTGGTCGATTCGGTGGCACGTTCTCCGGTTTCGACGCGGCCCACATCGAACGACTCGAGCGTTTGGGTGACGCGGTCGGCGTTGCATTCCAGATCGCGGATGACATCATCGACATTTCCTCCGTCGCTGAGCAGTCGGGTAAAACGCCAGGTACGGACCTTCGAGAGGGTGTCCACACGCTCCCCGTGCTCTACGCATTCCAGGAGGAAGGCGCTGACGCCGATCGCCTACGTGAACTGCTCGCCGGGCCCGTCACCGAGGATGCCGACGTTGAAGAGGCTCTCGCATTGCTCGATCGTTCCCCCGGTATGGCCAAGGCAAAGGCAAAGTTGGGCGAATACGTGGTTGCAGCGCGGGCACAGCTCGCGGAGTTGCCGCAGGGTCCCGCAAACGAGGCACTCGTACGGCTTATCGACTACACCGTGGAACGAGTTGGCTGACGCATAGCGGATCCTGCTGTTGCCTGGGGAACCTGCACACCACTGCCCTTCGTTGACTGAGCAAGTCGGTTGAAACACCGATAGGTTTCAGGCGAGCTGTGAGCTCGGACGGGTAAGAGGTGAGCGCTGTGCACGGCTACGCAAACGGAGCCAAGACTTTCGGGCTATTGGTCGGAATGTCCGCCCTGATCGTGTTCGTCGGATCGTTGTTCGGCAACTCGACCATCTTGTTGGGGTCAATCGTCTTTGCCGTGGGAATGAATGCCTACGTCTACTTCAACAGCGCCAAGCTGGCACTGCGCGCGATGCGTGCTGTGCCCATTACCGAAGTAGAAGCGCCGGCGATCTATCGCATCGTGCGCGAGTTGGCGACGACGGCACATCAGCCGATGCCGAGCCTCTACGTCAGCCCCACAAACGCGCCCAACGCCTTCGCTACGGGCCGCAATCCGCGACATGCCGCTGTGTGCGTGACCAGTGGAATCATGGCGCTGTTGAACGAGCGTGAGCTGCGAGCCGTACTCGGTCACGAACTGTCACACGTCTACAACCGGGACATTCTGATCTCGTCCGTGGCCGGCGCGATGGCCGCCGTGATTTCCGGTCTCGCCAACTTCGCGATGTACGCCAGCATGTTCGGCGGTCGGGGAAACGGGCAGGGATCCAACCCGATCGCGCTGCTACTCGTCGCTCTGCTGGGGCCGATAGCGGCGACGGTGGTAAAACTCGCGGTCTCCCGCTCACGGGAGTATCAGGCCGATCAATCGGGAGCTGAGCTCACCGGAGACCCGTTGGCGCTCGCTTCGGCATTGAGGAAGCTGGAGGCGGGCGTTGCGGCCGCTCCATTGCCTCCGGAGCCGCAATTGGCAGCTCAGTCGCATCTCATGATCGCAAACCCGTTTCGGGCGGGGGAGAAGATGAGCAAGCTGTTCTCGACGCATCCGCCGATGGCCGATCGGATCGAACGTCTGGAGAAGATGGCAGGGATGTAGGGGCCTCCGGCCCCTGTGCGCCTTTTTGGTGGTTCGCACTACCAAAAAGGCGCACAGGGGCGCAGCCCCTACCTGTAGTTCACGAACTGCAGTGCGATTCCGAAGTCGTCACCGCGGAGGAGAGCCATGACGGCCTGGAGGTCGTCACGCTTCTTGCTGCTCACGCGGAGCTCTTCACCCTGGATCTGCGCTTTGACGCCCTTAGGGCCCTCGTCACGGATCTTCTTGGTGATCTTCTTGGCATTCTCGCTGGTGATGCCCTGGACCAATGTCCCGGACAGCTTGTAGATCTTTCCGGACTGGGCCGGCTCGCCGGCATCGAACGCCTTCAGAGAGATGTCACGGCGAATCAACTTTTCCTTGAACACCTCGAGTGCGGCCAGCAGACGCTCCTCGGTATCGGCGTTCAACGTGATCGTCTCTTCACCCGACCAATCGATCGACGCACCGGTGTTCCGGAAGTCGAAACGCGTGGTCAACTCCTTGGCAGCTTGATGTAAGGCGTTGTCTACCTCTTGACGGTCTACTTTGCTCACCACGTCGAAGGACGAATCAGCCACTTCACACTCCCGCTTCCCAGTCATTCACGAACATCGTGTTGCATCCACCTTCCATACCGGTGGATACCTCGACGGTATCGGTTCGGCACCGCCTGTTACCACCCGGTTTGCTAAATGGGGGTGGGTTCGTTGTATTCTTCTCACCGCACCAAGGAAGTCGTTCTTGGCCGCTGCGCGTCGCGATATACTTGCGAGAGCATCGGATCAGGACCCTGGTGCAGCATGGCAGATTGCCCGAGCGGCCAATGGGAGCGGACTGTAAATCCGTCGGCGTATGCCTACGTAGGTTCGAATCCTACATCTGCCACACAGAGTCAGCCCCGATCTTCGAATCAGAAGATCGGGGCTGACTTTTTTGTATCTGCAGGTTGGTTCGCGCAAAGGGTTGGTCTACCGACCTGTGTCTGCAGCCGGCGCGTTGCACTCTCTCCCTCTGCACTCTCTCCGTCTGCACTCTCCCCGTGGTTAGAGAGGAGGTGCAGATGCAGCCCGGGAAACTCACTGCGGTGGGTTTCGGCCCCGGAACCATTCGGGTTCCTGCCAGAAGGGCCTTTTGGCAGGAGTGGGACCTTCCGAGGCTGAATTACGGGTCCATCTGCGGGGTTCTGGCGTCATCCCAGTTCGCAGATAGGCCTCGCCATGCGCGCCAATCGGTGCAACAATGGGCTCCGGTACCAATTTTGCCGCGTTGACCAGCCGATTTGGTGCTGACGACTGTTTCTGTGTAATCTTTCGGAGGCTTCAAGAGAGCGGAAACGCACTCCAGAGGCCACGCCCCCTTAGCTCAGTCGGTAGAGCGTTTCCATGGTAAGGAAAAGGTCAACGGTTCGATTCCGTTAGGGGGCTCGCTGGATTGGGGTGTCGTGCTTACGCGCGACACTCGACACCGAGGCGGTGTAGCTCAGTTGGTAGAGCAAACGACTCATAATCGTTGCGTCGCCGGTTCAAGTCCGGTCACCGCTACACAATATGCATGATCCACCCTGATTGCTCGTAATCAGATACACCCGAAAGAAGGCATCCCGTGGCCTCCTCGACCGACGTTCGGCCCAAGATCACCTTGGCCTGCGAGGTATGCAAGCACCGTAACTACATCACCAAGAAGAATCGGCGCAACGACCCCGATCGCCTGGAGCTCAAGAAGTTCTGCTCCAACTGCGGAACCCACCAGTCGCATCGCGAGTCGAAGTAGCACAGTCCTTAACCGGACAGCGATTTTCGCGGAAAACCCTCTCCGGGCCTGCGTCTTCGGGTCCAAGCTAGAAGAGAGTTTTTCCGCGTGACAGATTTGCAAGTGAACGAGGCAGCGGCCGAGGTCCCCCTGGACCCGGCCGCTCATGCCGTCCAGATGGTTGGTCACCACTATCGTGTCGAAGACTTCTACGAGGTCGGGCGCGAGAAGGTGCGCGAGTTTGCTCGCGCTGTCCAGGACGCGCACCCCGCGCATTATGACGAAACCGCAGCTAAGGGCCTCGGATACGACGGCCTGATCGCTCCGGTGACGTTTGTTGCGATCGTGGGCAGTATCGCTCAGCGACGTCTGTTCGATGAAATCGTCACCGGCTACGACCTGAGTCAGATTCTCCATACCGACCAACGGGTTGTGCTGCATAAGCCAATTCAGGTTGGGGATCGACTCTTCTGCGACGTCTACCTGGATTCGTTCAGGCAGGCAGCAGGTAGCGACATCATCGTAACCAAGAACATCATCACCGATCAGAACGACGACGAGGTCGTCACGATGTGGACAACTCTGGTTGCCCGCACCGGCGGCGAGGTGGACGAGAATATCGCCCACGCAGTCAAGGATGTGATGATGCATGTCGCTTCGTAAATTTTCCGACGTGAGCGTCGGCGATCTCCTTCCGGAGAAGGCCGTCACGCTGACGCGTGGAAACCTCGCCAATTATTCTGGTGTCGCGGGTGATCCCAACCCGATTCACTTCAGTGACGAGGTTGCTCGACTTGCCGGCCTGCCCGATGTGGTGGCGCACGGCATGCTCTCCATGGGCATCGGTGCCGGTTACGTCACCGAATGGCTGGGGGACCCGGGCGCTGTGACCGAGTACAATGTACGGTTCACTAGCCCGGTCATCGTGGCGGCCGACAAGGCTGCCGAGATCGAGTTCACCGGTAAGGTGAAGTCGATCGACGAAGAAAGTAAGACTGCAGTACTGGCAATTGTGGCGAAGTCCGAAGGCAAGAAAATTTTCGGTCGCGCCACTGCCACGGTCCGTCTGGCCTGATAGCCGGGTAGATTGTGTTTGTTCCGGGGCTTTGAAGTACACTGAGATTTCTGGGATTCCTCAGCGCTGCGCGCTGCCCTGAATGTCGCAAGATATTCATCTTGGGTAGCGCGTGTGTTGTGTGATCGCAGAGCGGTTGATCGAAACAGCAGGCATGAAAATGTCGGCGGTAGACGTCAACCAAAGGGGCGTAGCTCAACTGGCAGAGCAGCGGTCTCCAAAACCGCAGGTTGCAGGTTCAAGTCCTGTCGCCCCTGCCCCCGGATGCCAGCGACTGAGAGGAACGACGTGAGCGAGGAGCGCGACAAGCGCGACGCCGACACTTCGAACGCGGAGACGTTACCGTCTGCCGATTCGACCGGTGTTGACGACACTGCAGCTGACGCGGTCACGCGTTCCGATCTTTCGCTGGACAAGGACAGTGACCAAGAGTCACCTTCCACGTCTAGTGGGGTTTCCAACAAGCCGACCGGAAAGCGCGCTGCACGCGGCGCCTCGGTCAGCGCGTCCACCGTGAAGACTCCGGCCCGGACGGCATCGGCACAGCCGAATGCAAAGAACCCCGGTAAGAAGCCCAAGGCGAAGAAGGACAACCTCTTCAAGCGCCTTCGGAAGTTCTTCCGCGAGGTCATCTCAGAACTCCGCAAGGTCATCTGGCCGAACCGTAAGCAGATGGTCACCTACACCAGCGTCGTGCTGACGTTCGTGGTCTTCATGGTCGCTTTCATCAGCGGCGTCGATATCGCTGTGATCAAGGGTGTCACCTGGCTGTTCGGCTGATCGCCGTACAACCGGGCGTCTTTGCCTGCGAGCGCGACACGACCCGACCCGGGTCCGAGTAACGAGAGGAAGCGAGTGCCCCAGTGAGCACCCCCGAGAACGACACGAATGAGGCCTTGGCCGAAGAGCGTGTTTCTGCCGAGGCGGCAGCCGAAGTAGACGTCGTGGTTGCCGAAGGCACCGATGCTGACAGTGCCGATGGCACCGAAGCCGACGCTGTCGAGACCGAAGACGCTGTCGAGACCGAAGCAACAGAAGACGTCATCTCCGAGGACGCCGAGAACTCCGACGAAGCTGCTCCCGAAGCCGACCTCGAGGTCGAGGATCCGGTTGCGGAATTGAAGGCTGCTCTGCGCCGCGCACCGGGCGACTGGTACGTCATTCATTCGTACGCAGGTTACGAAAACAAGGTCAAGACCAACCTCGAGACCCGCGTTCAGAACCTCGACGTCGGTGACTACATCTTCCAGGTGGAAGTTCCCACCGAAGAGGTCACCGAGATCAAGAACGGTCAGCGTAAGCAGGTCAACCGCAAGGTTTTGCCCGGCTACATCCTGGTCCGCATGGAACTCAACGACGAGTCGTGGGGCGCAGTGCGCAACACGCCGGGCGTCACCGGATTTGTCGGCGCCACATCGCGCCCGTCTCCGTTGTCTCTCAACGACGTCGTGAAGTTCCTGCTTCCCCAGCAGGAGCAGAAGAAGCAGCAGGCAGCAGCGGCTGCTGTCGCAGCAGGCGAGGCACCGTCCGAGTCCTTCGGCAAGCCCCTCATCGAGGTCGACTTCGAGATCGGCGAATCCGTCACTGTCATGGACGGTCCGTTCGCGACTCTGCCGGCCAGCATCAGCGAGGTCAACGGCGAGCAGCAGAAGCTCAAGGTTCTCGTATCGATCTTCGGTCGTGAAACCCCGGTTGAACTCAACTTCAACCAGGTCGCAAAGATCTGACCCCCCCACACTTGCACTGTAAGACGCAAGACACACACCCAAGCTAGAAACTAGGAACTAGAGATGCCCCCAAAGAAGAAGAAGCTCGCCGGGCTCATCAAGCTGCAGATCCCCGCAGGTCAGGCTAACCCTGCACCTCCCGTGGGTCCCGCGCTCGGTCAGCACGGCGTGAACATCATGGAATTCTGCAAGGCATACAACGCGGCGACTGAGTCCCAGCGCGGCAACATTGTGCCTGTCGAGATCTCGGTCTACGAAGACCGGACCTTCGATTTCAAGCTGAAGACCCCTCCCGCATCGCGTCTGCTGCTCAAGGCTGCCGGCGTTGCCAAGGGCTCCGGCGAGCCGCACAAGACCAAGGTCGCCACAGTGACCATGGATCAGGTGCGCGAAATCGCAAAGACCAAGGCAGAAGACCTCAACGCCAATGACATCGAGCAGGCCGCGAAGATCATCGCCGGCACCGCTCGTTCCATGGGCATCACGGTCGAGGGCTAAAAGCTCTCCGCTCCACAGCATCGCGTGGGAGGGCCGGCCAGGCCCTGACCACAACTGAACCATTCACCCGCTGCAGGTAGTACCGCACTGCGGTGAGAAGTAAGGACAGAACAAATGGCAAAGCGCAGCAAGGCGTATCTCGCCGCCGCTGAGAAGATCGACGCAGACAAGCTCTACAGCCCGCTTCAGGCTGCAAAGCTCGCCAAGGAGACGTCGTCCACCAAGATGGATGCAACCGTTGAGGTTGCAGTTCGTCTGGGCGTCGACCCCCGTAAGGCTGACCAGATGGTCCGCGGAACGGTTAACCTGCCCCACGGCACCGGTAAGACCGCTCGCGTCATCGTGTTCGCTGTTGGCGAGAAGGCAGCAGAAGCTGAGGCTGCAGGCGCTGACGTAGTCGGTGCAGAAGACCTGATCGAGCGCATCCAGGGTGGATGGGTCGATTTCGACGCCGCAATCGCGACCCCTGATCAGATGGCCAAGGTCGGCCGCATCGCCCGAGTCCTCGGACCCCGTGGCCTGATGCCGAACCCGAAGACGGGCACCGTTACGGCGGATGTCACGAAGGCTGTCAACGACATCAAGGGCGGAAAGATCAACTTCCGCGTCGACAAGCAGGCCAACCTGCACTTCGTCATCGGCAAGGCATCGTTCGACGATGAGAAGCTGGTGGAGAACTACGGCGCAGCGCTGGACGAGATCCTGCGTGCGAAGCCCTCGTCGGCCAAGGGCCGCTACGTGAAGAAGATCACGGTTTCGACCACCACCGGTCCGGGCATCCCGGTGGATCCGAACCGTACGCGCAACCTCCTCGAGGATGCTGCAGACGCGTAAGCAGTTCGCTGAACACTAGAAGGCCGGCAGGGATCACTCCCTGCCGGCCTTCTTGCTGTTTGTCAGTCCTTCTTGCGCCAAGCGAGCAATACCGAGTCGTGGTCCGCGGGTGCCCAGGGTAGGAAAACCGCGACGACAACTGCGCAGATCAAGACGGATCCGGTCGCGACCAGTGAGGCAGTGTGTGAGCCTTCGAGGACCGCGGACTTCATCGAGATGATCAGCGTCTCGCGGGATGCGTCGAGGATCTGCGGCACTTCCCGTTCACGCATCTCGAGGACGCTGAGTACCGAGGCTTTCGCGAATCCCTTCTCGTCGTCGGACATCATCGCGGCGGGCACCTGGTCGATGAGGGGACTGACTTTGCTCGAGTAGTACGACGCGACGATCGATCCGAGAACCGCGACGCCGAGGGTGCCGCCAATTTCGCGCGTCGTGTCGTTGACTGCCGAGCCTGCGCCGGCCTCGTCGAGTGGGAGTGAAGACATGATCGATTCGGTCGCGGGACCCTGGACAATCCCGAGTCCGAGTGCCATGAACACCATGGACGGCAGAACGTCGATCACGTAACTACTGTTCACGTCGACGAGTCCGCCGAGGAACAGCCCGAGACCGGTGAGGAGCAGGCCGGTCACGATGACAGCAGTGGATCCGATTCTTTGGGCCAGGAGCGTCGCGACCGGTGCGCCGACGGCCACCGACACGGCAAACGGCAGCGATGCCACTCCGAATTCGAATGGCGTGTACTCGCGAACACCCTGGAAGTACTGGGTGATCAGAAACAGGAAGCCGAACATCGAGAAGTACGCGATGGCGATGGCGAGCGCGGGTAGAGCAAAACGGCGGTTGCGGAACAGGCGCATATCGAGAATCGGCGAGGCAGTGTGCAGTTCCCACGCTACGAACCCGATGAGGATAGCTACGGCGCCGATGCCGACGCCCAGGGTTGTCGAACTCAGCCAGCCGTAGCGAGGGGCCTCGATGATTGCCCAGACGAGAAGCGTGATGCCGGTGATCGACAAGACGATCCCGAGTGTGTCTACGCCGGAAACTTTCGACGACTTCGACTCCGGAACCCAACGCAGGACTGCCAGGACTGCGACGGCGGCGACCGGAACGTTGATCCAGAACACGGAATGCCAGGAGAAGTGTTCGAGAAGCCAGCCGCCGGACATCGGACCGATCGCGATCGCGAATCCGGCCATCGCAGTCCAGGCGGCAATGGCAAGTGCCCGTTCACGTGAATCGTCGAAGATGTTGATGATGAGGGCAAGAGTTGCCGGAAAGACCGCTGCGGCAAAGATTCCCATCGCGGCCCGGGCAGCGATGACCTGCTCCAACGAACCCGACATCGCGCCCGCGACAGACATGACACCGACGCCGATCAGTCCGACGATCATTATCTTTCGACGACCATGCCTGTCGCCGAGGTTGCCGAAGGCGAGTAGTAGTCCGGCAAACGTGAGTGTGTAGGCGTCGACAACCCACTGAAGTCCGCTGACATTCGTACGAAGTTCGACGCCGATGGAGGGCAAAGCCACGTTCACTATCGTGTTGTCGAGGACGACCAGCAATTCGGCAAGGCAGATGACGGCGAGTGCGATGCATCGTCCGGAGCGGGAGCCGATCGGCGACCTTCGGGCTTCCGGTGGAATTTCTGTGGTGTGCGTCATGGAGCAACGCTAACCCGTAACCGTTACTTGGAGTTACGTGTAAATTGGGATACTCCATGACCGGCGCGTCACATTCAGGACCGCTTTGTGTTGCACATCACCGATCGCATGTGTGGATCGCCGGCGAGTTGGAGATGCACCCCCGGGTGCGGTAGTCTTCGACACGGAGTTCAGTGCTGGATATGAACTTCACCCCAAAATCATGTTCTACCCAAGACCGTTGGTTATTGCACTCAGAAATGAGTGTGGTTGAAAGTCCGGGATTGCCCGGCGCCCACGCAGGAGGACGAGGTAGGGGGAAAACTTTCGGAAGCGGTTCAATCCGTTCCTGTTTGTCTCCTCTGTACGCCCCGTGCGCCCTGCGCCGGGGCGTTTTGCATGTCTTAGGTCCTTCGCCTTGTGTCGAGTCGGGTTTCCCGGCGAGGCGCAGCGGTTCCGAAGTGGGATAACGACTGTCACGAGAGGAGGCGAAGTATGGCAAAGCCTGAGAAGATTTCTGCAGTTGCAGAAATCACCGAGCAGTTCAAGGGTTCGACCGCTGCTGTGGTCACGGAATACCGTGGTCTGTCAGTGGGCAACATCACGACACTGCGACGCGCTCTCGGAGAAGGTGCCACCTACTCCGTCGCCAAGAACACCCTGGTTAAGCGTGCCGCCAAAGAGGCTGGCATCGAGGGCCTTGATGACCTGTTCGTCGGACCGACCGCCATTGCATTCATCAAGGGCGAACCGGTCGACGCTGCGAAGGCACTGAAAAACTTCGCAAAGGACAACAAGGCGCTCATCATCAAGGGCGGCTACATGGACGGCGCTGCGCTGTCCGTGGACGAGGTCAACAAGATCGCGGATCTCGAATCCCGCGAAATCCTGTTGGCTAAGCTTGCCGGCGCGATGAAGGGCAACTTGGCAAAGGCCGCAGGCCTGTTCAATGCTCCCGCTTCGCAGATGGCCCGTTTGGCTGCTGCACTGCAGGAGAAGCTGGCCGCAGAAGGCGGAGCTTCGGCTCCCGTCGAAGCTGCCGAAGAGGCTGCTACCGAGGCTCCGGCCGAGGCCGAAGCCGAAAGCTGATCCGCACCCGCGCATCACTGCTATAACCCCGCCCGGTCGCGGATCAGCGACATGGGACTTACCGGAAGGACCGCCACAATGGCGAAGCTCAGCACCGAAGAATTGTTGGACCAGTTCAAGGAGCTCACCCTCCTCGAGCTCTCGGAGTTCGTTAAGGCATTCGAGGAGACCTTCGAGGTCACCGCTGCTGCTCCCGTCGCCGTCGCCGTTGCAGGCGCACCGGCTGCCGAGGCTGCTGAAGAGCAGGACGAGTTCGACGTCGTCCTCGAGTCGGCTGGCGACAAGAAGATCCAGGTCATCAAGGTCGTCCGTGAGGTCGTTTCCGGCCTCGGCCTGAAGGAAGCCAAGGATCTCGTCGAGAGCGCTCCGAAGGCAATCCTCGAGAAGGTTTCGAAGGAAGCAGCAGAAGCTGCAAAGGAAAAGCTCGAAGGCGCCGGCGCGAAGATCGTCATCAAGTAAGACGGTTTTCCCCGCTGCTCTCACGAGTAGTAGAAGAGGGTCACTTCCTACGGGAAGTGGCCCTCTTTTTTGATCAATTTTCTGCGCGAGATTTGTCCGAATCTGAGCAGGTCGGAACTGTGTGAGAACGGACCTACCTGGTGAATTGTGTTCCTTCCCTACCGGTTAGTAGTATTCGCGGTCACGGGTAACACATACATGCGATAGAGTGACCCAACCCACATGGGGTGCATGCATCGGACGTCGCGGAGGTAATGGTGGGAGTCGAGGTAGCGGTACAAGGACTGACAAAGTCTTTCGGGTCGCAAAGGATTTGGCAGGATGTGTCGTTGACGCTCCCTGCCGGTGAGGTCAGTGCTCTTCTGGGACCGTCGGGCACCGGTAAGTCGGTATTTTTGAAGTCCTTGATCGGACTGCTCCGCCCCGAACAGGGCTCTATCGTGATCGACGGCACGGACATCCTCCAGTGCTCCTCCAAGGAGCTCTACGAGATTCGCAAGTTGTTCGGTGTGCTCTTCCAGGACGGCGCACTGTTCGGTTCCATGAACTTGTACGACAACATCGCTTTCCCATTGCGTGAGCACACCAAGAAGTCCGAGTCGGACATCCGCAAGATCGTGATGGAGAAGCTCGATCTCACGGGTCTCGTCGGCGCCGAGGACAAGCTCCCCGGCGAGATCTCCGGCGGTATGCGCAAACGTGCAGGTTTGGCGCGGGCGCTCGTTCTCGATCCCGAAATCATCCTCGTCGACGAGCCGGACTCCGGCCTCGACCCGGTTCGCACCACCTACATCAGCCAGACACTGATCGACATCAACGCGCAGAGCGACGCCACGATTCTGATCGTGTCGCACAACATCAACCTCGCTCGAACCGTGCCGGACAACATCGGCATGCTTTTCCGTCGCCAACTCGTCATGTTCGGCCCGCGTGAGGTGCTCCTGACGTCGGACGAGCCCGTCGTCAAGCAGTTCCTCAACGGCACCATGATCGGTCCGATCGGTATGTCGGAGGAGAAGGACGAAGCACAGATGGCTCACGAGCAGGCGCTCGTCGATGCCGGTCACCACGCTGGTGGTGTCGAGGATGTCGAGGGCATCGTTCCGCAGATGAAGGCAACGCCCGGTAATCCGGAGCGTCAGGCCGTCGGACGACGTCAGGAACGTGTCCGCCAGATCATGCACACCCTTCCGGCAAACGCGCAGGCCGCAATTCAGGACAGCCTGAACGAAGCCGGCGTAGGTGGCCAGTACGATCCGCAATACGCCGACGCAAGCGGTTACGCAGGCGAGTGGGACGGAAATTCGCAGGACACGCAGGTGATCCCTGCATACGAGGGCGATCCATACGGAAACACGACGCACGGGCAAGGGTAGGCATATCGGATGGGTGTCACCCGCAACTCGGTTCTGAGTCCCGTCAACGGAGCGCTAACTCAGGCCGGAAATATCGTCGAGCTGTTTGTCGAGGTCGTCAAGAACACGTTTAGACGCCCATTCCAGTTTCGCGAGTTCATCGAGCAGGCGTGGTTCATCGCCAGCGTGACGATCTTGCCGACTGCACTAGTCGCTATTCCGTTCGGCGCCGTCGTCTCGCTGCAGACAGGCTCACTGATCAAGCAACTCGGTGCTGAGTCGTTCACCGGCGCCGCCAGTGTCTTGGCGGTGATTCAGCAGGGCAGTCCGCTTGTGACAGCCCTGCTGGTTGCTGGTGCGGCCGGCTCGGCGGTGACCGCCGACCTCGGATCGCGGACTATTCGTGAAGAGATCGATGCCATGGAAGTTCTGGGCATCAATCCCATTCAGCGACTGGTGGTTCCACGTGTTCTCGCGATGATTCTTATCGCCGTGTTGCTCAACGGACTTGTGTCCGTCGTCGGTATTGCGGGTGGCTACTTCTTCAATGTGATTCTGCAGGGCGGTAATCCGGGCGCGTACATCTCGTCGTTCTCGGCCTTTGCGCAGCTGCCCGACCTGTGGAGCGGCGAGATCAAAGCAGCGGTGTTCGGGGTCATCGCGGGCGTTATCTCGTCGTACAAGGGACTGCATCCGTCGGGTGGGCCCAAGGGCGTCGGTGAAGCCGTCAACCAGGCCGTGGTCATCACGTTCTTGTTGCTGTTCTTCGCCAATCTGATTCTGACGATGGTGTACCTCCAGATCGTGCCGGCGAAGGGATCTTGACCTAAATGACCATCGCACGAGGCCGCGGCGACCAGTTTCTACTGAGAAGTCGCAAGCTCGCCCGAATGCCACTCAATGTGCTCGACCGCGCCGGCGAACAAATGTCGTTCTATGCGCGTGCCATTGCCTGGACTCCGCGCACACTGCACCGCTACCGCAAGGAAACGCTTCGACTGTTGGCCGAAGTTACCTTCGGCAGTGGCGCTTTGGCTGTCATCGGCGGAACCATCGGCGTAATCGCGATGATGTCGGGATTCACCGGCGTCGTGGTCGGATTGCAGGGATTTGCCGCACTCGAGCAGCTGGGTAGTTCGGTTCTGACCGGCTTCCTGTCGGCGTACGTCAATACCCGTGAGATCGCTCCCATCGTTGCTGCTCTCGCGCTTTCGGCCACAGTGGGTTGTGGTTTCACCGCCCAACTGGGAGCGATGCGAATCTCGGAGGAGATCGACGCACTTGAGGTCATGGCAGTGCCGTCGGTTCCTTTCCTGGTCACGACGCGCATGATCGCCGGCTTTGTTGCCGTGATTCCGCTGTACATCGTGGGCCTGCTGGCTGCCTATCTCGCTTCGCGCGTGATCAGCACCGTGTTCAACGGGCAGTCGACGGGCTCGTACGACCACTACTTCAACTTGTTCCTGCCACCGCAAGACGTGTTGTACTCGTTTGCCAAGGTCCTGGTCTTCGCGTTCGTATTGATTCTGATCCACTGCTACTACGGGTTTCACGCGTCGGGTGGTCCCGCGGGTGTGGGCGTGGCCGTCGGTCGCGCCGTTCGCGCTGCCATCGTGACCATCGCGGTACTGGACTTCTTCCTCAGCCTCGCAATCTGGGGAACCACGACGACAGTGAGGGTGGCCGGATGATCGAGGCTCCGTCAGTCCTGCGCCGCCGTGTGCTCGGACTTGTGTTCTTCGTTGTGCTGGCACTGTTTCTCGTCTTCACGATCGGAACATTCAACAAGGCGTTCAAGGAGGTCGTGAAAGTTGACCTCGTCACGGATTCCGTGGGAAATGCCTTGCCACCCAACGCCGATGTGAAGGTTCGTGGGTTGTTGGTGGGCGAGGTACGTTCGGCGTCAACCACAGACGGCCAGGTAACTTCCGTTCTTGCGATCGACCCGGATAAAGCGGATCTGATCCCGTCCAACGTCACTGCCCGTCTACTTCCGAAGACGCTGTTCGGCGAGCGCTACGTGTCGTTGATCGTCCCGGAAGGGACTACGGCACCACCGATTTCGGCTGGAACCGTGCTTCATCAGGACAAGAGTGGCAACGCCGTCGAGGTGGGTGAAGTCCTCGACGGTTTGCTTCCCCTGCTGCAGGCAATTCCGCCGCAGGACCTCGCGAACACGCTCGGTTCACTTGCACAAGGACTTTCGGGGCGTGGCACCGAACTCGGATTCACCGTCGATCGACTCGAAGAGATCTTCCGAGAGGTCAACACCGAACTGCCTGCAGTCCAAGAAGACTTGCGCAAGTTCGCAGACTTCTCGCAGACGTACTCCGAAGCCGCGCCCGATGTGGTGAATGCTCTCGATAGTCTTCGGACTACCGGAACAACGGTGGTCGAGAAGAAGAATCAGGTAAACACCCTGCTGGCATCGTTGACTGTAACGTCCTCGAACACCGCAGCCTTCCTCGAAACCAACGCGTCGTCGATCATCACCTTGGCCGCTGACTCCACGGAAGCACTGCAGTTGTTGGCGCAGTACTCACCGACATTTGGGTGCACCTTCAAGGGATTCTCGGACGCGGCACCGGACGCAGCGCAGATCCTTTCGGTCGACGCACCCAATCCCGGTGTCCGTGCAAACATTCAGATCGTGAATCCGAAGGGGCGCTACCTGCCCAACCAGGACGAACCTCGGCTCGTGGATAACCGTGGACCGGTGTGCTACGACAACGTGACCGAACCCGGCATGCCTTTCCCGCAGTACCCCGGTGGTTCGTACGGTGACGGTTCCTACCAGGTTCCTTCGCGAAACGGTGGACCGGAAACCATGGAGTTCCTGCCGGCGCCGGCAGGCTCCGGACCCCAGATGTTCTCGACAAACAACAGCGGTCCCGTGCAGCAGGCCGGGTACGCCGGCTCGAAACTCGAAGAGGATACGTTGAAGGTGATTTACGGACAGGCTAATGGTGTTGCGCCGGAGAATGTTCCGTCGTGGACAACCATGGTCAGCGCTCCCGCCTTCGCCGGCGCGGAGGTGAGCTTCCAATGAGAGGTCTTGCAGCTCCGCTGACAAAACTCATCATCTTCATCGTCGTGACCATCTTGGCTACGGGCTTGCTTGCAGCGAGTATCGCGAACCTCGGCGGAGGCGGCGGAACCAAGTTCAATGCCGTGTTTTCCGATGTCACGTCGTTGAACGAGGGCGACGAGGTTCGTATCGCCGGCGTTCGTGTCGGTCAGGTCGAGAAGATCGCGATCGTCAACGACAATCAGGCCGAAGTAGAGTTCTCGGTTTCCGATCGAGACTGGTTGCCGGCCAGTTCCATTGCCACGATCCGCTTCCGCAACCTTGTCGGTCAGCGATACATTTCTCTGGCGCAGGGGGAGGGAAGTCAGGGCAAGAAGCTGAACGCGGGCGACACGCTGCCACTCGATCAGACTCGTCCCGCCGTCAATCTCACGACGCTGTTCAACGGCTTCAAGCCGCTGTTCACCACACTCAGTGCTGAGGACGTGAACAAGCTCTCGTACCAGATCATCCAGGTTTTCCAGGGTGAGTCGGGAACGATCGGTGAACTAGTCCGCAACACAGCGAGTCTCACCAATACAGTGGCAGACAAGGACGCAGTCATCGGGGCAGTCATCAAGAACCTCAACGATGTACTCGCGACGGTGAATGCGAATGACAAGAACCTGGATTCGCTCATCATCAACACTCAACAACTGGTGACCGGATTGGCCAACGAGCGGGGTGTTGTCGGTTCCGCAGTCACCTCACTCGCGGGTCTGACCGACGCGACCGCCGATCTGTTGGAGCCGACGCGTCCCTCGATTCAGGGGTCGATCACCGCGCTCAACACGCTGGCGACAACTCTGAATCGTCGTAGTGACGATGTGAATTCGGTGCTGTCGACGTTGCCGGTCAAGCTCGAGAAGTTGGCGCGCGTGGCCAGCTACGGCTCGTGGTTCCAGTTCTATCTGTGCGGAATCGACATCATTGCCGGTCCCGGGCAGTCGACGTCGCTGAACTTGCCGACCGGGCTGCCTACCGTCAATCAGCCGATCTACACCAACGCGGCCACCCGATGCACTCAAGACGGAATCAAGGAGTTGCAGGGCCGATGAAAAAACGTCGCAGTCCGGCAATGGCCGGCGCCATCGGCATCTTCGTGGTGCTACTGGCAACTTTGTCCGCGTTCTTCCTTGACTCGCTTCCATTCGTCGGTGCAGGTTCGTCGTACGCTGCCGAATTCACAGAAGCCGCCGGTCTCAAGCCCGGCAACGAGGTTCGTATCGCCGGCGTCAAGGTCGGCAAGGTAACGTCCGTCGACCTCGATGGCGATCGTGTGCTGGTGGACTTCAAGGTGAAGGACGCGTGGGTGGGGGACCAGACATCGGCGTCCATTCAGATCAAGACGATTTTGGGTCAGAAGTATCTTGCTCTCGATCCGCGTGGCACCGAGAACCTGGATCCGAAGGAACGGATTCCGCTGGCACGCACCACGTCTCCGTACGACGTCGTGCAGGCTTTCTCGGCAGCGTCCGACACGGTCGGTGAGATCGACACCGACCAGTTGGCCAAGAGCATGGAAACGCTGTCCGAGGCATTCTCCGAGACCCCGGATGATGTCCGGGCCTCGCTCGACGGTGTGAGTCGGTTGTCGCAGACGATCGCGAGCCGCGACCAGGACTTGCAGAAGCTGTTCGAGGCAACCGGAAAGACTTCGCAGATCCTGGCTGACCGGAACGTCGAATTCACTCAGCTGATCAGGGACGGAGGATTGCTGGTGCAGGAGTTGAACAATCGCCAGCAGTCGATTTCGCAACTGCTCACCGGAACTCAGCGAGTGTCGCAGCAGCTCACCGGTCTTGTCCGTGACAACGAGGCGGCAATCGGACCGGCGTTGACGCAACTCAACGGTGTCATCGACATTCTGGAAGCCAACAATGAGAGCTTGGACAAGGCGCTGAAGCTCTACGAACCCTTTATTCGCTTGTACGCCAACGTGGTCGGTAACGGTCGCTGGTTCGATCAGGTCGTCGTCAACCTTCTCCCGCCGGGTCTGCCGGACATTCCGGGTTACCGCGAACCGATGCGTACGTTGGGAGGCAACTGATGGCTGACACTGCAGAAGCCGGCACCGGCTCCCGGAAGCGTTTTTTTGCAATAGTCGCTGCGGCGTTAATCGGTGTGCTGGTTATCGTCGGGGGCCTGTGGTGGGTGTTGACCCGTGCCGGCACAACCACGATTACGGCATACTTCGACAAGTCGATCGGAATTTACGACGGTTCCGACATTCGAGTTCTCGGCGTCAAGGTCGGCAGCGTCACGTCGGTCGAACCGCAGGGTGACCAGGTCAAGGTCGAAATGCGAGTCGATCGTGGGATCGATATCCCGGCGGATGCCAACGCGGCACAGATCACGCCGTCGGTGGTTGCCGACCGCTACATTCAGTTGACGCCCGTCTTCACCGGCGGCGACAAGATGGCGAGCGGCTCGGAGATCCCGATCGAGCGAACTGCGACGCCGGTCGAGGTCGACCAGTTGTATGCCAGCATCAACGACCTCTCGTCGGCGCTCGGTCCGGAAGGCGCGAACAAGGACGGTGCGCTCTCGAAGTTCGTGGAGACCGGCGCAGCCAACCTGGACGGAAACGGACTTGCCTTGGGAGAGAGCATCACCCAGCTGTCCGACGCGGCCCGCACCTTGAACGACTCGCGAGACAACATCTCGATCACGATCAAGAACCTCAATACTTTTGTCGGAGCGTTGGCAACCAACGACCAGCAAGTGCGCCAGTTCAATACGCAGTTGTCCGACCTCACCGGTTTTCTGGCCGGCGAGCACGAGGATCTGGGCGCCGCTCTGAACCAGTTGTCGTTGGCTCTCGGTGACGTCGCGAAGTTCGTGGCAGACAACCGAGATCAGTTGGTGACCACCGTAGACGGTTTGGTCGCACCGACTCAGACGTTGGCGAACAACAAGGAAGGGCTGGCAAATACCTTGACCATGTTGCCGCTTGCGATCTCCAACCTCGTGAACTCGTACGACGCCGAAGCTGGTGTTCTGGCTTCACGTTTGGCATTCCCCGACCTGGAGAATCCGGCCGCTGTGTTGTGCAAGCTGATGGATGTCGGCAAGTTACTTCCCGGTGATCCGCGATTCGAGCAGTTGGGACGGCAGATGCAACCGGCAATCGATCAGTGCGCCGGCGTTGCAGCGATGTCGGATGCGGCAGAGAAGGCGAAGAACCTGAATCTTCCCTTCGGGATTCTGGCCGGTCCGGAGCGGCAGACCCAGGTAGTTCCGGGCACAGTACCCGGTGTTGTGTCACCGCGACTGACCAGCGGGGAGGGCGAGTGAAGCGCACATTGATTGTGGGTGCGGGCCTCTGCGCGGTGTTGCTCGGCGCCACGGCCTGCTCGTCGGAAGGCATCTACGCCGTTCCGCTTCCGGGTGGACCCGACGTCGGATCGGATCCCATGAACGTGACCATCCAGTTCGACGACGTCCTGGATCTTGTTCCGCAGTCTGCTGTCAAGGTTGACGGTGTTCCGGTCGGCCGGGTCGAGAAGGTGACGGTCGGTCCGGACGGTTGGACTGCCGACGTGAAAATCATCTTGGATTCTTCGGTTGACCTGCCGGCCAATGCCGTTGCGGCAGTGGAACAGACCAATCTGCTCGGCGAGAAGTTCATTCAGCTTTCGGCTCCGCCCAGTGGAGCGGACACAACGGCGAAATTGGCTAATGGTGACCTGATCACGCTGGATCGGACGCGTCATGCCACCGAGATCGAACAGGTGCTCGGCGCATTGTCATTGCTGCTAAACGGCGGCGGCGTCGGTCAATTGCAGCCCATCGTGCAGGAACTCGGCGCTGCCTTCGACGGGCGTGAAGGAAAGACGAGAAGTCTTCTGGAACAGGCAAACACGCTGATCGGTGGATTGAACGAGCAGCGCGACGACATTACCCGGGCCCTGGACGGGCTCGATATTCTGTCCACTCGTGTCAACGATCAGAATGAGAAGATCAGCAAGATTCTCGAGGAATTGCCTGTTGCGACACAGGTTCTCAACGAGCAGCGTCCGCAGTTGACGCAGATGCTCACGCAGGTCGATCGTCTCGGAACTGTAGGCACTGATGTCCTCACTGCGTCGAAGAACGACCTGATCGCGGACCTGCAGGCATTGCGGCCGACGCTGCAGGCGTTAGCAGATTCGGGTGACGATTTTGTGGGCGCACTTCCGTTCCTCCCGACCTTCCCGTTCCCCGACGGCGTCGAGAAGATCACTCAGGGTGGATCCGTGAACCTCTTCCTGGTGGTCGACTTGCAGATCGGCAACACACTTTCCGGACTCGGTGTCGGACAGGGAGATCCCGAGTATCGCCAACCGAAGTTCGGTGACCCCAAACCGGTGGTCGATCCGTCCAACCCCTACTACAACGGGAATGGTCCACGGCCAGGTTGGCCGACGGTCTCACTCCTCCCGATCGCGCCGATCCTGCCGCAGTTGCCGGTGGTCGCCGCATTGCCGGTGGCGCCGACAGGTGACGCGGTTGCTCCTGCCGCGAACGGCCCGCTCAACCCCATCCAGGGAATGCTGGATCAGTTCGGAATCGGTGGTGGACAATGAGATCAGCTCTGGTCAGATGGCAGCTCGTCGGCTTCGTGCTGGTTGCGCTTTTCGGTCTCGTCTATGTGGGCGCGAAGTACGTACGTCTCGACAATCTGATGGGTTTCGGTCAGTACACGGTCAAGACGGAATTGGCGACGTCCGGCGGAATCTTCACCAACGCCGAGGTCACGTACCGAGGTGTGCCGGTGGGACGCGTCGGCGATATGTCGTTGACGTCCAACGGTATCGAGGTCGATCTGATGATCGACAGCAGTGCCCCACAGATTCCGGCGTCCACGAAGGCAGTGGTGGCCAACCGCTCGGCTATCGGCGAGCAGTTCGTGGATTTGATTCCTGACACCGATCAGGGTCCGTTCCTCGAGGACGGATCCGTGATCGCGGTGGGTGACACCACGACGCCGATTCCGGTGGAAGAGGTGCTGGGCAGCGCCAACGGTTTGGTGCATTCCGTTCCGGTCGACGCACTCCACACCGTCGCGGTCGAGTTGGGCGCAGCGTTCAACGGTAAGGGTGAAGACATCCAGGTCCTCGCAGATTCGCTGTCCGGTCTCTCTCAGTCCGGATTGGACACGCTGCCACAGACTCTCGGACTGATCCGAGACAGTGAGACTGTGCTCACGACGCAGTCGGATCAGTCGTCGGCGATCAAGCAGTTCAGTGCTGATCTTGATATTGTTGCCGCACAACTGCGTACGAGCGACCCCGACATCAGGCGTTTGATCGACAACGGCATCCCCGCGAGCGATCAGATCGGGGCGCTCATCAACGAGGGCGGTCCGTCGCTGACCACCGACCTCACCAATCTTGCGGCGACCACCAAAACCTTGGCCCCACGCGCGATTGCATTGCAACCGTTCTTGATCTTCCTGCCGGGCTTGGCAGCGGCGGCCCCGACAGTGGCTCCGGGTGACGGAACCGTGCATCAGGGGTTGGTGCTCGAGACCAACAATCCGCTCTCGTGCACAGTCGGATACGAAGGCACGATGGCAATCATCAACGACATGAAGCGCAAGGACCCGAACTTCGACGACACACAGCAGGACTTCCCGTTGAACACGGCCGCGTCGTGTGAGGTTCCATTGGGTAGCGAGACCGGCGTCCGAAGCGCCAACCGGGTAATCTACGCCGATCCAGACACGATCCAGCCGTGGGATTTCAAGCCGAAGGTAGACCCGGACAAACTGAACCTCAATCCGATCGCGACTCAGTTGGCGCCGTTGGTCGGAGTTACGCCCAAGTAATCCGCGTGCGAGGTATCGGAGTCTGTGCAGCTCAGGCAACTTCAGTTGTGGCAGTTGAGAGTTCGTGGCCACAGTCTGGGCAATACAGTTAAGTAGGGTTGTGACGTGATTCAGAAAAACAGTTCGAAGGGGTCGACAGCTCCGCTTGTTGCGGTCGGTGTTCTCCTCCTGGTGGCACTTGTTGCGCTCGGTGTGTTCGGTGTCGGGTATTTCAAGGCACGCAACGTTGCCGAGATTCGCGACGAGGCATTGGTAGGGGCTCAGCAAGTTGCGATCAATCTCAACAATGCCGACGCCGCCAATCTCGATGCCTCGATCGCGAACATGCGGTCATCGGTAACCGGAGACGAGATGACAACGTATCTGCAGACCGTTCAGGACTCCATCACGGATGAATTGCGGAACTCCGGATCCAAAGCGGACACGGAGGTCGTGCAGGCCGCACTCTCCGAACTCAATACGGACGATCGGACTGCAACGGCGCTTGTCGTCGTGAAGGTGACCACCACCCAGGGCAACCAGTATGTGAAGAATCAGCTCGGCATGCGGCTGGGCATGGTCGAGGTGGACGGTGTCTGGAAGGCCCAGTCGGCTGAACCGATCGGCAACCGGGTGGATCTGGATTCGGGAACGCTGCCGGGCACTGATGGTTCCGCGGGTTCCGCGCCGGCTTCTGGTGCACCGACAGTCCCCGGTGTGCCGACATCTCCTGATGCCGTGACCCCAGCGCCGGCGCCGAGCGAAGGCGGCGATACCGGTGGTCAGTAGTCACCCGACCCGGTCTGCAGCGTCAGGACCGAATTCGCGGATCTGTTCAGTCCTTCGAAGGAGAAGCGCGTAATGCCGCCCAAGCGCAAAGCCGGGATGCCGCCGGTCAATCCGAACCGACGGCCGAAGATCGCCGGATCAGCCCGCTCGCTGAACGTCCCGACAGGGACGTCGGGTACCGAACCCGTCGAGGCTGAGGCAATCGAGAAGACATCACCTTCAGTCGAGACGCCGGCTGAAGTAACACCGACCGTCGAGGCAACACCGACCGTCGAGGTTCCGAAAACAAGCCTTAAGAAGAGCCAGGCGCCTCAGCCGGCTGAATCGACCCAGGACGAGGTCTCGGCTGATGCTCCGTCCGAGCCCCAGGCGGGGGAGGCCGTGGCGGAAACCACTGAATCTTCCGTGGCCGAGCATTCGAGTCGAAGCCAGTGGGGTCTCGTCGCGGGGGTCGGGGCGGCCGCAGTGGTGGTCGCGGTGTTCGCCGGCCTCGCGTTCTTCAAAGTGGGCGTACAGATGGACGACGTTGCTTGGGTGGACGAGGGCGCAACGGCGGAAGTGCTGCGGATTACGCCTCCGGCGTTGGAAGCCGTGTTCACATTTGCTCCCGATACCTTCGACGCTGATTTCGACAAGGGCGTACAGGGGCTCAATCAAGCCATGCGCGACCAGTTGACTCAGTACAAGGACACACAGAAGGCCGGCGTCGAACAGACGCAGACGGCGACTACAGCGGACGTCACGGAGATCGGCATTACGCGGCTCGAAGAGGACCGGGCGCAGTTGCTCGCTCAGTTGAACGTGAGTTCGACCCAGAGTGGAGTGGCAGCCGGTTCGCGGTCGGGGATGGTTGTCGTCAGCTTGGAGAAGCAGGACGGGAACTGGCTGATCTCGGAGATCAAGGATCGCTAGAGTCCTGGCGATGTTCGAGAATCTGGACCGGAGTGGAAATTCCGGTCCAGATTTTTCATTTCCAGGCTAAGGTCTCGGTACAATGTCCCGGATGTGTTCGAATCCTCGTTAATCTGATGTTCGAATACCGCGACACGCCCTGGCGCTCTTGACGCAACGGGCCGCAAGGTCCAGTCTGATCGGTGAACACGCGCAGACCCTGGATCGACGGCCTACGCCAGTACCTGAATCTGACCCCTCCGTACACCCGACTCGACATTTCCTGAGTAAGGGTGTACTTTTGGACGTTGCGCTGGCTGCCTCCTGTCCACCCCTCGTCTCAACCGCTGCGAAGTCAAGAACTTCTTGCTTTCTGCGACGGGTTTCGTTCGGGTTGTAACCAGCGAAATTCGAAGCAGATACAGCGGCGGTCGCAACAGTACGGAGCGGCCCGCGTGAGGTGCTGGAAGGACGCATCTTGGCAGTCTCTAGCCAGACCAAGGCAGTTTCCGGAATCCCCGGAGCCCCGAAGAGGGTTTCGTTCGCGAAAGTTCGCGAACCCCTCGATGTTCCCGGGCTTCTTGATGTTCAAACCGATTCGTTCGAGTGGTTGATCGGCGCGCAGAGTTGGCGCGAACGAGCAGCAGCTCTCGGCGACAATGCAGTGTCCGGCGGTCTCGAAGACATCCTCGCGGAGCTTTCTCCGATCGAGGATTTCTCCGGCTCTATGTCACTCTCCTTCTCTGATCCTCGATTCGACGAGGTCAAGGCCTCGACGGACGAGTGCAAAGACAAGGACATGACCTACGCGGCGCCTTTGTTCGTCACCGCGGAGTTCATCAACAACAACACTGGTGAGATCAAGAGCCAGACGGTCTTCATGGGTGATTTCCCGATGATGACCCCTAAGGGCACCTTCATCATCAACGGCACGGAGCGCGTGGTCGTCTCGCAGCTCGTGCGTTCTCCCGGTGTGTACTTCGACGTGAGCGTCGACAAGAGCACCGAGAAGGATCTGCACAGCGTCAAGGTGATCCCGGGTCGTGGCGCATGGCTCGAATTCGACGTCGACAAGCGTGACACCGTTGGTGTCCGTATCGACCGTAAGCGTCGCCAGCCCGTTACCGTCCTGCTCAAGGCACTCGGCTGGACCACGGAGCAGATCACGGAGCGCTTCGGCTTCTCCGAGATCCTCATGGCCACGCTGGAGAAGGACAACACCGCCGGCACCGATGAGGCGTTGCTCGATATCTACCGCAAGCTGCGTCCGGGCGAGCCCCCCACCAAGGAGAGCGCGCAGACTCTGCTGGAGAACTTGTTCTTCAAGGACAAGCGTTACGACCTCGCTCGCGTGGGTCGTTACAAGATCAACAAGAAGCTGGGCCTGAACGCTGGTCAGCCGATCGTTGCATCGACGCTCACCGAAGAAGACATCGTCGCGACAGTCGAGTACCTCGTGCGTTTGCACGCTGGCGACCTGTCGATGACGGCTCCGGACGGCGTCGAGGTTCCCGTCGAGGTCGACGACATCGACCACTTCGGCAACCGTCGTCTGCGTACCGTCGGCGAGCTCATCCAGAACCAGATCCGCGTGGGCCTGTCCCGCATGGAGCGCGTGGTTCGTGAGCGCATGACCACGCAGGACGTCGAGGCAATCACGCCTCAGACACTGATCAACATCCGCCCGGTCGTCGCTGCGATCAAGGAGTTCTTCGGAACGTCCCAGCTGTCGCAGTTCATGGACCAGAACAACCCGCTGTCGGGGCTGACGCACAAGCGTCGTCTGTCCGCCCTCGGCCCGGGTGGTCTGTCCCGTGAGCGCGCCGGCCTCGAGGTTCGCGACGTTCACCCGTCGCACTACGGCCGCATGTGCCCGATCGAGACTCCGGAAGGCCCGAACATCGGCCTGATCGGTTCTCTGTCGGTGTACGCACGAGTCAACCCGTTCGGGTTCATCGAGACGCCGTACCGCCAGGTTGTCGACGGACAGGTCACCGACGTCGTCGATTACCTGACTGCCGACGAAGAGGACCGTCACGTCGTCGCTCAGGCCAACTCGGCCATCGACCGTGAAGGCCGCTTCACCGACGCGAAGATCCTTGTCCGTCGTAAGGGTGGCGAGGTCGAGTTCGTCTCGTCCACCGACATCGACTACATGGACGTTTCGCCGCGCCAGATGGTGTCCGTCGCTACCGCGATGATTCCGTTCCTCGAGCACGACGATGCAAACCGTGCCCTGATGGGCGCGAACATGCAGCGTCAGGCTGTCCCGCTGGTTCGCAGCGAGGCTCCTCTCGTAGGTACCGGTATGGAGCTGCGTGCAGCTGTGGATGCCGGCGACGTCATCATCACCGAGAAGACGGGCGTGGTGGAGGAAATCTCCGCTGACTTCGTCACGGTTATGGCTGACGACGGAAGTCGCAAGACGTACCGGATGCGTAAGTTCGCTCGCTCCAACCAGGGCACCTGCGCCAACCAGCGTCCGATCGTGGACGAGGGACAGCGCGTCGAAGCCGGCCAGGTTCTGGCCGACGGTCCTTGCACGGAGAACGGCGAGATGGCGCTGGGCAAGAACTTGCTCGTCGCAATCATGCCGTGGGAAGGCCACAACTACGAGGACGCGATCATTCTGTCGCAGCGCCTCGTGGAAGAGGACGTCCTGACCTCGATTCACATCGAGGAGCACGAGATCGATGCCCGCGACACCAAGCTCGGTGCCGAGGAAATCACTCGCGACATCCCGAACGTCTCCGACGAGGTCCTCGCTGACCTCGACGAGCGCGGCATCATCCGTATCGGTGCCGAGGTTCGTGACGGCGACGTGCTGGTCGGAAAGGTCACGCCGAAGGGCGAGACCGAGCTGACCCCCGAAGAGCGCCTCCTTCGCGCCATCTTCGGTGAGAAGGCTCGCGAGGTTCGTGACACGTCCCTCAAGGTTCCTCACGGTGAGACCGGCAAGGTCATCGGCATCCGCGTCTTCTCGCGTGATGACGACGACGATCTGCCTCCCGGTGTCAACGAGCTCGTCCGCGTGTACGTGGCACAGAAGCGCAAGATCCAGGACGGCGACAAGCTCGCCGGCCGCCACGGTAACAAGGGCGTCATCGGCAAGATCCTGCCGCAGGAAGACATGCCGTTCCTCTCGGACGGCACGCCTGTCGACATCATCCTGAACACGCACGGCGTCCCGCGTCGTATGAATATCGGTCAGGTCCTGGAGACCCACCTCGGGTGGATCGGCAAGACCGGCTGGAATATTCAGATCGCGGCTGACGGCACCCGTCCGGACTGGGCTGCGACCCTGCCGGAAGAGATGCTGTCCGCTCCCGCCGACTCGAACATCGCCACCCCGGTGTTCGACGGCGCGAAGGAAGACGAGCTCACTGGTCTTCTTGCCTCCACAATCCCGAACCGTGACGGCGAGCAGATGGTCGGACCCGACGGAAAGGCCACCTTGTTCGACGGCCGCTCCGGCGAGCCGTTCCCGTACCCGGTCTCGGTCGGTTACATGTACATCATCAAGCTGCACCACTTGGTCGACGACAAGATCCACGCTCGTTCGACCGGTCCGTACTCGATGATCACGCAGCAGCCTCTCGGTGGTAAGGCCCAGTTCGGTGGCCAGCGCTTCGGTGAGATGGAGTGCTGGGCGATGCAGGCCTACGGCGCGGCTTACACGCTGCAGGAACTGCTGACCATCAAGTCGGACGACGTGGTCGGTCGAGTCAAGGTGTACGAAGCCATCGTCAAGGGCGAGAACATCCCGGAACCCGGCATCCCCGAGTCGTTCAAGGTGCTCCTCAAGGAGCTCCAGTCGCTCTGCCTCAACGTGGAGGTGTTGTCCTCGGACGGTGCTGCCATCACGATGGCGGACGGCGACGACGAGGACTTGGAGCGAGCTGCAGCGAACTTGGGCATCAACCTGTCCAGGAACGAAGCAGCGACGGTCGACGACCTCGCGAACTAGGTTTCGGTCCCCGGGTTGCTCTTTCAAGAGCAGCCCGGGGGCGTAGTTCACATTTGAATTGGCAGTCAGGTTGCCGGGTAACCGGCAACCGTAACCCCAACGGGGAAAGGAAGTTACGTGCTCGACGTCAACTTCTTCGATGAACTCCGCATTGGCTTGGCCAGCGCAGAGGACATCCGCAATTGGTCCTACGGCGAGGTCAAGAAGCCGGAGACCATCAACTACCGAACGCTCAAGCCTGAGAAGGACGGACTCTTCTGCGAGAAGATCTTCGGCCCCACCAGGGACTGGGAGTGCTACTGCGGTAAGTACAAGCGTGTCCGCTTCAAGGGCATCATCTGTGAGCGTTGTGGCGTCGAGGTAACTCGCGCCAAGGTTCGTCGTGAGCGCATGGGTCACATCGAACTGGCCGCACCGGTCACGCACATCTGGTACTTCAAGGGTGTGCCGAGCCGCCTCGGTTACCTGCTCGACCTGGCTCCGAAGGATCTCGAAAAGATCATCTACTTCGCTGCCTACGTTATCGTCGGTGTCGACGAGGAGCTCCGTCACAACGAGCTGTCCACCCTCGAAGCCGAGATGCAGGTCGAGAAGAAGGCTGTCGCAGATCAGCGCGACGCCGATCTCGAGGCACGCGCACAGAAGCTCGAAGCAGATATCGCCGAGCTCGAGGCAGAGGGCGCCAAGTCCGATGTCCGCCGCAAGGTCAAGGACGGCGGCGAGCGCGAAATGCGTCAGCTCCGTGACCGCGCACAGCGTGAGCTGGATCGTCTCGACGAGATCTGGACCACCTTCACCAAGCTGAGCGTCAAGCAGCTCATCATCGACGAGCTCCTGTACCGCGAGCTTGTCGACCGTTACGGCGAGTACTTCACGGGTGCGATGGGCGCAGAGTCCATCCAGATCCTGATGCAGAACTTCGACCTCGACGCCGAAGCAGAGTCTCTTCGCGAGACGATCCGCAGCGGCAAGGGCCAGAAGAAGCTGCGTGCTCTCAAGCGCCTCAAGGTGGTTGCGGCTTTCCAGACCAACGGCAACTCGCCGATGGGCATGGTCCTCAACGCTGTTCCGGTGATCCCGCCGGAGCTTCGCCCGATGGTTCAGCTCGACGGTGGACGTTTCGCGACGTCCGACCTCAACGATCTGTACCGCCGCGTCATCAACCGCAACAACCGCCTCAAGCGACTGATCGATCTCGGTGCTCCCGAGATCATCGTCAACAACGAGAAGCGGATGCTGCAGGAGTCGGTCGACGCACTGTTCGACAACGGTCGTCGTGGACGTCCGGTCACCGGACCGGGTAACCGCCCGCTGAAGTCCCTGAGCGATCTGCTCAAGGGCAAGCAGGGTCGTTTCCGTCAGAACCTCCTCGGTAAGCGTGTCGACTACTCGGGTCGTTCGGTTATCGTCGTCGGTCCTCAGCTGAAGCTGCACCAGTGTGGTCTGCCCAAGCTGATGGCTCTGGAGCTCTTCAAGCCGTTCGTGATGAAGCGTCTGGTTGATCTGAACCACGCGCAGAACATCAAGTCGGCCAAGCGCATGGTCGAGCGCAAGCGCGTCCAGGTGTGGGATGTCCTCGAAGAGGTCATCGCCGAGCATCCCGTGCTGCTCAACCGTGCACCTACGCTGCACCGTCTGGGTATCCAGGCATTCGAGCCGCAGCTGGTCGAGGGCAAGGCCATTCAGCTCCACCCGCTGGTGTGTGAGGCCTTCAACGCCGACTTCGACGGTGACCAGATGGCTGTGCACCTTCCGCTGTCCGCGGAGGCGCAGGCCGAGGCTCGCATCTTGATGCTGTCCTCGAACAACATCCTGTCGCCCGCTTCGGGTCGTCCGCTCGCCATGCCGCGTCTGGACATGGTCACGGGTCTGTTCCACCTCACTCGTCTCGACGAGGGTGTTGTGGGCGAGCTCGTTGCGCCGAGTCACGACAGTGCCGAGCAGGGCGTGTACTCCAGCCCCGCCGAGGCACAGATGGCCGTCGATCGTGGCGCGCTGACGGTTCAGTCGCTCATCAAGGTGCGTCTGACCACCCAGCGTCCGTCGCGTGAGCAGGAGAACGAAGTTTTCCCCGAGGGCTGGAAGTACGGCGAAAGCTGGACTGCAGTCACCACTTTGGGTCGCGTGCTCTTCAACGAGCTGCTTCCGGCGGACTACCCGTTCGTCAACGAGCAGATGCCGAAGAAGCGTCAGGCAACGATCATCAACGATCTCGCCGAGCGTTACCCGATGATCGTCGTTGCTCAGACCGTCGACAAGCTCAAGGACGTCGGCTTCTACTGGGCCACGCGTTCCGGTGTCACCATCTCCATCTCGGACGTTCTCGTTCCGCCGGAGAAGCCTGCCATCATCGAGGACTTCGAGGCTCAGGCCGACAAGATCGAGAAGCAGTACCAGCGTGGTGCTTTGGACAAGAAGGAGCGCAACAGCGCTCTGGTCACCATTTGGCAGGAAGCGACCGAAAAGGTCGGCAAGGCCATGGAGGCTCACTTCCCCGACGACAACCCGATCCCGATGATCGTGAAGTCCGGCGCAGCCGGCAACATGACTCAGGTTCGTTCGCTCGCCGGTATGAAGGGCCTGGTGACAAACCCGAAGGGTGAGTTCATCCCGCGTCCGATCAAGTCTTCCTTCAAGGAAGGCCTGACCGTTCTCGAGTACTTCATTAACACTCACGGTGCTCGTAAGGGTCTGGCCGATACCGCTCTGCGTACCGCCGACTCGGGTTACCTGACCCGTCGTCTGGTGGACGTGTCGCAGGACGTCATCGTTCGCGAGACCGACTGTGGCACCGAGCGCGGCATCGTCACGACCATCTCGGAGAAGCAGGCCAATGGCTCGATGATCCGCGATGCTCACGTCGAGACCAGCACGTATGCACGTACGTTGGCTGCCGACGCGATCGACGAGAACGGCAACGTCATCGTCGAGCGTGGACACGATCTCGGTGACCCCGCGATCGACGCTCTGCTCGAGGCCGGCATCACGCAGGTCAAGGTCCGTTCGGTCCTTACCTGCACCACCGGCACCGGCGTTTGCGCCACTTGCTACGGCCGTTCCATGGCCACCGGCAAGCTGGTCGACATCGGTGAGGCTGTCGGTATTGTTGCCGCACAGTCGATCGGTGAGCCCGGTACCCAGCTGACCATGCGTACTTTCCACCAGGGTGGTGTGGCAGGAGCCGACATCACCGGTGGTCTGCCGCGTGTCCAGGAGCTGTTCGAGGCACGTGTGCCGAAGGGCAAGGCTCCGATCGCGGACGTCACCGGTCGGGTACAGCTCGAAGACGGCGATCGTTTCTACAAGATCACGATCGTGCCGGACGACGGCGGCGAAGAGGTTGTCTACGACAAGCTCAGCAAGCGTCAGCGTCTGCGTGTCTTCAAGCACGCCGACGGCGAAGACCGCCTTCTGACAGACGGTGACCACGTCGAGGTTGGACAGCAGCTCATGGAAGGTGCTGCCGATCCCCACGAGGTCCTGCGAGTCATGGGTCCGCGTCAGGTTCAGATCCACTTGGTCAACGAGGTCCAGGAGGTGTACCGGAGCCAGGGTGTGTCGATCCACGACAAGCACATCGAGGTCATCGTGCGCCAGATGCTTCGTCGCGTGACGATCATCGATTCCGGTGCCACCGAGTTCCTGCCCGGCTCGCTCACTGAGCGCGCCGAGTTCGAATCGGCCAACCGCCGCGTTGTCGCTGAGGGCCGCGAGCCCGCAGCAGGCCGTCCGGTGCTCATGGGTATCACGAAGGCGTCGCTCGCGACGGATTCGTGGCTGTCCGCGGCATCGTTCCAGGAGACCACTCGCGTCTTGACCGATGCGGCAATCAACTGCCGCTCGGACAAGCTGATCGGTCTGAAGGAAAATGTCATCATCGGAAAGCTGATCCCTGCCGGTACCGGTATCAACCGTTACCGCAACATCCAGGTTCAGCCCACCGAAGAAGCTCGCGCCGCTGCCTACGCAGTGCCCGCGTACGACGACCAGTACTACAGCCCGGACGGCTTCGGCCAGAACACCGGCGCTGCAGTTCCGCTGGACGACTACGGCTTCAGCAACGACTACCGCTAGCGGTTAGTTCGTGAGAAACCCCCTACCTCGAAAGAGGTAGGGGGTTTCGTGCTTTTCAGGAGTAGCCGGGGTCAGTTGGACGAACCGCATGTCCATCGAGCTTTCCTTCGCATAGGTGACGAGAGGATAGCCGACTTTCCGGCTCCGACGCAGACGGTCAGCGCGGAACGTGAAATTCGAGCAGCGTTGCGACGGCGTCGTCGAGTTCTACCCACGGCACGGGCACGGACAATACAGCGATCGCTGATGTCGGGAATTTGTCCTTGATGCGCCCGGCCGCTTCGGAATTTTCATTGGATGCCAGATCGAGTGCAGTCCAAGGGATCCCGGGTTCGTGGCCGACAACGAGGAGGGTCCTGACGCTTTCGGACGTGGTTCGGACGGCGTTGATCACGTCCGCGGGGGAGCCGCCGTAGATGGATTTCTCGAACCCCGTCGGCGCCTCGATTGCTGTGGCCGCCAAAGTTTCCACGGTTCGGCGCGAGGTAGAGCACAACACGGCGTCGATCGGTGGGACGTTTTCCCGGAGCCATTCTCCGCCGATTCGCGCTTCTCTGAGCCCGCGATCGGCGAGTGGGCGTTCGTGATCGCGAATGCCTTCGGGGTAACTGGACTTTCCGTGTCGCATGAGTACGAGGGTGCGGTGGTCGGCCATGGGTTCACGGTATCCGCTGTTGCGTGAGAAGTCCGGTTACTCTGGAAGAACAGACCTTGAAGGAGGTTTCGATGGCGGGCAAGAAACTTGACCGAAGCAATTTTGATAGAAGCAAGGCCCGGACTGCGCTTGAAGTGGTACGCGAGAGTCCGACCATCGCGCTCATTACCGTCGCGCCTGCCGTGGTGGTGTTCGGAGTTGTGTGGTGGCTGTTCGGTTTCTGGGCCGCAATCCTTCTTGCGGTGATCTTCGGCGTCGGGGCGGTCGTGACCCGGAAGCTCCGTTAGAGTGCGCTGACTCGCGCAACTGCACGTAGGGCGTCGCCGACCAGGAACCACACAGTGAGACCGGCGTTGTCGATGCGGTTTCGGAGGATGACCTCGTCGCCGGCGACGATGGGCGAGAGGTATTCGATCAGCGCCCGGTGCGGTACTGATCGCAATTCCGTACGCGCGCTGATGATCTCCTCGACGGCTTGCCAGTAAACAGCGTTGTTGACGTGGTCGAAGGGATCGATATCGGTCACGCGCAGGGCGAAGGGAGTGTCGAGGACGTCCGGTTCATCGGCCTGCGGGGCGTTGTCTGCGATGACGCGCTTCCATTTCAGGCGGTGTTCGTCGGTCGACTCTTCGAGAGGTTTCATGAACTCGTCACTCATGCGGGTGGGTATGCCGGACTCGGGGCTGATGTGGATCCAGAATCCCTCGGTTTCCATGAGGGCACCGTTGCTTCCGTCGAAGCGCACGCGCATGTTTGCCCATCGTGTCGAGAATCCGGAGCACCAACGGGTCAGGGTCAACTGTTCTGGCCAGATCGCCGGGCGAATGACATCGATGACGGTACGACGCACAATCCACAGTGGGTGGGTTTCGATGGCGCCAGCAGCTTCGATGTTGTCGTTGCCGATGTCTTGAAGATAGCGGGCAACGGCATCGAGTCGAACCTGTTTGGCTGCGTCGATATCGCCGGTGCGAACGGGACGCGATTTGACGAAAGTCGGACCCCGGGTCGGCTGCGGGGCGAGTGCGAGATCGGGATTCACGAGACGATTCCTGTCGGCTGGGTGTTGGCTGATTGTGTCAGGTCGTCTGTGCAGCGGTTACCTTGCTGGACTGCAAGTCCGAACCGGCGGTGATGGCCGGATGCCGATGTGTTGCTCTATGACCTCTATTTACCTCTTCTTTGAGATAATGAGTTCAGTCCGCAGGTGACTCGCGTTTCGACGGCGGTGCTGCCGGGGAGTCGTTCGACTGCGTGCATATATACCTTGCCTACGCGTCGTCGGGCGCGGACGGGACTTGTCATGACTCAACTAGCGAGTGAATTCGCAACAACCCAAGCGCCGGAAAAGAGCTACTTCGATGCGCGCTCTCAATGCCGATTCATCGTCACAACCCCGCGAAAGTATCCTCGATTATGGGGGGAGTACCTTACCGGGGCCGTGGAGAACTATCGACATTACGGTGTCGAGGACGTCCTGGAGTACGACGACATTGCGGATGGTCGCACGACGTCCCTTTTCTTCAGTGCTCTGGACGGAGTGGGACGTGTAGTAGCGGGTCTCCGGGTCCAGGGTCCGTACATGCACGCCGATGAGGCTCACGCGGTGCAAGAGTGGACCGGGCATCCTGGAGTTACAGAGGTTTACACGATGATCGAGGGGCGTATCCCAAGTGGTGTGATCGAACTGAAGACGGCATGGACGTCACCTCGCGCAGATCGTCGCGAAGAGCTCACCTCGGCACTGTCGAGGATCGCTCCCCACGCGATGATGCTGCTCGGCGTCCGTTTCGCGATGGCGACTGCGGCGGGTTACGTGCTTGACAGGTGGGCGTCCTGCGGCGGGTTGATGGCGAGCGATATTCCGGGAGTTCCCTATCCGGACGACCGGTATCTGACTCGAATGATGTGGTGGGACAAAGCCACTTATGCCGATACGACTGATCGCACTCAACTGCCGGCCATCATGTCGGAGGCCTCGCAACTGTCGGCCGGTGGCTCGGCCGAGAATGTCGGTAGATCCCCGCGACGGGAAGTGAGACAAGCGAATGGTGTCTGTCGAGAGTGACACATCGTGGCGGGCGAGGCTGTTCGACGAATCTCTCGCCGATGACGTCGTGGGATTGAACGAGCTTCGAGGGCAACAGGAAACGACGACGCTCGATTTTCGGTCCCGCCTGCGTGAGGAACTTTCCGGGATTCGGGGTCTGCCGCGTCGGGAACTTATGAACGAACCCAGCAGATGGGTGTACTACCCCTGGCGGCGGATGCTTGTGGGAATACTTGGTCCAGAATCATTTTCGATCCTTCGCCTCGACCGGAATCGGAACAAGATCACCCGCGACGAACAGTTGCGCCTACGTGGGATGACAATCGGTGTTGTCGGCTTGAGTGTGGGGCATGCCATCGCCCATGCCCTGGTGATCGAAGGTTTGTGCGGCGAAATCAGATTAGCTGATTTCGATACGATGGCACTGTCCAATCTGAATCGTGTTCCTGCTGGAATCCTCGATCTGGGCGTCAACAAGGCCGTGGTCGCAGCTCGGCGTATTGCCGAACTTGATCCGTATCTGACGGTTTCCGTGTTCCCGGACGGATTGTCGGACACGAACAGTGCTGCCTTCTTCGACGGACTTGATCTCGTGATCGAAGAATGTGATTCGCTTGACGTCAAGTTCTCAGTGCGCCGATATGCGCGGGAACAACGGATTCCGGTTTTGATGGGAACCACCGACCGCGGACTTCTGGATGTGGAGCGATTCGATCTCGAACCGGACCGCCCGTTGTTTCACGGCCGTCTCGGTGAGGTGGACGTTGCTGTGTTGGCGGAGTTGCCTATCAAGGAGAAGATTCCGTATGCGCTGCGGCTTCTTTCGGCCCCCGAGCTGTCGCCGAGGATGGCTGCGTCGTTGGTGGAAGTTGGATCGACACTGTCCACCTGGCCGCAACTCGGCAGCGAGGTGGTCTCGGGAGCAGCTTCGGTCGCGGCGGCGGTGCGAAGGATCGGGCTCGGCCACGCTCTCCCGTCCGGGCGAATCCGAATCGACCCGGACGAGCAGTTGAATCGGCTGAACTGGGAACCACCGGAGCGCGCCGGCACGGCCTCGGGAATCGACGATTCCGTCACCCGCGTGACTCCGGGCGACGGAATCGACGCGGTGGTCGAAGCGGTACGGTGGGCGCCGTCGGGGGTAACGCACAACCATGGTTCGTTCGGGTCCGCGACGACGGGATACACATTCACGCGGATTTCAGCCGAACCTCGTTGATGGATATGGAGTTTCGCGGAACCTATGTCGCGATCGGCGCCGCAGTCTACAACGCGAAGGTGGCCGCCGCTGCTTACGGGATTCTCGGCAAGATCGAACTCTTCCCCGATGGTGATCGCGGGGATCATGTCGCGACAGTGTCCTTCGGAGATGTGCCGGATCCTGTTCTTGCGCAGAGGTATCCGGCTGTGATGGAACGTGTGACCAACCGACGGCTCGGTGCGCCCGCGCCGATAGAACCGATGATCAAGAACACCCTCGAGGATGCAGCCCGAGCGGAGGGAGGTCGGCTGCACCTGTTCACTGGAGCCGAAGGCATCGCCGATATTGCGGAGATCGTGGCTGCGGCCGATCGCATTCGGTACCTGACTGCCGCCTTGCACGAGCAGATGATCGGCGAGTTGCGCTGGCCGGGGCACGGCCGTCCGGACACCGGGATCGATGTCGCGGCACTCGGACTTGATGCCGGGGAGTTGGCGTCGCTCGACGTCGTCATTCGCTCCGAGGTGATGGAAACTTTAGCGTTGTGGGGCGCCGGTCATGCACTCGGAAACAGTTCGCGTGAACGCCTTCTGTCGAGTTCCGCGGTCGGCGTGCTCACAGTGAGAGGGCATCGGGCGATTGATTTTGTACGTGGTGGATCGGCCGCCGAAGCGGTGTGGGTTCGTGCGCACGAGTACGGGTTGGGTGTACAACCGATGTCGCCGGTCTTCTTGTACGCTCGCGATTTGGAGGAGTGTTCGCGTCTGTCGGGGGCGCACGCAATTGAGCTTGTCGCGTTGCGCGCGAGAATGCGAGAACTGCTGGAACTCGCAGCCGACGAGTCACTGGTGTTGGTACTACGGATAAGTCACGATTCTCCGGTGAGATGTGGCAGTAACCGGTTGTCGTCGAACAGTATTCGGCACTGAGCTTTCCGAAGACGAACTGCAGGAGCGAACATGGACGAACGTAGCCTTGAACAGTTGGTGACTGACGTTGCGGCTCAGTTGATGCCGGCGGATGCAGTGACCTCGGCGGAAGCCGCAACGGCTGTGCTTCGTGACCTGGTCGAGTATTTCGGTGTCGACGTCAGCTTTCTTCGCCGCAACGATCATTCGATCGGAGCGACGGTGCTTGTCGCCGAATGGCCTGTACGCGAGAATGTTCCGGTCCCGGATCCACTGGGGGTCGTCTACTTTCGTGATGCGGATCCGGTTTTTGCTTCGGCCGAGCATGCGCGCGAAGTCCTGATCGTTCGTCCTGAACCCAGCGACTTTCAAGACCGAGTCCGGGAAGGGACCGGAGTGGCGGAGACGTCGATGGCTGCGGTTCCCTTGCTTTCGGGGCCCGTCACTACCGGCGTCCTGGGGTTTGTCAAGTTCGGCGACAGGGCATGGTTGAGTCGGGAGATCAATGCGCTCAAAGCAATTGCAACGCTGTTCGCTCAACTGCAGGCACGCGTCGTAGCCGAGGTGCAATTACGATATCTGGCGAATCACGACGAATTGACAGGGCTGTCCAACCGTCGCATGCTCCTTACCGAGCTCGAACGGCGACTCCAGGTGGGCGAGCCGGGTCCGGTTGCTCTCCTGTTTCTGGACGTGGACAGGCTCAAGGTCGTCAACGACCTCCTGGGACACACTGCCGGTGACGTGTTCATTCACGAGCTCGGAAGTCGCCTGCAGAACAGATTTCCGAATGACGTCGTGGTTCGGCTCGGTGGTGACGAATTTGTAGTCTTGATCTCGCAATCCACGGATGTGGCAACGGCGGAATTGATAGCGAAGGATGCACAAGCAGTCGCTACGAGACCGATTTCTCTCGAAACCGAAGAAGTTGGTCGAACGGTCAGTGTCGGGGTGGCTGTTGCCGATCCGGGAGAGTGCAGCGTAGTCGAGTTACTCAGGCAGGCAGACGAAGCAGTGTTGGCTGCGAAGGCTGACGGGGGCAATGCCGTGGTCATTTGCACCGAAGAGATGCGTGCGGCCAACGATGATCACTCCGAGATCGAGATGCACCTTCGGGCAGCGATTCGTAACGGCGAGCTCGAGGTGTTCTACCAGCCCGTGGTCGATCTGGCGTCGGGAGTGATCGTCGGAGTCGAGGCGCTGGTTCGGTGGAATCACCCCGTACGTGGTTTGCTCCAACCGGATGCATTCATCGAGATTGCGGAGGCAGCAAATTTATCCGGCGAATTGGGCCGGAAAGTGCTCCGTGAAGCTTGTCGGCAGCTCGCTCAATGGCGAGCAGAAGTTCCCGACCAGCGTCTGCAGATGTGTGTCAATGTATCTCCGGCACAACTCATCACGTCTGACTTCGTAGATTCCGTAGCCGGCGAACTTCGAACGCACGGACTCTCCGGTGACGTGTTGACTCTCGAGATCACCGAGCACGCAGTCATGCACGATCTACCGCATGTGCTGGCTACACTGCGAGGTCTCGAGGAACTCGGTGTTCGCATCGCGATCGATGATTTCGGAACCGGACACAGTTCTCTCGGACAATTGAAGGTCTTGCCGGTCAGCGCTCTGAAGATCGATCGTGGTTTCGTTCACGAATTGGGAGTCGATCACAACGATTTGGCGATCGTGCAGTCCATCATGGGGCTTGCAGCGTCCTTCGGGCTGAATGTGGTTGCCGAAGGAGTGGATACGAGCCTCGCGGCCGAAGTTCTGATGGACCTGGGTTGTCGGTACGCTCAAGGATTTCTGTTCAGTCGGCCGGTGCAAGCCGAGCGTCTCTTGGAGATGCTGAGGAAGGGACGTGTGCCTACGCCTATATCTCCTTACACGCGTAGCCCTACTTCCACGATTGCACGTGCCACGGTGGAAACGGAGGCATTGCAGGATTGAGCGTGGCGCGCGATCAGTACGTACGCTTCATCGATTCCCGTTGCTCTGGCATCCGCGATGATGCCCTTCGCCTGTTCGAGAATGATTCGAACCTTCAACGATTCCTGCAGTTGTGTGCGGATCTGCTGAAATTGATGGCGTTTGGATGCGTTGACGCAATAGCCGGTGGCCATGTCCGCCACAATGCGTGCGAGCATGGTCTCGTCGGTGGACCAGATGCGTGGTCCATCCGAATACAGACTCAATACACCGATGGTCTCTCCATTGATCATCATCGGAACACTTATCGCGGCAGCGATTTCGAGTTGCCGTGCCTGCGACGCGAGGTCGGGCCAGAGATCGGCGCGTTGCCGGATGTCGGTAACGGCGGTGACATCGCCGTTGTCGTAGCTCGAGCGTCCGGGCCCGGACTGGAGGCTTTCCTGGCATCGCTCGATGTCGGCACTGACATCGGTGATGGTGGTGACGCATCGCAGTTCGCCGTCACTGACCAGACTGATGCTTCCACCTGTCAAACCCAGCACGTCGACGCTGTTGTCGACCAACTCGGTCAGAGCATCTTCCACAAGGTATGCCGTCGGGAGCGTCCGTACGAAATGTGCTAAAACATTCGCAAATTCGAGATTCATGAGGGCAACCTACTCGTCTGCGCGGTGAGGACGAGCTGCCGGGAATCAAGGGTAGCTCCGAAGAAGATCGCAGCACTGCCGGGAAATCAGGAGCAGTGGACCGCCTAGTCGAAAGTTACACCGATCCGCGCTCCAAGACCATCACCGTTTTTGATCGGGTTTCCTCGGGGCTGTGGTCTTCACGAGGTGAGAGGAGTAACTTTCAGTTAGTAGCAGTTCTGCCCCTGAGCCCTGGCAGCGCTGTGGAGTTCTCGGAGCTACCCCTGATTCCTGGTGGCACGTCTATTGGCACGGACGAGCAGGCAGGCCACCATGAAGCATATTCAGCGCCCCACATCCGATCCTCGGACTTATTCGACACCCGCAGGTTCTCCGTTCGACGACGCAGTAGTGCGGCGAATCGCGCAGACCGTGAAAGTATTGCCGGGAGCCCTAGCTGTCTCGTCGTGGGACGGAACCCTCGATTACGGTGAACTATGGCTTCGTGCAGAGAGATTGGCGGGCGACCTTCGCACGGCCGGCGTTGCGCGCGGAGATCTGGTGGCGCTGTGTCTGCCCCGTTCGGCGGACTGCGTTGTCAGTGCGTTGGCGGTCATCTCAGTCGGTGCCGCCTACGTGGCTCTCGATCCCCGGCAGCCTGATGCGAGACTGCGTTTCGCGCTTGCAGACAGTTCTGCGGGGGTGCTCGTGGCGCACCCCGAAGTTGCTGCCAGGGTGGGATGGCCGACGCCGATCGTGCCGTCTACCGGCGTTACGGCCGAGAGCACGGATGTCCACCGCGCGACAGTCGATATTGGCGATGCGCCGATCGAAGCGGAGTCCGGCGATCTTGCCTACGTCGTTTACACGTCGGGTTCGACAGGTCAGCCGAAAGGTGTTGCTGTCCAACACGGAGGACTCCTCAATCTGATCGACTGGCACCAGCGCGCGTTCTCGGTCACCGGAACTGATCGGTGCACGATGATCGCCAGTCCAGGGTTCGATGCTGCGGTGTGGGAACTGTGGCCGGCCCTGACTGCAGGCGCGTCGCTCCATATTGTCCCCGTCGGATTGGAGAACGACCCTGTGCGACTGCGTGATTGGATCGTTGCTGAACGTGTGACGGTGTGCTTTGTTCCCACCCCGCTCGCGGAGTCCTTGATCGCGATGACCTGGCCGAGCGAAACGCGTCTGCGGTTCCTCCTGACCGGTGGCGACGTGCTGTACCACCGGCCGCCGATCGGGTTGCCGTTCACATTGGTGAACAACTACGGATTGTCCGAGGCCACAGTAGTTTCCGCCTCGGGAATCGTCGAGCCCGCGGTTTCGGTCGGCGAACTTCCCCCGAGCCTCGGCCACGCGATCGACGGCGTCGAACTCTTGGTGATCGGTGACGACGGTTTGCCGCTGCCGAGCGGTGAGGTGGGGGAGTTGGTTGTACGTGGGGTGTCGGTGGCTCGCGGATATGTCGGCATGCCCGAACTGACTGCTCGAAAATTTTCCGGCAGTAGCGATGATCTGACGAAGCGTGAGTATCGAACCGGTGATCTGGTGCGCTTGAACGAGTTCGGTGAAGTGGAGTTCGCAGGTCGCTGCGACGATCAGATTCAGATTCGGGGAAATCGCGTCGAGATCGGTGAGGTCGTCGGAGTACTCGATCGTCATCTCGCAGTTCGCGCCAGCACGGTGATACTGCTGGGTGAGCGGGAGAATCCGAAACTCGTGGCCTTCGTGGTACTCGATGGCCAGGGATTTGACTGCTCCGAACTTCAGACGCATCTTGCCGAGCATCTTCCTGCGCATATGTTGCCTCGCAACATTATCGCGCTCGAATCTTTGCCCACGACGGCAAACGGAAAGGTGGACCGAGCCGCGCTCGAGGTGTTGGCACAGACCGCCGAGCAGTCCGAGCGGGGGTCGTTGGCCGGACCACGTAACGACGTCGAGGCGACTCTCGCACAGATCGTAGCGACGCGACTGGACCTGCCGGAGGTCGGGATCGACGAGAACTTCTTCACCCTCGGTGGCCACTCGATGCTGGGTGCTCAGTTGATCATCCGGATCGCCGAGGTGTATGGCGTCGAAATGTCGTTGTTGGAACTGTTCGACAATCCGACCGTGGCCGATATGGCGTCGAAGGTGGAAGAGCTTCTGGTCAAGGAGATATCGGGAATGAGTGACGATGAGTTGCTCGAAGCCGAAGCGCAGTTGGCGCCGGCGGAACGGAGTGAGTAATGATCACGACACCGATCAAGAACCCCAGTCTGATTCGGCTGCTTGACCCAGAGGTACTTGCCGATCCTTACTCCCTGTACGCCTCGCTGCGGGACGAATCGCCGGTGATGTGGGATCCGTACCTCCACGCGTGGGTGGTCACCAGATATGCAGATGTGGCTGACGTACTCACCCGCTTCAAAGCCGACCGGACTCCGACGCCCGCCAAACTGGCCGAACTCGGTATGGAGCAGTTGACCCCGGTCGCTCAGGTCATGGTGCGGCAGATGCTCTTTCTCGACCCGCCTCAGCACGGCCGAGTGCGAGGTCTTGCGGCGGCGGCATTCACACCTCGTCGAATAGCGGCTTTGCGCAGTCACATTCAGGAGATCACCGACTCATTGATCGACGCCGTGATCGATGACGGTGAAATGGAAGTGATGGAGATGCTGGCAAATCCGCTACCGGCGATCGTGACGGCGGAGATGCTGGGCGTACCGACAGAAGATCACGAGTTGCTGAAGAAGTGGTCTAGCGACTTCGCCGAGATGCTCGGCAATTTCCAGCACAATCCAGGGCGGGTTGCCGGCGTTCTGCGCAGTGTCGAAGAGATGACGGACTACTTCCAGACCGCCGTGCGCCGAGAAGCGACAGACCCGACTGAGGGGTTGATCGGCGCGCTGTGTGCCGCCGAGATCGACGGCGACTGCCTCAGCGAAGACGAGATTGTTGCCAATGTCGTTGTAACCATGGTGGGTGGCCAGGAAACCACGACCAACCTGATCGGCAACGGACTGCTCACGCTGCTGCGTCATCCACGTGAGTTCACGGCTTTGAGAGCGGACCCCCGTGGACTATCCGCAGCCATCGAGGAACTACTGCGATTCGAGAGTCCGAGCCAACATACGGCGCGGATCGCGCCCGCCGACGTCGAGATCGCCGGGCAACCGATACCAGCCGGTCAAGCAGTAATCGCGGTGATGGGTGCCGCTAACCGTGATCCCGCTCGATTCCCGGATCCGGGTCGACTCGATCTGGGGCGAAAGGACAACCGGCATCTTGCATTCGGATGGGCTGGGCACTTCTGTTTCGGCGCTCCGCTTGCGCGCATGGAAGCGCAGGCGGCCTTCGGCACAGTGCTCGCCCGCCTGCCTGCACTCGAGTTGGAACCCGGGCCGATCAGATGGAGGCCGAACCTGGGGTTACGCGGGTTGCAGTCTCTGCACGTGCGGTGGTCGAAATGACTGCTGTCGATAGTGGAGCCGAGAGTGAAACATTGGCGGCAGCTCGAAAGGCGCTCCTGGAGAGCCGACTTCGAGGTGTCCGAACGTCTCGTGACACACAATCCGAACTGATACCGCGCCGTGTAGGCAGAACAGACGGCGAGTACACCGCGCCACTTTCGGCCTCACAGCTGCAACTCTGGTATCTGAGCCGACTGGCTCCGGAATCACGTGCCTACAACGAACTCATCACGGTTCGAAAGGAGGGTACATTCGACCCCGAAGCCTTCCGTTGGGCTTTCAACGAGTTCATCCGCCGACATGAGGCCTGGCGCACGACGTTCGAGATGGGCGACACGGCGCCACGGCAGGTGATTCATCCACCCGTCACTTTCGAATTGCCGGTAATCGATCTGAGTTGCCTATCTGCCGATCGAGCTGAATCGGCAGCGACCGACCTCGCCGCAGAAGACACACGCCGCCCCTACGATTTAGCCGCCGGACCGTTGATACGGCCGCACTTGGTGCGGCTGTCCGAGACCAGTCATCGTTTGTATCTTGGGATCCATCACCTCATCTTCGACGGGGTCAGTCTGTATCGGATCTTCCTGCCGGAGTTGGTTTCGCTGTACAACTCACGCGTCGCCCTCGAACCTCCACCGGTGGCAGAGCCGCCCGTCCAGTACTCGGACTACTCGGTGTGGGAGCGGAACTGGTCGGAGGGCGAAGAGATGGCGAGCAGAGTCGAGCGGTGTCGTGCACGGTTGGAAGGCTCAGCGCCGTTGGAACTTCCACTCGATCGACCCCGCCCGCCGAAGCCTCGATTTGTCGGTTCGGTTGCGTCGCTGTCGGTAGACGCTCGTACCGTGGCGGCACTGCGACATGCGGCTGCCGGGCAGGGGGCAACACTGTTTCACGCTTTGACCGCAGCGTATGCCTACTGGCTTCAGTGCTACACCGGAAATGACGACGTCACCTTTGCGACTCCGACTGATATGCGGCAACGGCCCGAACTCGAATCCATGGTGGGCTACTGCCTCACTCCGACAGTGCTGCGGGCGCAGATCAATGCGGAACGGTCTTTTGTCGAAGCGATCGGGTACATGCGAGGTGAGGTGCTTGATGCGCTTAGTCGAGTCGTGCCGTTCGAACGTCTCGTCCGTGGATTGGATCTTCCGCGAGATCCTCGACTGAACCCGGTCTTCCAATCCGTTCTGGTCCTGGAACCGCCCGCAGTCAGCGTTGACGACGAATGGTCCCTGCACCAAATGGAAAACGCAGTCAGCCGTGCGGTGGGGCAATCCAAGTTCGATCTGAGTCTCGAATTGGACGAACGCTCCGACGGGCACTTGGAGGGCCGATTGAGCTACAACACAGACATTTTCGACTCCACCACTATCGAATCGATGAAGCGCCACTTCGAGTTGCTGCTGCGCCGGTGTGCGACTGAGCCGACTGCAGTTCTCGGTGACCTCTCCGTGGCCGACGCGGACGACGCAGCCCGGCAGCTGCGTGAGTTCAACCCGACGGGGATCGCGGGGAAGGCTCCGGCGACGATCCACGAGTACATCCTGGCGCGGGCGGCACGGATACCGGATATGCCGGCAGTAACCGTGGGCGAAAACCGGCTCACCTACCGCGGCCTGGTACAGCGCGCTCAGCAGATAGCAACTCGGCTTTCCCGATCCGGAGCCGGTCCGGGAACCGTAGTGGCCGTGATTATGCCGCGCACCATCGACCTGGTACCCGCAATCCTCGCGGTACTGATGTGCGGCAGCGCCTACCTGCCGATCGAACCGCGGCACCCAGTGCGTCGCAGTCGGTTCATGATGGGAGACGCCGGAGCGTCGATCGTGCTCACCACGACGGCGTTGGTGGATGAATTGGATTGGGTGGATGTCGCGGTCCTCCCGGTCGACGGGACGGAGCATGGGGTGGGGCCTGGGACGGAGCATGGGGTGGGGCCTGGGGCGGAGCATGGAGTGGAGTCCGGTCCGGATGTCAATCTTGATTCAAGTTATTGCGCTGAGACGGATCTCGCCTACATCCTTTACACTTCGGGATCGACCGGAATCCCCAAAGGTGTTCAGGTTGAACATCGCAATGTCGTAGACCTGATGGCAACCTTGCCGGCCGCAACGGATCTCGGCGTCGACGACACCGTGCTCTCGGTTGCCTCGTATACCTTCGACATGTCGGTCGGCGACTATTTTGTCACTCTCGGACTCGGCGCCAGCCTGGTTGTCGCGACCACCGAGCAGATGCATGACCCACGCAGGCTTGCTGAACTGATCGAGAGTTCGCGCGCAACTCGGATGAGTGCAACACCCACCAGTTGGGCAGCACTCCTGGCTGCCGGGTGGGCCGGCCGGCCGGGGTTGCTCGCGGCGTCGGTAGGTGAACCGCTTCCCGATGCTCTCGCGGCATCGCTGACGGAGGTATGCGCCGGAGTATGGAACGGATGGGGGCCGACAGAGACCACCGTATTCGCAGGCGGAGGGTTGGTTCGTTCGGATGAGCCGGTTACAGTCGGCCGACCATTGCCGGGAACCCGTGTCTACGTGACGGATACGAAGGGGCGTCTCCTTCCGCTGGGTGTGCCGGGAGAAATCGTCATCGGGGGACCGGGCGTTTCGCGAGGCTACCTCAGTCGGCCGGAAGAGACCGCGAAGCGATTCGGACGTGATCCGTTCATGGAAGGAGAGCGCGTCTATCGCAGCGGCGACAGAGGACGACTACTTTCGGACGGACGATTGCAGCACCTCGGCCGATTCGACAACCAGGTCAAGATCCGTGGATTTCGGATCGAATTGGGCGAGATCGAATGTGTTCTGCGAGAACACCCCGGGGTGGCCGCTGCGGCACTCGATGTTCAGCAGGATCAGTCCGGACGGCCTCGGCTGGCGGCATTCATCGTCGAAGATGCGATGCACTACAACGAGTGCGAATCCGAGGCAGAGTGCGACGCCGAACTCCGGGCGTGGACCAGGCGAAGGTTGCCTGACTATATGGTGCCGGCTGTGATCATTCGAGTGACGTCACTTCCGACGTCGCCGAGCGGCAAGCTCGATCGGCGTGCTCTTGCAGAACTGACTGTAGCGCAGTCCAACTCGTTGACCACCGTAGAATCCAGCGCAGTCGAAACTGCGGGAACCGTCACTATTTCTGCGACGCCCGGAATGAGTGAGACCGAGGTCGTGATTGCGTCGCTGTGGTCGATGTTGCTGGGTGCCGAAGTGGTCGATGTGGACAGGAACTTCTTCGATTTGGGTGGACATTCACTGTTGGCTGCGAATCTTGTTGCGCAGATCGAACATCGGATGGGCGTGACCGTTTCTCTGGTCGACTTCCTCGATCACGGGACGACTGTCGCCGGTCTTGCTCGACTGGTCGCTCGAGCCTCCTCTTCGAAGGGCCAGTCTGCACGTGACGGTGAAGCTGCCGGGGATGGGAGGCCGGTCTTCTTCGTCTACCCCGATCTCGCGAGCGCGATGAGTCTCCGCCATCTGAGGAGATTGTGGGGGAGTGAACAGAGTGCGTATCCGTTGCTTCCTCTGGCTGCGCCGTCTCAGCCTGATCGTTCGTACACCGTCGAACAACTGGCTGAGCCCTTACTGTCGACCGTGCGTGAGATTCAGCCAATCGGACCGTACGCGCTTGTCGGATTTTCGTTCGGTGGACTCGTGGCCTACGAACTTGCGCGGCAACTGGATCAGGCTGATCAGCGAGTCGAGTGGCTGGGGGTTCTGGACACTCCGACGCCGGAAATGGCCCGGCAATTGATGAGGCGGTGGAAGTCGTCCTCTGCGCGGATCGCCAGGCTCCGCGAACCGGGACGGGTGAAGCTGGTAGCCGACTATCTCGGGAATCTGCGTTGGTCGATCCGGGAGAAGCTGATCGACGTCGGGTTCGCGGAGAGACATCCGTCGGAGGAGTTCGATTTGCGTGGTGCTTGGGAGATCATGCAACGCTATCGCGGTTGTGGTCACGCTGCGCCGCTCGAGCTTTTTGTCACGTCCACTACGGCTGCGGAAGTGCGGACACCGTTGCTGGGGTGGGATGCATTTCATGGAGGCTCGTTGCGAACGCGATTCCTGGAGGGATCTCACGACTCGATTCTCGACAGTCCACAGATCGAGGAGCTCGCAGCGTTGATACTGACAGGAATTCACGGCGCCAGAGAAGATGCTTCGCGATGATGATTGGACTACGTGCGTGCTTTCTCGCGATCGTGGTGCCTCTGACCATCGGTTCCGGATGTGCGAATGCGCAGGTGAATGATCGCATCATCACGTCCGGGAACTTCTATGTGGATCCGATGTCCAGTGCAGCTCTTGCGATTATCGATCATCCGGAAGAGGCGCCGACGCTGGGTCGGCTGGCAAGTACGCCGCAGGCAATCTGGTTGAGTCCCACGTATCCGCCCAGTTCGATTGCCGCCGAGGTGCGCAGCGATGTCGACGATGCTGCTGAGCAGAACGCGATTCCGGTCATTGTCACCTACGCGATTCCGTATCGGGATTGTGGATCCTTTGCGGCCGGAGGGTTCGGGACCGCGGCGGAGTACACAACATGGGTCGATCACGTTGCGTCAGGAATCGGTAGCCGCAAAGCCGTCGTGATCATTGAGCCGGACGCGCTGACCGACACGTCCTGCCTCTCGCCGGAGCAGGACGCCGAGCGTACCGGTCTACTCCGTCATGCCGTGAATGTCCTTTCTGCTCAGGTGAATACGGCGGTGTACATCGACGGAGGTCACTCGAGATGGCTTGGTGCCACGGAACTCGCCGGCAGGCTCGAAGCCGTCGATGTAAACCGTGCCACCGGCTTCAGTCTCAATGTGTCGAACTTCTTCACCACTGCTGAAGAAGAGACGTACGGGGAGTCCGTATCGGCGTTGATCGGTGGAAAGACCTACGTGATAGACACTTCCCGCAACGGTGCGGGTCCGCCACCGGACGGGCCGTTGAACTGGTGCAATCCTCCGGATCGGAAACTGGGGTCCGCACCTACGACGAGAACGCAAGCCCCACATGCAGATGCGTACCTCTGGGTCAAGCATCCGGGAGAATCCGACGGTTCATGCAACCGTGGTGAACCGCCGTCGAGTACGTGGTGGAATGCGTATGCAGTTGCAATCGTCCGTAATTCGGAGCGTCGCAATCAAAGACCCGCAGATCGTCGCGCGAGGGCTTGCGTATAGGCCCGTCGAACGTCGGGAATCACAGTTGATTCTGTGTAGTCGTGGGCCCGAATCCTCCCCGCGTCGACAAGTTGTGTGCGCAGTCCGGGATCTTCGAGCAAGCGATCGAGCGCCGCCGCGAGACTCTGTGTATTGCCGGGGCGGACCAGAAGCCCGGTCCGTTCGTGATGTACCACCTCGTGCAACCCGCCGACGTCGGAGGCCACGACGGGAGTTCCCACGGTCATTGCCTCGATGGCGACAAGTCCTTGTGGTTCAGCCCATCTCGATGGAACACAGACGATTCGGGAAAGTCTCATCGCGGCAATCACCTGCTCGTGAGACAAGTCGGTGAGCACGGTGACCGGGCGTGCGGCAGAGTCGCCGGCCGGTGTGTGGAAGGGCGGGGAGTCCGGGCGCAACATCCCGATGACAACAAGAGGAATCGGGTTACGCATGAGTCGGTGGGCATGGAGAAGGGTATCGATTCCCTTGTGAGGCCCGACGGCGCCGACGAAGAGAAGAAAGTCCTTGTGCGGGAGAAAGTCCGATGTGTCGACGGACTGCCCCTCGGTGGAGACTGTATCTGGTACGAACGACGGCACGACAGTGAATCGCTCCGGACTGACACCTTTCAAACAGGCGTCGGCGACGGCCGCGCTGATCGGTAGAAACATGGTGACTCGGCCCAATCGGTGACGGGATTCGGTGAGACCTAACACCAGTGGTACACCTTTGGGTGCGCCGTAGAAGGCACTCGCGCACGCGAGACAGCGGCGGATCGATGGACCAGGACACACTGTATCGAGTGTTTCTCGATGGACGAGTGTCTTCTTCGCGCAGTTGAGACCATAGTCGTGAAGAGTGGCCACCAGTGCCGTGGTCGGTGGAAGGCGAAGTCGTAGACAGGAATGCAGAATCCATCCGTGTGCATGCACGATATCGGGTCGTTGCAGATCGATGATTTCCTGTAGGCGCCGGACAAGTGCCGGGTCGGGGGCGGTGGGATGAAACTGATGTGACGGATCCGCAGTGAACCTTCGCAGGAATCGGGTCCACCCGTCGAGGCGGTGGATGGTGACGCTACCGTCGAGGCTAGGCGGTTCCGCACCATTTCTGCCGAGTGTTGCGACGCTGACTTCGGTTCCGTCGGCGCTCAAACCTGTGGCCAGGGCCTGGACGGTACGCTCGAGGCCTCCCTTGGCAGGAGGATAGCTGTCGGAAACCTGGAGCACCTTCATTCGAGTACTCGCGGTGCGCGGGGAGTAGCTATGTGCCGCCACCGGATTGCCGCCCACAGCGCACCTCCACTCTGGCTCACAGTCCAACTGATCCCCACCGCCACAATTCCCAGAGAAGGCAACAAGACCCATGACAATCCCAGGCAGGACAGCAGCATCGTCACATTGAGGATCACTGCCGTTTGCAAGTTGCCGACCGCGCGCAGGACAGCTACGGCGATGTTCGTGACGGCGTCGGGGATGGCCGAGAGCGTCAGCATGATCAAGAGGACTCGCCCGTTTTCACTGTAGGACTCGCCGAACAGTTCTAGGACGAGCCCGCCGGCAACAAGATAGAGGACGATCAGCGGTCCGAGCAGGGAGGCGATGATGCGGATACAGCGTCGGACGAGGACCGGAATGGATTCGGGATCCGCTGCGGTCTCGGCAAACAGAGACATCGCCACGCAGGGACTGATCATGAAGAAGACAGCTCCGACCATCCAGGTGGCGTAGAAATACGCTCCGTCGGTCTCGGAGAGTCGGGCCACGACGAGGATGGGCAATGCAAATGTTGTCAGACTCGCAGCGACAGTCACCAGATGCTGACCGAGAAGTGAACTCGCCATGCGCTTGACGTCGGCGACAAAATGCCCGAACAGTGGTCGCATGCTGTGAGTGCCACGCACTCGCCGCAAGGCGAACACAGAGAAGGCAACGGAGATCGCTGCCGACGCCGTCCAAGCTGTGAGGATTTCGTTGTTGGTTCCCGAAACGACAATCGGTAGGAACAGCAACGGAATTCGAATTCCGGTGAACAACATGTTGCGGGCGAGGAGTAGTCCGCTCCGGCGCAGTGCCACGGCAACGCAGTCGGCGAGAGTTCCGAGCGCGAAGAACGTTGCCCCGATCCCGAATGTAAGAGCGCCGATTGATGTGCTCAGCGCTGGAATGGTATTGAGTCCGTGCCCGAATAGGAGGACGACGACTGCGGAGCCGATGGTGGCGGTGACGATCACGACTGACACCGCAGCAGTGAGAATGCGACGCCATTGTTCGCTGGTGACGGTCAGCGGAAGCCATTCCACCATTGCTGTGGCCACACCTACGCTGGCAAGTATCGCTGTTGCCTGCATGGCACTTGTCGTCGCAGCGCCTAGCCCGATGGCCTCGGTGGTGGACGTGTGAGCGACAACGAGCCAGAAGACGTACCCCATCATCGACGTGAGAACCGTGCTCACCATCATGTAGGAACTGTTGCGCAACATGGAATCTTCGGATATTCGTTTGCGCGCGATGGAAGGCAGTGTGCCTAGTGTGTTTTTCATCGGGGCGTCACAGCTAGATACAGCACGAGTGACGTCGGACCGACGTCGGCAGGGTTGAAGGCATCAGCAGTGTCGACAACAATGGCAGTGGCCGGTGAGAGAGCCAGAGTGACGTCGATCGCGACGCGATATCGGCCGGGTGTAGACGGAGCGAGAAACGACAGAATGCCGACCTGCGCGCTCCGTGCATCGGTATCGGTTTCGAAAGGGGCTGTTGGCGTTGACATGTTGATGAGAGCTGCAGTGGGTGCACTGCCACCGACAGTTGCAGTGACAGTGGGCGGCGCGGCAGGAAGTATGAATCCGTAGCTGTAGGAGATCCACTTGATGTTGACGGGTGCTTCGGGCGCAGCGTCGAGTTGCCCGGCAATCACTGAATCAGGTTCGGTGAGAATCGTGTTCACGTAAGGCTGTTGTTGGGCCGGCTGCAGTGCCCGTGCGCCGACAAGTGCTCCGACACACAATACGGTGGCAACGAGTGCGAGGAAGACCCGGTTTCCGAGCCGCCGCCAGGACTGTTCGGGGACAGGGTCCCGACTTCTCGGGGGCGCCCGGTGCTCGCGAAATGCCAACAAGGACAGCAGGATCAGGGAGAAGATCGTGAGAGTGAGGGTAATGCTCGCTGCGGTGAATCGCAGGCCGAGAGGTCCCAGTGCCAGCGCGGTTCCGAGGAGGGTCGCCATTGCGAGCAGAATCGGCAGCAACAGATGCAGTGGTCCACCCGGAGATTCGCTGCCTCGGCTGTCTCGTCCTACCTGATCTGCTCTTCCGCCGAATACCAGTGTGTACAGGGCCCAACCGGGTACCAGTATTGTCGCAGTCATTGCGACCGTGCGTAGCCCGACCGGAACCGCAGCGAGTACGGCAGCGGCCGAGATGATCGTGATTGCGGCCATGACGACCAATCGTCTACGCGGGTCGGTGGTATCCACTGTCGGGAGCTTGATGGTGATCATGGCTGTCCTGTCAATGGAGTACCGATTTCCGTCAGATCGAGTCGATATACCCGGAGGTGTTCGGTGGACATGATCAGGCTCGCCCAAGGAACCTGATCGAGTCGGTCCAAGTTTGGCGCCGGAGTTGCTTGACCAGCCAAGGGATCGTCGGCTCCGTAGTTGTCTCCATTGAACGGTGGAGCATCTGCCATTCGGGTGTCGACAACCAAATAGTCGTATTGATCGCCGGTCATGTCCGACGCAAGCTTGGGACCAGGATCGGTATCGGTTTGGGTCAACTCCCAGACCGGGAAGTCCGACGACGGATCGGACACGTACAGCTCTCCGTACGCGGCGAGAGCCAATGAGGTGTACCGATCTGTCACGGCTCGCACTCGCCCCTCTCTCAGACGTAGGTGCTCAGCGATGGTGCGTGACTCCGCACTGGCGGATCGGGTGTCCGAACCCCACAAGAAGGGACCGGGAAATCGGTACGGATCATTCAGTCCGGCACCAACGTTGCCGATCAGCAAGATGATCAAGATGGCGAGTGAGATCGGCGCGCGGAAGCGAACGCTCCAGCGTGGCAATCGGTCATGGAATGCCGCAATCACCGCGAACATGACGGCGATCCCCACATAGGTGAATGCCCACGATCGGCGCGCACCCTCGGCGCCGGACGGGGCCAGCACGAATAGAACTGACGGGAAGTAGACCAGGCCGATACCGATGAATGCGAAGGCTGCCGGCGGAACCTTCCCTCTCGTGCGTCTGACGACGAGCAGACCTATCGCAAATACAGCGGCGACGACGACGGGCGCTGCTGCAGTGAAGGCACGCTCCCAACTCGGTTGAACGTTTGCCGCAAGAAGTTCCCGACCACTCGACTGATCGGTAGCGATATCACCCAACTGTGCCAACGAATTCCCGAGGTACGGAGACAGGTAGCTCACAGTGGGAGAAGCAACGAAGATCAGCCATGCCGCCGCAGTCAGGAAAGCACCCACGAACAGGATCCACCACACGGAAACCCGTTGACTGGCTTGATCAATGCTGTGTCGGCGGTGCCACCGGACGATGGTGGCAGTCACCGCGATCACTGCCGTGACAAAGATCAGTGCAATAGTTGTGAGGTGGTGAGTTACCACGCACGCTGCCGCGCTCAGGAGTGCCGCGGCGAGGAATCCGATCCGCGAACGACGATCACTCGAATTCGCGGCAACCGATCCGAGTGCCAACGCCCACATGAAGAAAGCGATCGCGACACCCTCGTAGGCGAATTGTGTGTCGAAGTAGATCGCCGACGGATTGAGTGCATAGATCAACGCCGCGACTGCCCCGGCCCGGTTCGAACGCAGCAGTGAAGCAGCGAGAACAAAAGCTCCGAACAGCGTGAGAACGTGGGTTGTCACCATGAGCAATTCACCGGCAGACCAGGGGGAAAGCCCGGTCAATTCTGTGATTGAGGCAGACAATGCCGACGTGCCCGGAAAGTACTCCACAATCGGGATGATCGAATTGGGTGGGAACAGGTGTCCGCTGGAGATGACATCGATGGATTCCCGCCAGTGTGCGTACTCGTCGTGATACGAAGGGCCGGCGGGATTGCGCAGATACTTCGGCACTGCGGTGAAGACGCCGAGAAGGGCTAGCGCCCACATTCTTTGACTCGTGGGCATGACGTGACCGTCACCTGTGGTGTTGGACGTGAGTCTGGACGCGACTGGGACAAGGCCGATCAACATCCCGATCCAGAAGGCGGCGTAGTACTCGTTCGGTGGGCGCCCTTGTGATGACCATCGATACGACACACCGATCAGGACCGTTCCCAGAGCCACCGCAGCGAGTATCGGTATCCAGGATCGGAGCATTCCCGGCCGTTGATGCATATCCGTCGAACGATGGCGGGGCTGCAAACTTTTCGCCAATGACGGAGTCATGGCGATCATGGACTCACCCCGCTCGTAGCCGGGGGTCGAGCCAATCTTTCGACTGAGTGGACCGTCGACGACCATGACGTGTGATCAATGAAGCGTTGAGTGCGGTGTGGAGGCAGCGACATCAACGCGGTTCGGAGTGCCTCGACGTCATTTGATGCGACAAGGTGAGCGCCTTCATAGGACTGTGTGGCTTCGATCAGACCACCGACCGCGTAGAGCACGACGTGGAGTCCCGCATGCATGGCGATGTGCAAGGGGCCACTGGCTGAGCCACGTCGATAGGGTAGTACCAATGCGTCTGCACCACGGAAGAATTCGGCGGCTTCGGTGTCGCTGACGTACCGGTTGACGAAGGTGATGTGCCGACGATGTGGGCTTGCGGAAACGAGCTCCGCCGGCGTGTCCCAGTGCTCCCACGTTTCGCCGACAATCGTCAGGTGGAACTGCGCGGCTTGATCTGCGCTGAGATGATTGAACGCGAGCACGAGGTCTTCGAGACCCTTGTACGGGCGGATGAGACCGAAGTACAACAACCTCGTCGGGCTCGCATCATGCGCCGCCGGCACGGTTTCGGCTGTAGGAGAGGCGATGTGGTCGTACGGGCCGTGCGGCGCCAATTCCACCTCGAGCCGATCGATTGCGGCAGCCCCGTATGTACGCCTGAGCAACTGTAGGTCGTAACGGCTGTGAATCAGTGCGCCGCCAACCAGTGCCAGCAGTAATGGCATGAGTCGTCTGCAATAGGCTTGAGCCAGGAACAATGACGACTCGTCGGTGTCCTGAGTTTCGTGAAACTCGAGGGCCACACGAATGCCGATCATGCGCGCGGCGAGGGCCAGAACGATGTAGGTGTGAAGTGTTGCAGCAGTCCACCATTGAAGTAGAAGGATATCGGGCTTCTCAGCTCGGAGGTGGCGTAGAGCGGACAGGATTCCGGGAAACCAGTACCAGTCCAATTCGCCGAGAACTGTGACGTTATCTCTGTACCGAAGTGTGGTGTCGGCGGTGCGCGAGCGGTGAGCAGTCGGGTACAGCCGTCGGGGAATAACGCGCCGGAGCAGCAGCACCGATGTGTCGCATTGTGTGCTCAATTCGTTGGTCAGGCGGCAGGTGTATGCCGAAATTCCGCTCAGGAAGTGAAAACTCGGACCCACCACAGCGACCTTCGCCTTGCGCGACATGCCTAACCCACCGCCCGTGGCCGGCGATGAAGTGTGTGCGCTGCGACCGGGAATCTCTCCGCCAGCGGCAAGATTTCCGGCCGACGTTGCATTCGCACCCTCACCAGAATGGCAAGGCAGGTGAAACCGTCGTGCCACGTGATCTTCTTGCCTTCATCCACAGATCGACCGCGGTAGGTCACCGGTACCTCGAAGGGTCGGATACCACCGCGCAACAGTCGGGCCGTTACCTCTGTGTCGAGCCCGAATCCGCCTTCTTTCAGGGAAAACGAGCGAAGGTGATCGGTCGGAACGAGTTTGAGGCAGGTGTGCATATCCGCGAGGCAGGCGTCATACAACAGGTTCGCCGCAAGTGTCGTCATGCGTCCGCCGACAGCGAATCGGAACGAGGGGAATCGCGCGTTCACGCCTCGGATTCGGGCGCCGAACACGTGATCTGCGCATCCTTCGAGCACCGGCCCGAGCAACGACGGAATGTCACTCGGTAGGTACTCCAAATCGGCGTCGAGGATGACGAGGTGGCTTCCTGCTGCGTATTCCAAGCCGGTCCGTACGGCGGCACCCTTACCGAGATTGACCGGATGAGTCACTACGACAACATCTTTCGATGACAGTGTGTCGAGTATGTGGGATGTATTGTCCGTGCTTCCGTCGTCGACGACGATCAGTTCCATCTGGCAGGGATAGTGAACGGCGAATACACGATCTATCGCTGCGCGCAGGGTGCGTTCCTCGTTGAACACCGGCATCAGGATCGAGAGGCTGACGGAGCGGCGGACGCGTTCGACCCGGCGTAGACGGTCTGAGGGCGAAGTCTCGGTCAACACCCCGTTACGAGGAAACAATGGCTGATTCATCTCACGCTGCCTGACTCGTCCGTAGGGAAGGGACGAGCTACCGGGAATCAGGGGCAGCTCCGAAGAACTATGCGGAAAGTGCCGGGGAACAAGGGCATACCGACTAAGTTGAACTTACTCCTCAACGCGAGCTATGGCCACGCCCGAGATACTTCGGTGGGTGCTCGAGTGCGTGGCAATGCGTGGCATGTCGATACACGGCTTGTCGGTACACCAGAAGAGTTTCTTCAGCGACATCCGTCCAGTCCGGTATCGACGTCGGGCGGGTGTAGGCGGCGCTCAATTGACTTGTGATTGCGCGGGCCAGAGCTGTGACGTCCGCGGCCGACGGAACGAGTGCGACTCCGCCGCCGATGTATTGCTGGGCAATTTCACGGTGAGCGGGTATGTCGCTCAGGACTATCCGCGAGCCGGCGCAGGCAGCCTCGAGTGGCGCGATACCGAATGCTTCATGTTCGGACAGTGAAACGCACACCTGTGCAGTTCGGAGCCAGCGATGCAGTGTCGGAGTGTCGACCTGTCCGAGGAATCGCACGCGGTCTCCGAGGCCGAGTCGGAGCGATTCGGAGGCCAGGGCACCTCGCGCGGAACCGTCGCCGATCACGATGAGCTGAACGGACTGCGGGAGTTCGGTCATGGCCGCGATGACACGATCGACGTGTTTGTACGGCTCGAGTCGCCCGTGGAACACGAGTGTGGAACTCTCGTCGGGGTAGGGCGCCGCTGCAGTGATGGCCGCAGCATCGACCCCGTTGGGAATTACCGTCATAGGTGTTGTGAGGCGCGGAAACCTGGTGCGTACCAGTGATCGTTCAGCATCGGACACGCAGATCACAGCTGAACTCGACGTGAAGAGAGCACTGGAGAATCGCCGGTACACCGTGTGGAGGAGCCGGCCGAGCCGAGTGTGGCCGCTGCCGTGGAAGTGTGGGGTGAATACCACTGCGCGCGTGCGACCGACCAACGCAGTGAGGGCGGCCGAAGAGTGGTAACTGTGTACATGAATGACGTCGAAAGTGCTGTCGAGGTGCATGGTTCGAAACAGAAGCCTTGGGCAGCATGAAATGATCGCGGTCCGCCAGGCTGGAAAACGGTGAACTGTGAGTCCATCCCGGTGCTCGACGGAACCTGGACTGGTGCAACCGTCTCGGCTTCCGGTGAAGACTTCCACCTCGACGCCGAGGCTTGTCAGACCGGAGGCGATCCGCGCGACGTGGATTTCGACGCCACCGGTCGACGGTGGAAATGCGGGAGTTACCAGTGCAATGCGCATCCGAGTGCTCCGTGATGATGAGAGGAGGTGGCGATCAGACTTTGAGGCCGAGCTCGATAATTGCGCGAGAAACGGATAGCACAGTGGCGTTGTGGCTGCGGGCGCGTCGGCGGATGAGCTGATATGCGGAGTCGGGGGTGGTATCACGATCCCGGGAGACAATTCCCTTGGCCTGCTCCACGGTGATGCGGGTCTCGAGGGCGTGCTGTAGCTGGGTCGAAATCCGTTCGTGTTCTTGGAGTTCGAGTGACGTGAGTATGAATCGAAGCGTGACCGCGGCCAGTGTCTGAGCGGCCATCAGATCCTGGTTGTCCCAGTGGACGGGGTCGTGTGAAAAGGCGGTAAGGACACCGACGGTTTCCGTCGTACGTCGAAGCGGAATGGAGGCTACCGCCTTGACTCCCACATGGCCTGCTTGTGCGGCGAAGCCAGGCCAAGCCGGGGCGTTGCCGGGTACGTCGACGATCTGAAGGATTTCCTGACGACGAAGCCTTCCGGGGCCCGACCGAAACTCCTGTTGGCACCGTTCGAAATCGGGGGAACTGACCGAGGTGATGTCTTCTTGGTCGGGAAGGAACAGTGTGATTCCGGCTGCTGCGACACCGAAGATCTCGGTAATGTAACGCACGAGTTCGTCGAGTGTTCGCGATACCGACGTGCTTTCGGCAGTCGGGGCGGCGAAATGAGTGAGGGCAGAAAGGAACAGCGCGTCGTCATGCATGGGAATCCCGCCATTGCTCGTCATCGGTGCCGAGGTTCCTCTGCCAGCAGTAACCCAGGAGTCTCGTGAGCTTTCCAATTCGTATCCTGTTTGTAGACAACAGGTTCGAAGTTGTTGTGTGCTGTCGAACTGTAGAGTGTCCCGTGAATCAGTAAAACAAACTTAAATTCCGGTACGACTCAAGAGTACATACCCACGCCTTGTTTGTGAAGAAATGGGTGGGTGAATATCCGTGAATTCCGTTGCGGCGCATCCGAAGCCTGATTTCCGTACCTTGCGACCGGTTTAACCAAAGTAGGAGGGTTGGTTGGTTCTGTCGATCAGGGAGGCTTCGGCAAGCTTCTTGCCGGGCGGAATCGCACCTGACTGGTGCCGCGTCGCGGGTTAAGGTCAGAAAAACATGTTTCCCGACTACGGTCTCGAAGAGGAGTTTCCTGTGCGCGCAATGGTGGTTACGGAATTGTCCGGTCCGCAAAGTATCGACGTTCAGGAAGTCCCGGAGCCCAGCGCCGAGGGTATGGTTCTCATTGATGTCAAAGCGAGCGGTGTGTGCTTCCCGGACTTGTTGATCACCTACGGCAAGTATCAGATTCGAGCTGAGCCGCCGTTCATTCCGGGCGCGGAGATATCGGGTGTGGTGGTATCAGCGCCGGAGGGGTCCGGATTTGCTCCCGGCGAGCGGGTTCTCGCTGCGACGTATCTCGGGGGATATGCGGAACGTATTGCAGTCAATCCAGCGCAGGTTCATCGGATTCCTGACGAATTGGCTTTCGACGAAGCGGCATCCCTGATCATCAATTATCAGACGATGGAGTTCGCGCTGGCTCGTCGCGCCAAGATTCAGGCCGGAGAAACCGTGGTCGTTCTCGGTGCTGCGGGTGGCGTGGGAACTGCGACCATTCAGTTGGCGAAGGCGCACGGTGCGCGGGTCATCGCAGTCGTTCGGCGTGAGGGTGTCGAGAAATTCCTCCGCGAACTCGGTGCCGACGAGGTTGTCGCCTTGGCTCCGGGTTGGGGCGAGAAGGTACGGGAACTCACTGCCGGCGTCGGCGCTCAGATCGTCGTGGATCCGGTCGGCGGCGACGCGTTCGATGACGCAATCCGTGTGCTGGCGCCCGAAGGCCGTCTGGTCGTGATCGGATTTGCCGGCGGCGGGATTCCTCAGGTGAAGGTGAACCGGGTGCTGTTCCGCAACATCAGCATCGTCGGTGCGGCGTGGGGTGAGTTCACGCGGACCAATCCGGAGGCGGTTGCCGAGGTGCACGCGTCGCTCGTGGAGCACGTCCGAAATGGGTTGCGACCCCTCGTCAAGGCTCGGTACGTTTTGGAAGATGCGGCCTTGGCGCTGACCGATCTGGAAACCGGCAAAGTGCTCGGAAAGGCCATCTTGGTGCAGGAATGAGCGAAGAAAAGGTGATGGTGCTCACCGTAATCTGGGTTGCACCTTAGTTTCATTTGGGCAATAGTTGCATCCGCACTACTATTCGCCAGGTGATTGATTCGACTTCTGATGACCTGTTCGGAGCACTCGACGAGTTGTTCACTCGCCTGATCAGTATCAGTGATACGGAGTCGATCGATGCATTGGTCGAGCTGGATCTCTCGTTCTCACAGGTGCGTGTGCTGTTCGCGCTAACACAGCGTGACTCGCCGATCCCGATCAACGAGGTTGCAGACGAGCTCCGGCTCTCGGTGGCCGCGACGGGGCGCAATATCGATCAGCTCGTGAACATGGGTCTGATCGATCGGCGTGAAGATGAACGTGACCGACGCGTCAAGCGGGTTTCCTTGTCGGAGGCCGGTCGTAAGGTCACGTCCAATCACATCGAATGCAAGCGTGGTCAGCTTCGCGAGTTCGCTTCGCGTGTGCCCACGCCGGACGCGCTTCGACTAGTAGAGGCGCTCGAGCCCATTCTCGCGGGTGAATATCTGCGAGCATTTACCCAGGAGACTTCGCGATGACTTCGCCGAACGCGCCGACAGCGGCGTCCGACAAACTTGACGGGACGGTCCTCAAGATCGCGTCCGTGGTGGTGCTCGGCGCCATCATGTCCATTCTCGACGTGACCGTGGTGAGTGTTGCGCTGCCGACATTTGCTGCCGAATTCCAGACGTCCTACGCCACTGTCGCGTGGACGATGACGGCGTACACGCTGGCCCTGGCAACTGTTATCCCGGTGACGGGGTGGGCAGCCGACCGTTTCGGTACCAAACGTCTGTACATGACTGCGCTGGTCCTGTTCGTGCTTGGTTCAGTGGCTTGTGCGATGGCCTGGGACATCACGTCGCTCATCGGTTTCCGCGTTCTGCAGGGACTCGGCGGCGGTATGTTGATGCCGCTCGGTATGACGATCATGACCAGGGCAGCGGGCCCGGAGCGCATCGGCCGCGTTATGGCTGTGCTCGGTATCCCCATGCTGCTCGGTCCCATCGGCGGCCCGATTCTCGGCGGCTGGCTGATCGATGTAGCCAGCTGGCACTGGATCTTCCTGATCAACTTGCCTGTCGGAATTATTGCGCTCGTTGCAGCTTTCAAGCTTCTGCCGTCCGATAATCCGCAGCCGTCGCAGTCGTTCGACTTCCTCGGCATGATCTTGCTGTCTCCCGGTCTGGCTCTGTTCCTCTTCGGTGTTTCCTCGATTCCCGAGGTTGGCACGGTGGCGTCGGCCAGGGTTCTGGTCACCGCGGGCATCGGTTTGGCCCTGATCATCGGGTTCGTGTTCCACGCCCTCAACAAAGACCATCCACTGATCGACTTGCGGTTGTTCAAGAACCGGCAGTTGACGGTTGCTGTCATCACGACGTCGTTGTTCATCGTGGCGTTCATGGGCGCTGGTCTACTCTTCCCGAGTTATTTCATCCAGGTGACCGGGTCCACGACCCTTGCTGCTGGACTGTTGATGGCTCCGCAGGGTTTCGGCGCAATGTTGACGATGCCGATTGCGGGACGTCTTGTGGACAAGATCGGCCCCGGCAAGATCGTTTTGACGGGCCTTCCGCTGATCCTGATCGGTATGGGTGTCTTCACGCAGGTGGCAGCCGATTCGCCGACCTGGATGCTGATGGCTGCGCTCTTCGTCATGGGTATGGGTATGGGTTGCACGATGATGCCGCTGATGACCGCAGCAATCGTGACGCTGTCCAATGATCAGATCGCCCGCGGTTCGTCGCTCATGAACATTGTTCAGCAGACGGCCGGTTCCATCGGTACCGCCGTCATGTCCGTGGTTCTGACCAATCAGATTCTCAATCACGAGGGCGCAGGGTTGGCCGCTGCTTCGCGGGGCACAACCCCGGAAGCTGCGATGATCACGGAACAGACTCCGCCCGAGGTCCTCTCGTACGGATTCTCGCAGTTGGCTGATTCGTTCGGCAATACATTCGTGGTGGCAACCGTGCTGATCGCCTTGACCTTCATTCCGGCATACTTCCTGCCTCGCAAGAAGATCACGAAGACCGTGGCCGAGGGTGACACCCCGGCGCCGATGATGATGCACTGACATACTTTCTCAACGATCGAGGGCGGCAAGCACACACTGTGCTTGCCGCCCTCGGCGTTTGTGGCGCGGAATAGCAATAAATGATTGAATGTTGAACTAACTACATGCAGAAGCATGGATCAGCATTCTCGCGAGGAGTAACCATGCAGTTCGGAATCTTCACGGTCGGCGATGTCACGACTGACCCCACAACCGGGGTCACTCCGACAGAGCACGAGCGCATAAAGGCCATGACGACCATCGCCAAGCACGCTGAGGAGGTCGGACTCGACGTCTTCGCGACCGGTGAGCATCACAACAAGCCGTTTGTGCCGTCGTCTCCGACCACCATGCTCGGCTACATCGCAGCCCAGACCGAGAAGATCACGCTGTCCACGTCCACAACGCTGATCACCACCAACGATCCGGTCAAGATCGCCGAGGACTACGCGATGCTGCAGCACCTTGCCGAGGGCCGCGTCGACCTCATGATGGGCCGCGGCAACACTGCGCCGGTGTATCCGTGGTTCGGCAAGGACATCCGCGCCGGCATCCCGTTGGCTCTCGAGAACTACCAGCTTCTGCGCCGGTTGTGGGACGAAGAAGTGGTGAATTGGCAAGGGGAGTACCGCACTCCGCTGCAGGGCTTCACCTCCACGCCTCGCCCGCTGGACGGCATCGCTCCGTTCGTGTGGCACGGCTCGATCCGTAGCCCGGAGATCGCAGAGATTGCGGCCTATCACGGTGACGGCTTCTTCGCGAACAACATCTTCTGGCCCAAGGAGCACTACATCGAGTTGATCAATCTTTACCGTCAGCGTTACGAGCATTACGGTCACGGCTCCGCGGATCAGGCGATCGTCGGACTCGGCGGTCAGGTGTTCATGCGTAAGAACAGTCAGGACGCAGTCAAGGAATTCCGCCCGTACTTCAATAATGCACCCGTTTACGGTCATGGACCGTCGCTCGAAGAGTTCACCGAGCAGACGCCTCTGACGGTCGGCTCGCCCGAACAGGTCATCGAGAAGACTTTGGCTTTCGCCGATTTCTTCGGCGACTACCAACGCCAACTGTTCCTGATGGACCACGCCGGCCTTCCACTCAAGACGGTGCTCGAGCAGCTCGATCTCCTCGGCGAAGAAGTTGTGCCGGTGCTGCGTCGTGAGTTCGCGGCGCGTCGTCCGGCACACGTTCCGGACAACCCGCCGACGCATGCGTCGATGAAGGCGGCCCGCGACGCGAGCATCTCGGCTTAGTCGAGCAGGCATTTCGGACCGACCCGAGGCAGGATGAAGAGATGAGCAACCTCGAAACGCAGCCCGTCGAGCAGGAATGCGAGGGCCACCCGGCCGAGAGTGAGATTCAGATTCTTACGCCGCGGGACGTGCCGCTCGGTGGGCCGCGAGCCATGCGGGTGCGACGCACTTTGCCGCAGCGTGAGCGTTCGTTGATCGGGGCCTGGTGTTTTGCCGATCACTACGGACCCGATGACGTCGGTAGTGGGTCCGGGATGCACGTGCCGCCGCATCCGCATACCGGATTACAAACGGTCAGTTGGCTGTTTACCGGGGAGATCGAGCATCGCGACAGTATCGGCTCGCATGCGATGGTCCGGCCGGGTGAACTGAATTTGATGACGGCCGGGAGCGGGATCGCGCATTCGGAGGTGTCCACGCCCGATACGAAGATCTTGCACGGCATGCAGTTGTGGGTTGCGCTTCCGGATGCAGCACGCGAGACGGCGCCTGCGTTTGTCCACTATCGCCCGCAACCGGTGACCTTGGGAGACGCTACTGTCAGCGTTTTCCTCGGGTCGTTGGCAGGCGAGCAGTCTCCGGTCGAGACGTTTACCGAACTTGTCGGTGCCGAGATCGTTCTCGAGCCGGGTGCGGAGATTGCGCTGGATGTGGATCGAGATCACGAGCACGGTGTGATTGTCGATCAGGGCTCGGTGGTGCTTCGCGGCACCACGATCAATTGGGCCGAACTGGGCTACCAGGCACCGGGTTTCGGAAAACTGACGCTGCGAAACCCGGGCACCGAACCTGCTCGCGTTTTGCTACTCGGTGGGAAACCGTTGGGCGAGCAGGTCATCATGTGGTGGAACTTCATGGGGCGCAGTCATGCGGAGATCGTCGAGTATCGCCAGAAGTGGCAGGCGGAACTCGCGTCAGGCTTCGATGGCAGTGTCGCCGGTCAACGCTTCGGCGTCGTACCGGGTTACGACGGTCCGGCGTTGCCTGCCCCCGAATTGCCGAACAGCACTTTGAAGCCGCGAGGCTAGCTCCGATCGTGAAGGATTTCACTCGCTCAGCGAGTGAAATCCTTCAGAATCAGATGTCCTTGTGCGCCTTCGCCAGCATCATGTAACCCGCTCCGTTGGCGCTGATCCCGGCTTTTTCGTTGTCGGAGAGTTCACGTTTGACCTTGGCCGGTACACCGGCGACCAACGACCCGGGCGGAATCTGCATTCCTTGCGACACCACGGCGCCCGCTGCGATCAGTGAACCCGATCCGATGTGCGCACCGTTGAGGACTACCGCTCCCATGCCCACCAGTACGTCGTCTTCGACGGTGCAACCGTGCAGTACTGCGTTGTGGCCCACCGAGATGCGCTCACCGAGGACGGCTGGGAATGTGGGGTCTGCATGCACGGTGCAGTTGTCCTGAATATTGGTGTCGGCGCCGATGGTGATTGTCTCGGCGTCACCGCGAAGTACCGCGCCGTACCAGATGCTTGCACCGGCAGCGATGGTCACTGCTCCGACGACTGTGGCATTGGGTGCAATGAAGGCGCTCTCGTCGATCTGGGGCGTGCGTCCGAGAACAGAGGCAATGATCGGCGTGGTCATGGTTCTCCTACGGTGGGTGAAGTTATCTGACGGTACCCGTGACTATTTCGGGGACTGTTTGCGGTTCATGACGACGGTACCGACTCCGGCACTCACGACCAGCCCGATCGCCACAAGCGTCATCGAGTCGAGGGCTTGTCCGATGATGACCAAGCCGGCCAATGCCGCAGCGGCCGGTTCGAGTGCAATCAAGACCGCGAAGACCTTCTTGGCAAGGGATCTCAGCGCCCACATCTCGAGGCTGTACGGGATCACGGACGACAGGATTGCAACCGCGGTGCCCGCCAGGAGAATCTTCGGATCCAGTAGTTCCGTTCCCCCGGAGACGACGCCGAAGGGAAGCGTCAGGACCGCTGCGACGATGCAGGCTCCAGCCAGACCGTCGGCGCTGGGAAGTGTTGCGGCGATGTGCGATCCGGTGACGATGTAACCGGCCCACGCGGCTGCTGCGAGGAGTGCGAACGCCACTCCGACGGGGTCCAGTCCGGACTCCCCGTGATCGCCCAAGCCGAGCAGCAGCACCCCGCCGAAAGCCAGGAGCACCCAGGCGCCGTCGGCCCAGCGGCGTGACAGCACTGCGGCCAGGGTGAGCGGGCCCAGGAACTCGATGGTGACGGCAGTGCCGATCGGAATGGTGTCCAGGGCTTCGTAGAACGCCCCGTTCATCACTGCGAGGGAAACTCCGAGCGCGAGAATGCCTTTGCGTTGACGGTTCGACCATCGACTCCACCGTGGTCGGACAATGACGGCCAGGATTATCGCGGCGATGGTCAGTCGAAGCGTCGTGGCGCCGGCCGGCCCGATCTGCGAAAACAGGGTTGTTGCGAAAGCCGCGCCGAATTGCAGCGAAAGTATCGAAGTGAGAACCGCGCCGACCGGCAGAAACTGCCGTCCGGGCACGTGTGTTGACGTGTTCACACGCCGGTGAAATCCGGGCTTCGACGCTCCAGCATCGCGGCGACGGCCTCGTGATGATCGCGGGTGTGGTGGGCCAGGGCCTGCATCGCTGCCGAAAGCTCGAGCAGGCTCTCCAGGCTTTGGTGCTGACCCTCACGGAGCAGTTTCTTGGTCATGCGGAGCACCTGCGGCGGGTTTGCGGCGACTCGCGCGGCCAAAGCGTGTGCTGCGGGGAGTAATTCGTCGGGCTCGGTGATCTGGGAGATCAGTCCCCAGTCGAGGGCCTTGGCAGCGTCGATCGGTTCTCCGGTGAACGCCATCTCGGCGGCGCGGGCATTGCCGATCGCGCGGGGAGGAGCCAGGCTCCACCGTCGCCGGGGATGAGTCCGACCTTGACAAAACTTTCGGCGAATATTGCGGCGCTCGACGCGATGCGCAGATCGCACATGAGTGAGAGGTCGCATCCGGCTCCGATCGCGGGGCCGTTGACGGCTGCGATGGTCGGAACTTCACACGTGTAGAGCGCGAGAGGGATGCGCTGGATTCCGTGTCGATACCCCTGCCGGATCTCGCCGGGTGCGCCGCCGAACATGCCTTCCTTGTCGCGCATGTGCTTCACGTTTCCGCCGGACGAGAATGCTGATCCGGCTCCGGTCAGGATGACAGCCCGGACGCTCTGGTCGCGGTTGACCGCGGTGACGGCGTCTTCGAGTGCTTCGATCATGTCGATCTCGGAGATGGCGTTGCGCGTGTCCGGCCGGTTGAGGGTCCAGGTGACCACGTCGTCGGTGCGGGTAATCAGGACGGCGTCGCTCATGGGTGCTCCTCTGCGGGCGATGATTGTTGCGCTCAGTCTCTCACCACTCGATTTGGGTAATAACAATCATTCGTGCTTGATTTTTTTATGGGTGAGTGTGATGCTGGTCGCATGGCCGAACTTCAGACGTTCATCGATGACTTGCGGGCCGAGGGCGACAGCCTCGAGGCTCTGGTTACGGATCTGCCCGCCGAGAAGTGGGCGACAATGACGCCCGCAGCAGGGTGGACCATCGCGCATCAGATCGGGCACCTGCATTGGACCGATGCTGCTGCATTGTTGGCAATCACCGATCCCGACGGTTTCGCCGAGCAATTGAAGGTGGCCTTCCTCAATCCCGCCGGGTTTGTCGACGACGGCGCGGCGGAGCAGGCTGCGCGACCACCCGTCGAGTTGCTGGCAGATTGGCGAGCCGGCCGAACTGCATTGGTCGACGCACTTGCCGCTGCTCCCGCCGGCACCAAGTTCCCGTGGTACGGACCCCCGATGGGTGCAGTCTCCATGGCAACCGCACGGTTGATGGAGACCTGGGCGCACGGGCAGGACGTTGCCGATGCACTGGGCGTCGAGCGGACACCGACCGCGCGTATCAAGAACATTGCGCACTTGGGTGTTCGGACACGAAACTTTGCGTACTCGGTCAATGAGAAGACTCCGCCCGCCGAAGAATTTCGCGTGGAACTGACCGCGCCCGACGGGTCTCTCTGGATCTGGGGTCCCGAGGATGCGGCGCAGAAGGTTACCGGGCCGTCATTGGATTTCTGTCTGCTGGTGACTCAGCGAGCCAACCGGGCCGATCTCGACCTCGTAGCGGTGGGCACAGACGCCGAGGAGTGGTTGGGGTTTGCTCAGGCCTTTGCCGGACCCAGTGGGAGCGGTCGAGAAGCGGAGGCGGACAAGTGAGTTCGGTACGGATCGGCAATTGTTCCGGATTCTACGGTGACCGTGTCTCGGCGATGCGGGAGATGCTCGAGGGTGGAGAACTCGACTACCTGACGGGTGACTATCTCGCGGAACTGACGATGCTGATTCTGGGCCGGGATCGGATGAAAGACCAATCCCTGGGCTATGCAAAGACATTCCTGCGGCAGGTCGAGGACACGCTCGGACTTGCCCTCGACAAGGGAGTGAAGATCGTTGCCAATGCGGGCGGTCTCAATCCAGCCGGACTGGCTGCCGCATTGCGGGAAGTCAATACCAAGCTGGGTTTGAATGCGAAGATCGCGCATGTCGAGGGCGATGATTTGGTCTCTCGCGCCGGTGAACTCGGGCTCGGCTCGCCTTTGACCGCAAATGCTTATCTCGGCGCTTGGGGGATTGTGGAGGCGTTAGCGGCCGACGCCGACGTCGTAGTCACCGGCAGAGTTACCGACGCGTCGGTGATCGTGGGTCCGGCGGCTCATCATTTCGGTTGGAAGCGAGATGATTTCGATCAGCTGGCTGGTGCCGTCGCGGCGGGTCACGTCATCGAGTGCGGAACGCAGGCCACCGGCGGGAACTACGCATTCTTTACGGAGATCCCCAACCTCGGCCGCCCCGGTTTCCCGATCGCCGAGATCAACGCCGATGGTTCGTCTGTCATCACGAAGCATGCCGGTACCGACGGTGAGGTGAGCGTCGGAACCGTGACAGCCCAGCTGCTGTACGAGATCACAGGCGGCCGCTATGCGGGTCCGGACGTGACCACGCGGATCGACACGGCAGTGCTGACGCCGGAGGGCCCCGATCGGGTTCTGATCAGCGGCGTCACCGGTGAGGCTCCGCCGCCGCAGTACAAGGTCTCGCTCAATACCCTGGCCGGGTTTCGCAACGAGGCTACGTTCATACTCACCGGACTTGATATCGAGGCCAAGGCCGAGTTGGCCAAGAACCAGCTCGAGGCCTGGTTGAGCAAGAAGCCTGCCGAGCTGGTCTGGACATTGGCGCGGACGGATCATCCGGATTCCGATACCGAGGAAACTGCAAGTGCTTTGCTGCGCTGTGTGGTTCGTGATTCGGACCCCACAGTGATCGGGCGCCCCTTCTCGTCCGTTGCGGTCGAGATGGCGCTGGCCAGCTATCCGGGCTTCTCGTTGACGGCTCCGCCGAGCAACGGTCAGCCGTACGGAGTTTTCACTCCCGGCTACGTCGACGCGGGATCGGTGCCTCACATCGCAGTTCTGCCTGACGGTACGCGCGTCGATATTGCGCCGTCGGCGGTGACGCGGGAGTTGGAACCCGTCGACGAGCCGGAACTTCCGGTACCCCTACCTGCGGGGTCGGTCGCTCGAATTGCCTTGGGCGCCATTGCCGGTGCGCGTAGCGGCGACAAGGGCGGCAACGCCAATGTCGGCGTCTGGGTCCGCAGTGACGACGAGTGGCGTTGGCTGGCACATACTCTCACTGTCTCGAAGGTCAAGGAACTGCTCCCGGAGGCAGCCGGATTGACCGTGACCCGTCACCTGCTTCCGCACCTGTTGGCCGTGAACTTCGTGATCGAGGGAATCCTCGGCCAGGGTGTGGCGTCGCAGGCGCGATTCGATCCGCAGGCCAAGGGAATTGGTGAATGGCTGCGCTCACGCTACGTCGACATCCCGATTTCGCTCCTCCCCACAACTGACCAGAAAGAAGATTCACAGTGAATGTGTGGACCACTCCGGAGCGGCGCGCCCTGCGTGAAACCGTCCGCGGATTCGTAAACCAGGAGATCCTGCCGCATCTCAGGCAGTGGGAACGTGACGGGGAGATTCCGCGCGAATTGCATCGTAAGGCAGGTGCTCTGGGATTGCTCGGTGCCAGCGCGCCCGAATCGGCCGGTGGTGAGGGCGGCGACGCCGTCGACTCCATCGTGATTTGTGAGGAGATGCATCAGGCCGGCGCTTCGGGTGGGCTGTTTGCTTCGCTGTTCACCTGCGGCATCGCAGTCCCGCATCTCATTGCCGCCGGAAACAAAGAGCAGATCGACCGGTGGGTCAAGCCGACATTGCGCGGCGACAAGATCGGTTCACTGGCCATCACGGAGCCTGGCGGCGGCAGCGACGTCGGCCACCTGCAGACGACGGCAAAGCTCGATGGTGACCAGTACATAGTCAACGGTTCCAAGACGTTCATCACCTCTGGTTGTCGGGCCGACTACGTCGTCACCGCAGTGCGTACGGGTGGACCCGGCGCGGGCGGTGTCTCACTGCTCGTGATCGAGAAGAGCACACCGGGATTCACGGTGTCGCGCAAGCTCGAGAAGATGGGTTGGCGCGCATCGGATACCGCGGAACTTTCGTTTGTCGACGCCCGCGTTCCGGTCGAAAACCTGGTCGGTGAAGAGGGCAGTGGTTTCGCACAGATTGCACAGGCATTTGTCGGCGAACGAGTTGCCTTGGCAGCGCAGGCGTACTCGAGCGCAGAACGGTGTCTCGAGTTGACTCTCGAATGGTGCCGTGCTCGTGAGACTTTCGGCCGGCCACTCATCAGCCGACAGGCGGTGCAGAACACGGTTACCGAGATGGCCCGCAAGATCGACGTGGCCAAGGTGTACACGCATTCGGTGATCGAGCGGCACATGGCCGGTGACGGCGATCTGATCGCCGAGGTGTGCTTTGCCAAGAACACCGCTGTCGAAACGGGTGAGTGGGTAGCGAACCAGGCTGTCCAGCTGTTCGGTGGCCTCGGGTACATGCAGGAAAGCGAAGTGGAGAGGCAGTACCGCGACATGCGAATTCTGGGAATCGGTGGCGGTACCACCGAAATCCTCACCGGCCTCGCGGCCAAGCGATTGGGGTATCAGTCATGAGTGTCATCCGGTCCGCACTGGACACAAACTCCGAGGTCTACAACACCGCGGTCGAGACCATGAACACCAAGCTTGCGGAGATCGAGGTCGAGCACGCCAAGGCTCTGGCGGGCGGCGGTGACAAGTACACCGAGCGTCACCACAAGCGTGGAAAGCTCTTGGCGCGTGAGCGAATCGAGCTCTTGCTCGACCAGGATTCACCGTTCCTCGAACTGTGCCCGCTCGCCGCGTGGGGGAGCGATTTCCCCGTGGGTGCCAGCACAGTTGTCGGCATCGGCGTTGTAGAAGGCGTCGAATGCCTCATCGTCGCCAACGATCCCACCGTGCGCGGCGGCACCAGCAATCCGTGGACCCTGCGCAAGGGCTTCCGCGCCAACGATATCGCGATGCAGAATCGCCTCCCGGTGATTTCACTGGTCGAGTCCGGCGGAGCCGATCTACCGACCCAGAAGGAAGTGTTCATCCCGGGCGGTCGCATGTTCCGCGATCTCACTCAGCTCTCCGCAGCCGGAATCCCCACTATCGCTCTGGTATTCGGAAACTCCACCGCCGGCGGCGCGTACATCCCCGGCATGTCCGATCACGTCGTGATGATCAAGGAACGCTCCAAGGTGTTCCTCGCCGGCCCGCCGCTGGTCAAGATGGCCACGGGGGAGGAGTCCGACGACGAGGCTCTGGGCGGCGCCGAGATGCACGCTCGCAAGTCGGGTCTGGCCGACTACTTCGCAGCCGACGAGCAGGATGCGATTCGTATCGGACGATCGATCGTCAAGCGCCTCAACTGGACCAAGAAGGGTCCGGCACCCCGCGTTGAGGTCATCGAGCCGCTCGAAGATCCCGAAGAATTGCTCGGCATCGTTCCGGCCGACCTCAAGATCCCCTTCGATCCCCGAGAGGTCATTGCCCGCATCGTCGACGGATCCGACTTCGACGAGTTCAAGCCGCTCTACGGTTCGTCGCTCGTGACCGGGTGGGCCGAGCTGAACGGTTACCCGATCGGCATCCTGGCCAATGCTCGCGGAGTTCTCTTCAGCGAGGAATCCCAGAAGGCCACCCAGTTCATCCAGCTTGCCAATCGTTCCAACACGCCGTTGCTGTTCCTGCACAACACCACCGGATACATGGTGGGTAAGGAATACGAGGAGGGCGGCATGATCAAACACGGCTCGATGATGATCAATGCGGTTGCCAACTCCAAGGTTCCGCACATTTCGATCCTGCTCGGAGCGTCGTACGGGGCCGGTCACTACGGCATGTGCGGTCGAGCATTCGATCCACGCTTTCTGTTCGCGTGGCCCAGTTCGAAGTCCGCTGTCATGGGCGGTGCTCAACTGGCCGGGGTCATTTCGATCGTCGGTCGCGCGTCGGCGGAGGCCCGTGGACAGGCCTTCGATGCTGAGGCCGACGCCGGCATCCGCGCCATGATCGAGAACCAGATCGAAGCAGAGTCGCTCCCGATGTTCCTGTCCGGGCGCCTCTACGACGACGGCGTCATCGACCCCCGAGACACCCGCACCGTGGTGGGAATGTGCCTCTCGGCCATTGCTACCGCCCCGATCGAAGGCACCGAGAACTTCGGCGTCTTCCGTATGTGAGGCACGCCGTGATTACTTCAGTCCTAGTCGCCAACCGCGGCGAAATTGCCCGCCGTGTCTTCGCTACCTGCCGCAGAAACGGAATCGGAACCGTTGCAGTCTTTTCCGACGCGGATGCCGATAGCCCGCACGTCGCCGAGGCGGATGTGGCTGTTCGTCTGCCGGGAAACACACCCGCTGAGACGTATTTGCGCGGCGATCTGATCATCGCTGCAGCGAAGACCTCCGGGGCCGACGCCATTCACCCCGGCTACGGATTCCTCTCCGAGAACGCGGAATTCGCGCGTGCCGTCATCGACGCCGGTCTGACCTGGATCGGTCCGCCCGTGAAATCCATCGAACTGATGGGTTCCAAGGTCGAGTCCAAGAAGATCATGGACGCTGCCGGCGTTCCCGTGATGGCGGAGCTCGATCCCGGAACTGTCACCGAAGCGCACCTCCCGGTTCTGATCAAGGCATCAGCCGGCGGCGGTGGACGTGGAATGCGCATTGTCCGTGAATTGTCTGCTCTCGAAGGCGAACTGGAAGCTGCACGCCGCGAGGCGCTGTCAGCTTTCGGTGACCCGATGGTGTTTTGCGAGCGGTACCTCGAGACAGGCCGCCACATCGAAGTTCAGGTCATGGCTGACCGCGACGGCGGCGTCTGGGCAGTGGGGGAGCGTGAGTGCTCCATCCAGCGTCGGCACCAGAAGGTTGTGGAAGAAGCGCCGTCACCGCTCGTACAACGCATACCGGCCATGCGGGAGAAGCTTTTCGACGCGTCGCGTCTCGCTACGAATGCGATCGGGTACGAAGGAGCCGGGACGGTTGAATTCCTTGCCGACGAAAAGGGCGACTTCTTCTTTCTCGAAATGAATACTCGCCTGCAGGTGGAGCATCCCGTCACCGAGTGCACCACGGGACTCGATCTGGTGGAACTGCAGTTGCACGTCGCTGCGGGCGAGGCGTTGCCCGATCAGCAGCCGGAGATTCGTGGACACTCCATCGAAGTGCGGCTGTACGCCGAGGATCCGGCCAAGGGCTGGCAGCCGCAGAGCGGAACAGTTCATCGCATCGAACTGCCTGGCGGCACGGAAGAATTCAGTGTCCTGCGAGAGCAGGGTGTGCGACTTGATTCCGGTGTTGTCGATGGCAGCGTTGTCGGCGTTCACTACGACCCGATGCTGGCCAAGGTCATCTCCTACGCACCGACCCGCACCGCGGCCGCGCGGTTGCTGGCGTCAACCTTGACTCGTACCAAGATTCACGGACTCCGGACCAATCGAGACTTGCTCGTCAACGTCCTGCGACATCCGGCATTCATCGCCGGAGACACCGATACAGCGTTCTTCGAGACCCACGACCTTGCTGTGCTGTCCACGCCGCTGGCCGACACCGATGTCGAGAAGCTCTCGGCACTGGCGGCGGCCCTCGCGGATGCCGCTCACAACAGGGCGTCGGCGAAGGTCATCGGGCGCCTGCCCAGCGGCTGGCGCAACTTACCTTCGCAGCCTCAGAGCAAGAGCTACACCACGGCATCAGGCGAGTACGACATCCGCTATTTCCTGCGCCGCAGTGGCGTTCTGACCGCGGAAGGTTTCGACGGAGTAAGTCTGGTTTCCGCGACCCTGGATCGGGTGGTCCTCGACCACGACGGCATACGACGTACTTTCGACGTCGCAGCCTATGGCAGTGAGGTCTTCGTCGACTCCTCACTCGGGCCCGTGTCGTTGACAGTGACACCGAGGTTCGTCGACCCCTCCACCGAGGTCGCGGCAGGATCCCTGCTCGCACCGATGCCGGGTTCGGTGATCCGAATCGGAGCGGCAGAGGGCGATACGGTCACGGCCGGTCAGCCGATTCTATGGCTCGAAGCAATGAAGATGGAACATACGGTCACTGCGCCCACGGCCGGTGTCCTGGTAGAACTTCCGGTTGTTCTCGGCCAGCAGGTCGAGGTCGGATCGGTACTCGCACGTGTAGAAGCACCCGAAGCTACGGAAGAGGTCGTGTCATGAGTTTCATCGAAACCGAAGAGCAGAAGGAACTGCGGGCTTCTGTCGCCAAGTTGGGGGAGCGTTTCAACTACGTCGACTACGTGCTGCCCAAGGCGCGTAAGGGCGAGCCGCTGACCGAATTGTGGAACGAGGCAGGCAAGCTCGGATTCCTCGGCGTCAATCTTCCCGAGGAATACGGTGGCGGCGGTGCCGGAATCTACGAATTGGCTTTGGTCCAGGAAGAGATGGCCGCTCACGGCGCGGGCTTGCTGCTTGTTGTTGTCTCGCCGGCCATTTGCGGCACCATCATCGGCAAGTACGGCACTGCGGAGCAGAAGCAGACGTGGCTACCGGCATTGGCCGACGGCTCCAAGATCATGGCTTTCGGAATCACCGAGGCTGACGCCGGTTCCAACTCGCACCAGATCACGACCACGGCGCGCCGGGACGGCGGCGATTGGATCCTGCGTGGAAACAAGATCTTCATCTCGGGTGTCGATCAGGCCGATGCCGTGCTGATCGTCGCGCGCACCGAAGACTCCAAGACCGGCAAGCTCAAGCCCGCACTCTTCATTGTTCCCACCGATTCTCCGGGATTCGAGAAGACGGCGATGGAGATGGACATCATCGAACCGGATCACCAGTTCATGTTGTTCCTCGACGACGTGCGCCTGCCCGCCGAGGCTCTGGTCGGCGAGGCCGACGCAGCGTTGATGCAGCTGTTTGCCGGCCTGAATCCCGAGCGCATTCTAGGTTCGGCGATGGCCATCGGTATGGGCCGGTACGCGCTGAATGCAGCGGTCAAGTATGCAAACGAGCGCACGGTGTGGAAGACGCCGATCGGTGCACATCAGGGTATTTCGCATCCACTCGCGCAGGTCAAGATTGAACTCGAGCTGGCGAAATTGATGATGCAGAAGGCCGCGTTCCTCTACGACAGCGGTGACGACTTCGGTGCTGCCGAGGCCGCCAACATGGCCAAATATGCTGCGGCAGAGGCAAGTATCAAGGCGCTTGATCAGGCCATTCAGACTCACGGCGGTGCGGGCCTGACCAAGGAATACGGCTTGGCCGCCATGCTCGGAGCGGCTCGTATCGCACGCGTTGCGCCGGTGAGCCGGGAGATGGTTCTCAACTTCGTCTCTCAGCATTCACTGGGCCTGCCCCGGTCGTACTAGAGAAGGTGCTTTCATGACAGAGCCTTACGTTCGATACGAGGTATCCGGCGGAGCAGCCACGATCACTCTCGACTCGCCACACAACCGCAACGCCATCTCCACTCGGTTGGTCACGGAACTGCAGGCCGGGCTGAATGCTGCTGCGGAAGACCCCACTGTGCGGTCAGTGGTGTTGACACACAGTGGTGGAACCTTCTGCGCGGGTGCCGATCTCAGTGAGGCTTCGGGATCTGCGTCCTCGCCCGAAGAGTCGGTCCGGGAACGTGGCCGAGGAATGCTGACGCTGATGCGTAGCATCCTCGAGCTTCCCAAGCCGGTAATCGGTCTGATCGGCGGCCACGTCCGTGCCGGTGGGATGGGCTTGATCGGTGCCTGCGACATCGTGGTGGCCGGGCCGGACAGTACCTTTGCCGTGACGGAATCGCGATTGGGGTTGGCGGCGTCGATCATCTCCGTCACTCTCTTGCCACGACTCGATCAGCGCAGCGCGAGTCGATACCTGTTGACGGGCGAGAAGTTCGGTCCGCGCGAAGCTGAAACTATCGGCCTCGTCACTATTGCCTCGCAGGATCCGGGGGACACCGTCGCGGAACTGCTCGAGTCGTTGCGTCACTGCTCACCACAGGGATTGGCCGAATCCAAGTGGATTACGACTCGATCGATGCTGGCCGGATTCGACCGCGACGGCGAAGAAATGGTGGCTCAGTCGGCTCGGCTGTTTTCCTCCGACGAGGCACGTGAGGGCATGATGGCGTTCTTACAGAAACGTCCACCGGCGTGGGCACACGAGCAGAAGTAGCTTCTTCGGAGAAAGGATGCGGTAGCGCGATGACCCGAGAACCCAAGCAGGATCGCAGTCGGTTCACGCGCTCCCATCTGCTCGAAGTGACTGTCGACTGCCTGGCCGAACTCGGTTGGGGTGCAACGACGATGAGCGTTGTTGCACAACGGGCCGGCGTGTCCCGTGGTGCCATGCAACACCATTTTCCGACGCGTGAAGACCTGATCACCGCAGCGCTCGAAATGATGTTCGACGCTCGAATGGACCAGGCGCGCAAGGAATCCACCGATCTTCCGTCCGGTGCCGGTCGAACAGAGGCTGTCATTGTCAGGTTGGTCGAGTACTACACCGGCACGCTGTTCAAAGCTGCGCTGCAGGTATGGACAGCGGCCGCATCGGACTCGGAGTTGAAAGCGCGCGTATTGCCACTCGAGGAACGGTTCGGCCGCATCGCACATCGCATGGCTGTGGCGAGTCTCGGTGTCGACGACTCGGATCCGACGACGCACCGGCTCGTACAGGCAACGCTGGACCTCGCCCGAGGTCTTGGGTTGGCCGATGTGCTGACCGACGACTCGCGTCGACGCTCCGAGGTGGTCAAGGCGTGGGCGGCGCAACTCGACTCCGCACTCGTTCCGGTGTCGCTGACCACGGGCGCAGCGCCCGGAGTCGGGTAGAGAAGTACAGTCACCTCCATGGTGACCCGCAAAGTGAGTCCGCGAGCGATGGTTACACACACAGCGAGTCCGCGAGCGATCTTCCGGCCACGTGTGTTCACGATCGGGTCTTCGGTGGTGATGTCAGCTGCAGTACTTGCGCTCGTCAGTGGCTGTGGCACCGAGGGCAACTCGGACGATCAGGCTGATGCAGGCTCTTCAGCCGTTCTGAGCCCCACAGATCCCGGCCCGATGTTCGCGCAGTGCGGATCGGTGACGGATGAAGAGGTAGTTGCAGCTTTCGGCGTCGGCGCGTTTACCGATGTCACGAGAAACGGTGTCGGGTGTGAGTGGACGGTTACCGGCCCGCTGGGGCCGAGTGTGAGCTTCTCCTGGTACCGCGGCAGTCCCATCGGACGTGAGCGTGCCGGTTCCGATTTGATCGGGCGACCCGCAGCCGACCTCACTATCGACGGTCATCCGGGCTTTATCGCGTCGAGAGAAGGTGTTCTCTGTGAGTTGGGTATTTCCTTCGGCGGCGATTTTGTTCATTGGTCGGTCAACTACGGTCTTGGCTCACCTCCGACCGACCCGTGCACTGTCGGTCGAAACCTGATGGAACTCACCGTCTCGAGGGCACAGTGATGCGCGCGCGGGTAGCAGTGGCGTTGGCTGCTTCACTGGCACTGCTCACCGGTTGCGGTTCCGTGGTGACGGGAAAACCCCAAGCGGAGGGTGCCTACGGGGGGAGTGGGAGCCAGCAGTTCGCCGACATCCTGAAGGAGTGCGAAGCCGTCACCAACCCACAGATTGCATCCGCGGTAGGGGCCGACGCCGTCGAGCGCGGATTTTTCGGCGCCATCTGCCGTTGGGACGGAGTGAGTCCGGCCGGTCCGGTCAAGGTCACGTTCAACTGGTTCGAGACCGGAACCGCCGATCACGAACTGGCAGCCTTCGAGTACCTCGGATACGCGGTCGAGAAAATCAGCGTCAAAGGTAGTGCGGCATACCTCGTCCGACAGCCGGCCGACCCGCAGAGTTGTGGGCTGACCGCAGGCGCCCCGGCGGGTGGGGTGTTCGGGTGGTGGGTCCGTGAGCCGGCGGGTGGAACGGACGCATGTGCCGCCGCCACCAAACTCGGAGAATTGACCCTCAACATCAGCATTTGAGTCGGCCGGCGGTCGTCGGCCTTGCTGTGAGTGCATTATCACTTCGGTCTCACTTTGACCACATAGCAAGCTGGCAGGTATCGTTATGGGTCGTGTCCGGCATGCCCGGGCCGACCTGTGTGCCTAGCGAGGTATTGCCGTGCGCACGTTCGAGCAGTTTCTGCTTATGAACGAGCATCCGGCTGCCTGTGTGGGGGTATGCGACACGCCCGACCTCGGGTGCGGTGCAAAGTGCTTCGGCGCTGCGCAGCAGAATCAGAGGTGGGGTGAGGAGCAGCAGCTCTCTTGCTCCAACTGCTAGATCCCTAATTTCAGAACAGCCAAGGTTGCTTCGAGCAGTCTGTTCCGACGTAGAAAGCCGGTAAATGCCAACCATCAACCAGCTGGTCCGCAAGGGTCGCCGCGACAAGACCCGCAAGGTCAAGACGGCAGCTCTTAAGGGCAGCCCGCAGCGTCGTGGCGTGTGCACTCGCGTGTACACCACCACTCCCAAGAAGCCGAACTCCGCGCTCCGTAAGGTCGCTCGCGTTCGCCTGACGACTTCGGTCGAGGTCACCGCGTACATCCCCGGTGAAGGTCACAACCTTCAGGAGCACTCCATGGTGCTCGTCCGTGGCGGTCGTGTGAAGGACCTCCCGGGTGTCCGTTACAAGATCATCCGCGGCTCCCTCGACACCCAGGGTGTCAAGGGTCGCAAGCAGGCACGCAGCCGCTACGGCGCCAAGAAGGAGAAGAGCTAATGCCACGTAAGGGCCCCGCTCCGAAGCGCCCCCTCATCAACGACCCGGTTTACGGTTCCCCGTTGGTGACGCAGCTCGTCAACAAGATCCTGCTGGACGGCAAGAAGTCCACCGCAGAGCGAATCGTGTACCAGGCTCTCGAGCAGGCACGCGAGAAGACCGGCACCGATCCGGTCGTCACGCTCAAGCGCGCCCTGGACAACGTCAAGCCCGCACTCGAGGTTCGTAGCCGCCGCGTCGGTGGCGCTACGTACCAGGTGCCGGTCGAGGTTCGTCCCGGTCGTTCCACCACGCTGGCACTCCGCTGGCTCGTCACCTTCTCGCGTGCACGTCGTGAGAAGACCATGGTCGAGCGTCTCGCCAACGAGCTCCTCGATGCCAGCAATGGCCTCGGTGCAGCTGTGAAGCGTCGCGAAGACACTCACAAGATGGCCGAAGCCAACAAGGCATTCGCCCACTACCGCTGGTGATATAAGCGTCGGAGCAACTGCCATCGGGCGGGTGCTCCGACGCTGTCGCCGTTGGCGACCTGATCACCTGTTCCGGGTTTTCTCGAATACAGGTGGCCAGGTTCGCCTCGGCAGAGACATAATTGAAAGACCATGGCCCTGACGGTGGAACACACCGGATACGGCCGACACCCGAAAAACCAAGCAACGAGCGGGGAAGAAACCTGTGGCACAGGAAGTGCTGACTGACCTGAACAAGGTCCGCAACATCGGCATCATGGCGCACATCGATGCCGGCAAAACCACCACCACCGAGCGCATCCTGTTCTACACCGGTGTCAATTACAAGATCGGTGAGACGCACGACGGTGCGTCGACGACGGACTGGATGGAGCAGGAGAAGGAACGCGGCATCACGATCACGTCTGCCGCCGTGACTTGCTTCTGGAACAACAACCAGATCAACATCATCGATACCCCCGGCCACGTCGACTTCACGGTCGAGGTGGAGCGGTCGCTGCGCGTGCTCGACGGCGCAGTTGCTGTGTTCGACGGTAAAGAGGGTGTCGAGCCGCAGTCCGAGCAGGTTTGGCGTCAGGCTGCCAAGTACGACGTCCCGCGTATCTGCTTCGTCAACAAGATGGACAAGATGGGCGCGGATTTCTACTTCACCGTGCAGACCATCATCGACCGTCTCGGCGCGAAGCCGCTCGTTCTCCAGCTGCCCATCGGCGCTGAGGACGACTTCGACGGCGTCGTAGACCTCGTCGAGATGCGTGCCATCACCTGGCGTGGCGTTGTTCCGACCGGTGCACTGCCGACCATCGAAGAGATCCCCGCGGACCTCGTCGAGAAGGCTGCAGAGTACCGCGAGAAGCTGCTCGAAACCGTTGCCGAGTCCGACGAAGCTCTCATGGAGAAGTACTTCGGCGGCGAAGAGCTCACGGTCGAGGAAATCAAGGGCGCCATCCGCAAGATGACGGTCGCTTCCGAGCTGTACCCGGTCATCTGTGGCTCCGCGTTCAAGAACAAGGGCGTTCAGCCCATGCTCGACGCTGTCATCGATTACCTCCCGAACCCGCTGGATATCGGCGAGGTCATCGGACACAAGCTCGGTGACGAAGAAGTCGAGATCACGCGTAAGCCGAGCAAGGACGAGCCGTTCTCGGCTCTCGCCTTCAAGATTGCGTCGCACCCGTTCTTCGGCAAGCTGACCTTCGTTCGCGTTTACTCCGGTCGTCTCGATCCGGGCCAGCAGGTCCTGAACGCGACCAAGGGTAAGAAGGAGCGCATCGGAAAGCTCTTCCAGATGCACGCCAACAAGGAGAACCCGGTAGAAGAGGCCGTCGCAGGCCACATCTACGCGATGATCGGTCTCAAGGACACCACCACCGGTGACACCTTGTGCGACCAGGCAAACCCCATCGTCCTCGAGTCGATGTCGTTCCCGGCGCCGGTCATCCAGGTCTCCATCGAGCCCAAGACCAAGTCCGACCAGGAAAAGCTGGGCATCGCGATCCAGAAGCTCGCCGAAGAGGATCCGACCTTCTCGGTCGAACTCGACGACGAGACCGGTCAGACCGTCATCGGCGGCATGGGCGAGCTCCACCTCGACATCCTCGTCGACCGTATGCGTCGCGAGTTCAAGGTCGAGGCCAACGTGGGCAAGCCGCAGGTCGCCTACCGTGAGACCATCACCAAGAAGGTCGAGAAGCACGACTACACCCACAAGAAGCAGACGGGTGGATCGGGCCAGTTCGCTAAGGTCATCATCGCCCTGGAGCCTTTCGTGGGCGAAGACGGTGCTACCTACGCGTTCGAGAACAAGGTCTCCGGCGGACGTATCCCGCGCGAGTACATCCCCTCCGTGGATGCAGGCGCACAGGACGCGATGCAGTACGGTGTTCTCGCCGGCTACCCGCTCGTGAACCTGAAGATGTCGCTGCTCGATGGTGCTTACCACGACGTCGACTCCTCGGAAATGGCGTTCAAGGTTGCCGGTTCGCAGGCACTGAAGGAAGCCGCCCGCAAGGCCGGCCCCGTCATTCTCGAGCCCCTCATGGCTGTCGAGGTCACAACGCCCGAGGAGTACATGGGCGACGTGATCGGCGATATTAACTCCCGCCGTGGCCAGATTCAGGCCATGGAGGAACGCAGTGGTGCCCGTGTCGTGAAGGCGCTGGTTCCGCTCTCGGAGATGTTCGGCTACATCGGTGACCTGCGTTCCAGGACTCAGGGCCGTGCGAACTTCTCCATGGTGTTCGATTCCTACGCAGAGGTTCCCGCGAACGTCTCGAAGGAAATCATCGCCAAGGCGACGGGCGAGTAAGTAGTAAGTACTGCGAGCTCCCCAGCCCGCGCCGGTAAGTAACTTCGGTTTCTTCCGGCACGTAGCACGACCAAGTAATAACCAACCGCACTGCTGCATACGGCAAGCAATTATCAGTCCAGGAGGACACAAAGTGGCGAAGGCGAAGTTCGAGCGGACGAAGCCGCACGTGAACATCGGCACCATCGGTCACGTCGACCACGGCAAGACCACGACGACGGCGGCCATCACCAAGGTGCTTGCGGATGCTTACCCCGACCTGAACGAGGCTTCGGCCTTCGATCAGATCGACAAGGCTCCCGAGGAAAAGGCTCGTGGCATCACGATCAACATCTCGCATGTTGAGTACCAGACGGAAAAGCGCCACTACGCGCACGTCGATGCACCGGGTCACGCCGACTACATCAAGAACATGATCACCGGCGCGGCTCAGATGGACGGCGCTATTCTCGTCGTTGCAGCCACCGATGGTCCGATGCCCCAGACGCGCGAGCATGTCCTGCTCGCTCGCCAGGTTGGCGTTCCGTACATCCTCGTCGCCCTGAACAAGGCCGACATGGTTGACGACGAAGAGATCCTCGAGCTCGTCGAGATGGAGGTCCGCGAACTGCTGGCCGCTCAGGAATTCGACGAGGACGCCCCGGTCATCCCGATCTCGGCACTCAAGGCACTCGAGGGCGACCCGAAGTGGACCCAGTCCATCCTCGACCTCATGGCTGCTGTCGACGAGTCCATCCCGACTCCGGTTCGTGAGACCGAGAAGCCCTTCCTCATGCCTGTCGAGGATGTCTTCACGATCACCGGCCGTGGCACCGTTGTCACCGGTCGTATCGAGCGTGGCGTTGTCAACGTGAACGAGGAGGTGGAGATCGTCGGCATCAAGGAGACCTCCACCAAGACCACCGTCACGGGCATCGAAATGTTCCGCAAGCTGCTCGACTCGGGCCAGGCCGGCGACAACGTCGGACTGCTCGTTCGTGGCATCAAGCGCGAAGATGTCGAGCGTGGACAGGTTGTTGTCAAGCCGGGCACCACGACTCCCCACACGGAGTTCGAAGGCCAGGCATACATCCTGTCGAAGGACGAGGGCGGCCGCCACACCCCGTTCTTCAACAACTACCGCCCGCAGTTCTACTTCCGTACCACGGACGTTACGGGCGTCGTGACGCTGCCTGAGGGCACCGAGATGGTCATGCCCGGTGACAACACCGAGATGTCCGTCAAGCTCATCCAGCCTGTCGCCATGGACGAGGGCCTGCGCTTCGCAATTCGCGAAGGCGGCCGTACGGTCGGCGCCGGCAAGGTTGCCAAGATCATCAAGTGAGACTCTTGTCTTGCTAGCTGATTCATAGCACGCAAAGAAAGGCGCTCATTCCCTTCGGGGAGTGAGCGCCTTTCTTGTATGTCGGCGACCTAGCGGAAGATCAATCCGCACAGCGTCACTACTGCACAGTGTTTCCTACTGCACAGCGTCGACGCGATCGAGGTGGAGAAGAACCTGCACGGCAATGTCTGAACCGTCGAGATTGCGGCGTACCGAAGCCGCGATGCGCTCGGCGCGGGCAGTGAAGTCCACGACGTCGATGCCAGGGTCCGCGGTGACGACGATGGACAGTGTCGGGAGTCCACGGTCGACGGTGGCTCGACTTTTGGTGTTTCGAACGCCGGGTAGTTGTCCGAGTTCGGAGGCAACTCCGGATGCGACGGGCCCGAGATCGACACTGACGTCGGTGCCGGATTCGTTGTGTTGGAGCTCTACGGCGCGGGTGCGGCGTCTTTGCAGATTCAGGGACAGCAGTCCGAGCCCGACAACAACGCAGACGACAAACGTTCCGGTGAGGACCCAATGCCACCAGTCCTCTTCGGGAATTCCGAGGAGTCTGTGCCGGTCCAGACGAGAGACCCACGTGCGGATCAATTTCACGCCGGCGTCCCAAGCGATGATGTAGCCGCCTGCTGCGAGGAGGGCAACGCCGATGACGAGCACGATTATTCGATCGAGTCCTGCTATGTAGCGGTTCACGATTCGACCTTCGGGGTAGCGACCATTTCTCGGGTGAGCACGGCCCGGGCGAGAACAGTCAGTTGCACGGGTCGTTGCAGGATGTCGAGGTGCGGTTGAACAGCGGCTTCGACGGCGGTGATCAGGGCGTCGTGATCGCCGCCGGCAGTGTCGACGTGGATCTTTGCGTGCTTTCGGTCGACGGTAGTGCGGGCGCGTAGAACTCCGGGGACGGAGGCTGCGTGACCGCTACAGAGGCGGGCGATGTCGGTGGGGCGCATCCACACCGTCGATGCGGCTGGGTTACCCAGTGCTACATGGGTTTTCGCGCGAGGTTTGACGGCTGTGGCGATCAGAACCACCCCGGCGACAACGGCAGCGATTGCCGTGGGCAGTAGCCACGGTTCCCAGTGCAGCCGTGATGCCCATTCGACAGAATTCTGGATCCACGGTGCAGATTCGAAAGTGCCTCGGTTGATGAACCATTCACGGGAAACTACGAAGGCTAGGGCGAGTAGTCCGAAGGCGACAACAACTGCCGATATCGCTGCGGCCGGCGCTGCGGATGGCACGCGAGGTGGAATCCACTGTGAAACATGTTCGGTATCAGTATCTTCGATGCTGACCGGTGTTGATTCTTCCGGCGGACAAGTGGCGGCGATCATGACGTTCATGTCCGTCAGCGGATATCCGGTGAGGGATTCGACGCTGCGGCCGACTTCGTCGCGGACTCGTCCGGTGAGATCTACAACCGAGCACGGCCAGGTGACGGCAATGAAGAGGTTGACGGCTACGGCGTCGGCACCCATGGCGATGTCGGCTCGGGGGAGGTCCCGTCCGGTCAGTCTGGTGAGTCCGCCCGTCTGGCGAACTACGCCGGGAACGTTGACCGCCGCTGCCGTCGCGATCTTGGACATCGCGCGATCCTTGATGACAAGCGAGCCGCGTTCGCCGGGATCCGGTTGTGCCGTGCTCGAATTCGAGCGCTCAGCCACGGCCACGGCTTCGGAGGATGGCACCCAGGTCGAGGTGTCCGTCGCGATGTGCGCCGATGGCCATTCCCGCTGCGCCGAGCAGTACAGCGAAGACGAATCCACTGAATCCGCCCAAAATGCCGGCGAGTGCGAGGAGTAGACCGACCAGCAGTCCGACTGTAGTGCTGTTCACGTCAGTTCCTTTCTTCGAAAATTTCAGCAGAATCACCATCACCATCGACGACAACGTCGCCGACAGTGATGGTGATCGGTACGTCGACTACCTGTCCGACCGCCTGCCTGACCTGCTCGGCGACGGTCAGTACGTTGGCGGGGTATTTCACGGAAATGTGTACGGCACAGGATATTTCGTCCAGTACGACGCCGGTGATGCGTTTGCCCGGTAGGTAGGTTCCGACTTCGCCGAATTGGCCACCGTGCAGTTCGGCGACACCGGGAACGGAGAGCGCGGTGTCGGCGACAGTCTGGGCAGCACTATCTATGGAGGCCGGGCCGGTATCGGTCATTGAACCCTCGGCTTGGCTTCCGGCTCGATGGTCGGGTTCTCGGCTTCACCGAAGAGCATGACGTCGAAGACGGTGATGTTGACCTCGGTGACTTCGAGACCGGTCATCCGTTCTACTGCTGCGATGACGTTGCGACGGATACCGAGCGCCAACTCGTGCAGGGCGACTCCGTACTCGGCGACGATCCCGATGTCGATGGCGGCCTGCTTCTCGCCGACCTCGACGGCCACACCCTGGGCGTGGTTGACCCGAGCTCCCGGGATTCGGTCGCGAAGAGCGCCGACGGCCCGGGCGGTACCACCACCGACGTCGTAGACGCCGTTGATTTCACGGGTGGCGATGCCGGCAATCTTTGCGACGACGGCGTCGGCGATGATCGTCTTACCTTGAGTGCTGTGGAGATCGGCAGGCCCCTGGGCGCCGAATTGGACGCTGTTCTTTTCACTGGAATCGCTGGTCATACGGGGCTCCCTGTTCGAGTTTCAGTGTGTGCGTCTCGTCTCCTGTCAACTGTAGTGACTTCTGTTATCGACGCGTGGTGCACCACGCCTACGTCCGTATTTGGTATGACAGAGTGTTGAGTAACAAGTGTCGACGCTCATAGTGTGCGTCGGAAGTGACGTAGGACAGACAGGTTGGTGTGTGGTGGCTCGGATTGTGATCGTGGGCGCGGGATTGTCGGGGCTTCGGACCGCGGAGGAGCTGCGCCGCGCAGGTTTTGACGGCGAGATCGTGCTGGCCGGGGGTGAGACTCATCTTCCGTACGACCGGCCGCCGCTGTCGAAGGAAGTGATTCGTGGGGACAAGGACGAGACCACATTGCGTCCGGCAGAGTTCTTCACGGAGAACAAGATCGACTTGAAGTTGGGTTCGCCGGCTCTGTCCGTGAACACGGCAGCGAAGACGGTTGCCTTTGCCGACGGGTCCGAACTCCCGTACGACGAGTTGGTCATCGCGACCGGCCTGACACCGCGTCGGATCAGCGGTCTGCCTGACTTGTCGGGTGTCCACGTTCTCCGCTCGATCGAGGAAGCATTGGCGTTGCGCGCTGATCTTGCACCGGGCAAGCGTGCGTTGATCGTCGGCGCCGGGTTCATCGGTTGTGAATTGGCGTCGAGCATGAAGTCGCACGGCGTCGAGGTGACACTGCTCGAGCCGCAGCCCACTCCGCTCGCGTCGGTGCTGGGTACAACGGTGGGCGCTCTCGTCGAGCGCCTGCATCGAGCCGAAGGAATTGATGTTCGAGTCGGCGTCGGCCTGAAGACGCTCTCCGGTGATGGCGCCGTCGATACTGCGGTTCTCGCCGACGGTTCCGAAATTGCCGTCGACGTGGTGGCCATCGGGGTGGGTTCGCTGCCGGTGACGGATTGGCTTGTCGATTCGGGTATCGAACTCGACAACGGAGTCCTCTGTGACGCGGTTGGCCGCACGAGCGCCGATCACGTGTGGGCAGTAGGCGACGTAGCGGCCTGGACCATCGGGGAGCGGCGTAAGCGCGTCGAGCACTGGAGCAATGCGGGCGATCAGGCGAAGGTCCTCGCCGGCGCGCTGACCGGGACCGGTGACCCGAATGCGGCCGCGCAGGTTCCGTACTTCTGGAGCGATCAGTACGACGTCAAGATTCAGGCGCTGGGTACTGTCGCGCCTACCGATCAGGTCCACATCATCAAGGACGACGGGAAGAAGTTCGTCGCCTACTACGAGCGTGACGGCGTACTGGCCGCCGTGGTCGGTTGCGGCAGTGCCGGGGCCGTGATGAAGATGCGAATGAAGATCGCCGCGGGTACGCCCATCGCCGATGTGTTGGAGTCAACACCGGCGTGAGCTGATGAGGCTCCGTCCGGTTCGGGACGCTAGATTTGTCCGGTGATCGTTGCGCTCATCGACTCGGGACTTGGTTTGCTCCCGACTTCTGCCTGGCTACGACGCCTGCGTCCCGAACTGGACCTCGTGCTGTCCTTGGATCCCGACGGTGCGCCGTGGGGACCCAAGCCGGCGGAGTGGGTGATCGAGCGGGTTCTCGGCACGGTGCAGCGAAGCCTGGATCGCGGTGCGCAGGTTATCGTCCTGCCCTGCAATACGGCGAGTGTGACAGCACTCGACCACGTCCGTGAGTTGGTCGGACCCGGAATTCCGGTTATCGGCACTGTGCCGGCCATCAAACCGGCAGCGGCTGCGTGTGATTCGGTGGCGATCTGGGCGACTGCGGCAACAACTGCAAGTCGGTACCAGGCAGATCTGATTACCGAGTTCGCGAACGGCAGCGACGTGGTGGGGGTGGCCTGTCACGGCTTGGCCGACGCCATAGACCGTGGTGACCGGGCGGCTGCCTTGGCGGCAATCGCGTCGGCCGCCGCACGAACGCCGGATGGGGTGCAAGGCGTAGTGCTGGGATGCACTCACTATCCGTTGCTCAGGGATGAGATCGTTGCGGCTCTGCCCGCCGGAGTGCAGCTGTTCGACAGCGCGGAGGCCGTCGCGCGGCAGACACTGCGTCGTATCGATGCTCTCGACGCCGATATTCCAGCAGGCTCAGGCACGGTCGAGGTGTTGGTGAGCGGCCGGCCGGGCAGCCTGCCGCCCAGCGCCGAAGCTTTCGACGCTGGACGGATTCTGGGCGCGATCAGAGCCTGATTCTCCAATTTCTAATGGGCGGCCACTCCGTGATCGCCGTGGTGCAGTCTTGCGCTCATTGCCGGCATCGCGCTCGCCGCCACCACGACGGTCAGCACTCCGACGATCCAAGCGGTCCAAGATGCGCCTGAGAGGGCGTGGAAGTTCATGACCCAGGGGGAGATGAACATCAGTAGCCCGAAGACACCCATCGCGTAGTCGGCCACGGCCATGTCCGGTCGTGCCATGTGTGCCAGGCCGGAGAGTGCTACGAGTACACCCAGGACGACCAGTGACCACATTGCCTTGTCAGTGGTGACAAGCCACAGGGGTGACAGTGCGGCAAAGACACCGAGTACGACGGCTACGGCGTCCTGCATTCGATCCCACGACTTCATGGCGAAACCTCCTCGAACGAAGTTTGTGTCACTCTCGAGTACACGCTTGTCCGAGGTCGAGATCAACTCTGCGCCAATTGCATTCGGGTTGCAGTTATCCGGGTGCCGGGAGGCTTTGTATCAAGATTTGTGACCATGGATCACCGTGTCGAATGCACGAGTTTCCCGGGAAACGTTCGAACTACGCAGCGACAACTACCTTGCCGAAACGCTGACCTGACTGCTGACTGCGCAGAGCCTCGACGAGTTGGTCCATCCGGTAGGTCGAGTCGATGACGGGCTTGACTGCGAGGGTATCGAGCCCCGCCACCATCTCGCATTGATGCGTTCGACTCCCGACGAGCAGGCCTTCGATGGTGACTTGTTTTGTCAGAAGCGGTGTGATGTCGAGAGCCGCGGATGCCCCGGCCAGGATGCCCAATGCGGCGATCCTGCCGCCTACTTTCACCGCCGCGAGAGACTGATCGAGCGTGCTCGGTCCTCCGAAGTCGAGTACGTGATCGATGCCGCGACCACTGGTGCCGAATGCCTCCTGACCCCACCGGGAGTTTTCTCGATAGTTGAGGGCAACGTCGACACCGAGGTCGAGAAGCCGTGCGATCTTCTCCGGTGACGAGGATGTTCCAACGACGTAGGCGCCGGCGGCTTTGGCAATCTGGATGGCGAAGAGTGCCACCGTGCTGGTGCCGGGGACCAAGACACTTTCACCGGGTTTGAGTGGAGAAGACGAGAACAGTGCCCGCCACGCGGACAGTCCCGCAGTCGGCAGTGTGGCTGCCTCGGCGTACGAATAGGTGCGAGGGATATCGGTCAACGTATGGGCAGGCAGTGTGACGAGGGTGCGGGCGTACCCGTCGACGCCGTCGCCGGGTGAGTTTCCGAACCCGTCCACCGTGGGGCGCCCGTCCTGCCAATGTGGCAGGTAGGTAGTCATTACCCGGTCGCCGAGTCGAAATGGTGATTCACCCTCGCCGACCGCGACAACCTCACCGGCCGCGTCGGACAGAAGGATTCGCGGCCCGGAGGTCGCGATCGCGCCGGTGGCGACGAGGAGGTCGTGGTGGTTGACCGAGTTCGCCCGGACTTCGATCGTGACCTCACCGGCACCTGGTTCGGGTGTCTCGACATCCCGGGTGACCACGTTCTCGAATCCACCGGGTGGGAGTACGTAGGTCGCTGGGCAGAGCACGGTGTCCTGGCCTTTCGATTGCACTGATTAGTGTTGTGCGACTGGATGATCCGATTCAGAGAAGTGAGGCGCGGAATCCGCCGTCCAGGATCAGACTGCTGCCGTTGCACCACGAAGACTGGTCACTCGCGAAGAATACCGCCGCCGCGGCAACTTCTTCGGTGCGCCCGTACCGGGTCTGTTTGGCGGCGATCAGATCGTCGAAACCGCCTTCTTCGAGTCCGAGTGCTTCCTCGAAGTTGGACTGAGCGGACTTGACCATGTCGGTGTGGATGAATCCGGGCAGTAATGCGTTGGCGCGGATGTTGTGGAATCGGTATTCGGCAGAGATGGTTTCGGTCAGGTTCCGCACGGCAGCTTTGGCGGCCGCGTAGCTGCCGATGAGAGCGGAACCTGCGGTCGACGAAATCGATGAGATGGTGACGATTGATCCTCCGCCGGATGCAAGCATGGCCGGTAGTGCGTGGTGGATCGTCAGGAACACTCCGTCGAGGTTGACCGACATTACTTTGCGCCAGTCGGCAAACGAGGTCTCCGTGAGCGGAGCGGTCATTGCGATGCCCGCGTTCGGGACCACTACGTGCAGTGCGCCGAACTCGGAAACTGTTCGCGCCACCAGGTCCTTGACCTGTTGCTCGTCGGAGACGTCGGCTGTGACGGCGATAGAACCGGGGATGGTCGACGAGACGCTCTTGGCAGCATCGCTGTTGATGTCGGCGACGACGACTCGGGCGCCCTCTGCACCGAAAGCGCGGGCGATGGTGGCGCCGATCCCCGCGCCGGCGCCGGTCACGATGGCCACCTTGTTTTCGAGCAAACCGGTCATGAAGGTTCTCCAGATCTCGCGACGGATGTGACCCATAACACTATTGGTGCGGTTTGCTGTCGCCTACGGTCTGTGCGAACGAAGTTTTCTCACGGTGTTGGCGTTAGAGCACAAAGATCGAGCACAAACCCGACTACATCATGAGTGCCGTCCCGACACCAGGCCGCGTGGTGCGGTGGCCGCGAGGTGCCCGGACAGTGCCATGAGGGCAAGGATTGTGAAGGTTACGGCTTCGGTGAGCATGTCGAGAGATCCTTTCGCTCTACTGATATTTCAGTGTCGTCGTAGATCCTGTGCGGGCGCGGAGTACACAGTGTGAGGACCCTGTGAGTTGTGAGATGGTGGCGTCATGGGTGATCCGGGCGCACGCGATGTTTGTGACGCGTTGACTGAACTTGCGAGCAGTGACGACGCAGTCCACCTCCAGCGGTTCTTCAAGACCGGGCCAGGGGAGTACGGCGAGGGCGATGTATTCATCGGCGTTCGGGTGCCCAAGACGCGGACTGTCGTGAAGAAGTTTGCCGATCTCGAGTTGCCGGAAGTTCTTCTGCTGCTTGGCAGTGAGGTCCATGAGCATCGATTGGCCGGACTCTTGATCCTCGTGACGCAGTTCGAAAAGGCCAGTAAACCGCGAACCTTCGACGACGCGACCCGACGGAAGATCGCAGATTTCTATCTCGACGCGGTTGAACGTGGCCGGGTGAACAATTGGGACCTGGTGGACTCGTCGGCCGGTCAGATCCTGGGCGGATGGTTGTTCGATCGTGATCGGAGTCTGATATTTGAGCTCTCGGCGTCGGGTGACCTGTGGCGTCGACGCGTGGCACTGCTCAGCACGTACGGGTTCATCACGAGAGGCGACGCCACGACGACGCTCGAACTCGCAGAATCGGTTCTCGGTGATCGACGCGATCTGACGCAGAAGGCGATGGGTTGGATGCTGCGGGAGGTAGGCAAACGCGTCGACCGGGGCTTGCTGACAGGGTTTCTGGAGCTCAATGCCGCCCAGATGGGTCGCACTGCCCTGAGTTATGCGTGTGAGCATCTGAGCGCAGTCGAGCGCACTCATTTTCGGGCGCGCCGTCCTGAGTGAACTTTTGCCGTGACGGACTGTGACACTATCGATCGATGCCCGCTTCTACTGCTCGATTGACGACTGTCACCACGATCGTGTCGTTGCTTGCGGCGAGTTTCCTGGCATTGGCGTATCTGGTCTACGTTGTCCGCGCCGTCGAGCCGGTTGATTTTCTCGTCTACCGATACGCCGCAGATATGTTCGCGAGCGGCGGCGATGTGTACGAGGGAAACCTGTTCGGTCCGATGATCGCGCCGGAGGGAATGCCTTTCACCTACACTCCTTTTGCAGTGCTGTTGTTATGGCCCACAGTGCTTTTCGACTGGTGGACGGCGTACCTTCTGTGGTCGCTGTTGTGCATTCTGGTGGTGGCGTGGACGGTGTGGAAGTTCACCCCGACGTGGATCAGGTTGCGGCCGTTGGTGATGGCATTGATTCTGTTCGGTGTATCGGTGACACCGACTGTCAGCGCACACATTTCGTTCGGTCAGGTCAACCTATTGTTGATGGCGCTCGTGTTGGTCGACATCACTCGCCGCGAAAATTCGTGGCTCGGCCGGCACTTTCCGCGCGGCCTTCTGATCGGCATTGCGACGGCCGTCAAGCTGACGCCCGGACTGTTCATCGTCTATTTTGTCGTGACGAAACAATGGCGTCTGGCGATCTGGAGTTCGGTGGGGGCAGCGGTAGTCACTCTTGCTGCTGCGCTGGTCGATCCGGCATTGAGCCGAACATTTTGGACCGATGTCGTGTGGAATCTCAGCGATCGGGTGGACCTGACCGGTGAAGCGATCGCCAGTTCGGGTAACGGTTCACTTCAAGGAACTCTGGCGGCAATGGGTTCGTGGACGGACCCGTTGGTCATGCCGATCATTGCAATTGTGGGTGTGCTGGCGCTGTGGATCGCGCGGCAAATTTATCTCGAGGGCCGGCTCGTCGACGCAGCCTTGGTGATCGGGTTGAGCGCGCCGATACTGTCCCCGATCAGCTGGATTCACCACTGGGTGTATCTGATTCCGGCGGCGATCACGATCTTGTTCAGGATTCGGTCGCGTCGGGGCGTCGTAGCATTTGTCGCGGCGCTTGCGGTGGTCTACTGCGGACCGAGCATGGGGGCACAGTTGATGGAAGGTTCGCCGCTGCTGTTCCCGATCGGCGGGATCCTTCGGGAGGGCTTCATCCTCGTGAGCGTGGCAGCAATAGTCGCGCTATGGCATCTTGCGACGAGAAACAGTTCGGCCCCTGATTCCGTGGGAAATCAGGGGCCGAACAGTGCCGAAGAATCTTCGGTCAGAACTCGATCTTGAGGGTGTCGGTGACAGGCTTGGCCTGGCATCCGAGGATGTAGCCGTTGGCGATGTCTTCGGCGTCGAGGACGTCGCAGTTGTCCATCGTCACTTCGCCTTGGAGGACGGTGCAGGCGCAAGACCCGCATTCGCCTTCCTGGCAGGAGTACGGCACGTCGAGGCCCTTGGCGAGCATGATGTCGACGAGGGTCTGCTTGCGAGGCCACACGAGGGTGTGGGTTTCGCCGTCGAGTTCGACCTCGACAGTGGCAGCGTCAGCTGCTTCTTCGTCGGTAACCTCGGCAAGCTCGACGTCCTTGAACGGGTCACCGGCGAGGGAGTTGAAGACCTCGGCGTGGACCTGCGTGCGGGGCATTCCGGCTTCGGCGAGTGCCTTGTGCACAGCGTCCATGAAGGGGCCGGGGCCACACATGAATGCTTCGTAGGCGACAAACGGCTTCGCGAGGGTAGCCAGCTGGGAGACAGCAGGCAGGCCCTGCACCGATTCGATCCAGTGGACGATGGTCAGTCGGCCGGCGTGCTGCTTCGCGAGTTCGCGGAGCTCAGCGCCGAAGATGACGGACTTCTCGTCGCGGTTCGCGTACACGAGGACGACGTTGCCGCTGCCCTGGGTGAGAGCGGACTTGAGGATCGAGATCACGGGCGTGATTCCGCTGCCTGCGCCGAAGAGCAGGAAGTCGTGATCAAGCGACTTGGGGGTGAAGACACCGGACGGAGGCAGGACCTCGATGGTGTCGCCGACCTGGACCTTGTCGCACAGCCAGTTGGAGCCGTAGCCGTCGACGGTTCGTTTGACGGTGACCTTGGGTGCATCGTCTGTGAACGGTGAGCTGGCCAGGGAGTAGCACCGTGCGACCGAACCGGTCTGGTCGCTCGGAATGCGGAGCGTCAGGAACTGTCCGGGCTTGTAGTCGAACTTGCCCTTCAGATCTGCGGGAATCTCGAACACCAGCGACCGGGCGTCTGAAGTCTCTTCGACGACTCCGGACACGGTGAGTACCGCCGATCGCGAGCTGTGCGGTACCTCGACTGTCGTCATCGCGAAGCAAGTCCTCTCGTGAAGCTGGGTAAAGCGCAGGTCAGTGAAGTGCTACATCTAGAACGTGTTCTAGTTCAATGCTAGCAGTGATGAAAAGCTACTGGGGATCCTAGCGGTCAGGCAATACGTTCCCGATCAGCGGGAACCTGGCCGACGTAGAACCGATGTCCAGGTGGCCCGAAGTGGTGGCCACCTGCCCGAAAAGGTGGTCCGACTGCGGTATCCAGGCGGTAATCGCAGCAAAGTCTATGCGCCGACTGTCGGCCGGTCCACAGTCGGAAGCAGATGAGATGCCGATCACATTTGGTGTCGATCGCACCTTCCTCACGGTCCGGCATTGCTCAACGGCTGAAAACCTCGGAGTCGAAACGGGGGTCCTCGTGGATGGCTCGGAGTCGGTCACGGTCGGCCGACACGACCAGGGTTCGATTTTCGTCGATTCCGGTTGCTGTGCACCACGAATGATCTCGCGGCCACCAGAAGTTGGGTGACCGTTCGCGGACTGAAGAAGGTCCGGGAGACCGGACAGCCGAGACAACGCAGTATCTCCAGTCATTTGTGTCGTGAACTGCAGCAGCGCCGAGTAAATCTGCATCGAGAAATCCGCCCCATCCGGCCCAGAACAGTCCGGCATACGCGTCGTGGAGGTGCTCGAACAGCGGGTCGAGGAGGCCCTCCGGGAGCGAGCCCATCTCGGGCAATCCGTCAGGTTCGGGTGGGTGCGTTATCTGAACTACGTGTGGGTATCGATCTGCGAGCCAGTTCGCCTCTGGACTGGCGTCGGGATATCGATAGGGAGCGAGCCAGACAGCGGGCTCAGCTTCGCGCTGTACCGCCCACCCGATCCTGTGGGTCACGGAGTCTGTCGGCAGTGAAGATAAGCCTCGGTGACGACCTCGAACATGCGGTTGCCGTGCGAGTCGACCAATTGGGCTGTCGTGGTGACCAACCCGCGTGAGCGATTGTCGAGTACGACGTTGTCGACGGTGAGTTCCCCGGTCAACGTGTCACCGGGGCGAAGCGGGCGGAGGAACCGCACGTCGCGCATGCTCTTGCCGGCGATGACGTGCCATCTGTCGAAGATGCTCGCAACCACAAGTTTCTGACAGATGGCCAAGGTATGCACTCCGCTGCCGATCAGCCCGCCGAAAACGCCGGATTCAGCTGCTTTCTTGTCGGTGTGAAACCACTGCGGATCCCACTGCGTTGCAAAGTCGAGGATTTCGTCCTCGGACACCGTGTACGAACCCAGCGTCAACGTCTGACCGATCCGGAGGTCTTCGGCGTAGACGGTTCGATGGTGGGGTGCGGCGGAATCGTTCATGTGCTGTCAGTCTCCTGCGGGGTGTGGCGGTGTACTCGGAACATACTCCGGGCACTCGAGGTGACTGTTCGCACTTAGAATTGCAGGATGGTCAACAACGGGCGCGTCGATCCCATTGCTCTGGTCGGGGAGTGGAATTTCGATCGAACAATCGACGATCGAGTGGCAGGAGCTATGAAGCGCGTCGTCGGGCAGACCATCATCGAAGAAGCAGTCGACGGCCGATTCCGTTGGTACGAGAGCGGCACGTTGTTCGACGGTGATCTCGAGCTGCCGGTCTTCCGGACGCTGTTTGTCGAGCAACACGATGGTGATTGGGCCGTGACGTTCGAGGACGGCCGAGAGTTTCATGACTGGAACCCGGGACATGACGTCGAGCATCTCTGCGGCGCAGACACTTATCGGGGACGCATCGATGTCGCAGAAACTGCGGATGCGGAGTGGTCCGTCGTCTGGACCGTGTCAGGTCCGAGCAAGGATTACACGATGACAACGCATCTCACTCGGCCCTGAGGCATTCCTATTCGGCGCAGAGTGGGATCGCGGTAGATTCTCGGCTGAAGTCGGAACACAGCCTGGGTCACGGCCATGCGAATGCGCTTGTCGCGCATACTTTGAAAGGAAGATGCGTAAGAATTCGCGCCTACTGTGCGTCGAGTACCAGCCAGCCGCCGTGGTGCTCGAACACTTCGTACGGGACCCCAGTTTTCTCGCCCACAACGCGTAGCGATTCCAGATCGAACGTCCGGATGTGACCGTGGCAGGCCGTCGCCTCGTCCTCGAACGGCACCGCGATCACAACGCGTTGCCGGGCGATTCGCAGTGCCTGTGCGATCACCTTTTCACCCACCTCGTTGTCGACATGTTCGAGAAGGTGGATTGCAGTGACGGTATCGACGCTCTTGTCCGGGGCCGGCACCTCGCCGGCGTCGCAGATCAGGGTCTTGATGTCGATGCCGAGTTCGGGGGCTACTGCGTCGAGCAGAATCATGGTTCCGGGGTGAATGTCGGTGGCAGTCACGTTCATTCCGGCTTTCGCGAGCCGCAACGGAAAGAAACCGAAGCAAGATCCGAGATCGAGAACGCTGCCCCGAACTAATTCCTGCGCCTTTTCGTGGATCGGTGCAAAATCGGCACTGCCGTCGAGTAGTTCGTTCAGCGAGTTTCGGTAGTAGGTGGTCCAGGCTTCGAGGGCGCCGTCGACGGTGGAGCGAACCAGGCCCACCATGGTGAGTTCGAATTCGTCCTGACCGAAGTCGGCGTCCTGAATTGACGCGGTAACGCCGGCGACGAGACGTTCGCTGAGATCTGCCGGTGTCAGTGAATGCTGCACCAGCAAACCGTGGTCGTCGCGACTGAGGGTCAGCGGACCCGAGTCCACGTGTTCGACGGTGACGTGTCCGAACGACCACCGTCCCGGCGTCGACGGTGCGAGTGAATCCATGACTTCGGGAGTCGAGGTAGCCATCAGTGTCTTTCGCTAGATGCTGATACCGGTGCGCAAGGTCTGCGTTCCGGTTCGCAGAAGTTCGGGCAGTTCCAAGGCGTCGTCGGTGAGCCACTGTTCGTAGGCGGCCATTGCGACGCCGAGTAAGAGGTAGCCGACGGTGCGGGGACGGTGATCGGTCGGGTCGAGGTTCATTCTCTGCGATGCGTACTCGGCAATGACCTGTCGCCAACCTTCGTACATCACCACCGAGTATGCCTGAAGAGTGGGCACGGTGAGGATGAGTTCCATCCGTTTACGGTGCACGGCAGTCTCTTCGGGTGGAAACGTATTGAAGGTCAGGAGTGCGGATTCGAGAGCGTCGACAAGGGGAATGTCGTCGGGTAGTGAATCGAAGTGCTGACGCATCTGGTCGAGATGGCCGTCGAAGTCGCCCCAGGGGACGGCGTTCTTGGACGGGAAGTAGCGGAAGAACGTCCGTCGAGCGATGCCGGCGGCGTCGGCGATCTGGTCGACGCTGACGTCGTTGAAGCCGAGTGTGGAAAAAAGTTCGATGCCGACTTTGCTGATTCCCTCCCTGGTCGTCGACGGTCGACGACCTATCCGAGCGGACGGGTTCTTGCGGCTACGCATTCTTTTTTCGCTCCATATGTGTCATTCTGCACTGGATGCCATTACAGTGGTGAACCGAGTCACAGTGAAATCCCACTCGTGACCACAGATTCAGGAGGAATCCATGTCCGATCGTGACAATAAGGCACTCGACAACGACCTGATCGAAGAATCGCTCGTTGAAGAGGTCTCCATCGACGGCATGTGCGGCGTGTACTGACCGTGCCTGCTCTTGATCTCGATGCGGGGTGGAAACTCCACCCGCAGGTAGCGCTTCGCCCCGAACCTTTCGGGGCGTTGCTCTACCACTTCGGAACGCGCAAGCTCTCGTTCCTGAAGAACACGACCATCGTTGCTGTGGTCAAGGCGTTGCCAGACCATCCTGATGTCCGATCCGCGCTGCGTGCGCAGGGCATCGCGGATGACGCGGCTCCCCAATATGCCCGTGCGCTGAGCACTCTCGCCGATTCGCACATGATTGTGCCTGTCTGATCCAGACGATTTCTGTCTGATCGGTTTGCTCGTTCCACCGTGCGGAACAGCCCTTCTGCACGTTCGCCCGCTTCATTCTTCGCGAGGACACAGCCATGACCTCAGTTCTTGAACATCCCTCCACTCCGGCACCGGTGGGTCGCCTTGTCGATCAGTTCGAGCTCGGACTCGACGCACCCATCTGCCTGACGTGGGAACTTACCTACGCCTGCAACCTCTCCTGCGTGCATTGCCTCTCGTCTTCGGGTCGTCGTGACCCCAACGAGCTCAGCACCGAACAGTGCAAGGCGATCATCGACGAGCTGCAGCGCATGCAGGTCTTCTACGTCAACATCGGCGGCGGCGAGCCCACCGTGCGCTCCGACTTCTGGGAACTCGTCGACTACGCGACGGACCACCAGGTGGGAGTGAAGTTCTCCACCAACGGCGTCAAGATCGACAAGAAGGTCGCCGAGCGTCTTGCGGCCAGCGACTACGTCGACGTGCAGATTTCCATCGACGGCGCGACCGCTGAGGTCAATGATGCTGTGCGCGGGCCGGGTTCGTTTGCCATGGCAGTGCGCGCTCTCGAGAACCTGAAAGAAGCCGGCTTCAAGGACGCCAAGATTTCGGTTGTCGTCACCCGCCACAACGTCAGTCAGCTCGACGAATTCAAGGCTCTCGCGGACATGTACGACGCGACCCTGCGCATCACCCGTCTGCGCCCCTCGGGCCGCGGCGCGGACGTGTGGGATGACCTGCACCCGCGTCCGGAGCAGCAGCGTGAGCTCTACAACTGGCTGGTCGCCAACGGTGAAGGTGTCCTGACCGGTGACTCCTTCTTTCACCTCTCCGCTTTCGGAGATGCACTGCCCGGCCTGAACCTGTGCGGCGCCGGTCGCGTTGTCTGCTTGATCGACCCGGTCGGTGACGTCTACGCCTGCCCGTTCGCAATTCATGAGCAGTTCCTTGCTGGAAACATCGTGAAAGACGGTGGCTTCCAGCATGTGTGGCAGCATTCGGATCTGTTCCAGGAACTGCGTTCACCGCAGACCGGTGGCGCGTGCGCAAAGTGCGACCACTACGACTCCTGCCGCGGCGGCTGCATGGCAGCCAAGTTCTTCACGGGACTGCCGATGGACGGCCCCGATCCCGAGTGCGTCATCGGTAACGGCGAGATGGCCCTTGCGGGTGCCGGTGAGGTTCCCAAGTCCAGCGTCGACCACTCACGGTCCGGTCAGCGCAAGACTCCGCGCGCGTCCGTTCCCTTGACGCTGATGATGCGTCCCCCTTCCAAGATCTGTGACGAAAACCCGCTTGCGGGAATGTAAGTAGCTTTTCGCTACTTGCGCTACGAGAGGTTTGTTTGATGGCTAAGAATGCTTTCTTCGAGACCGTCGCTGAAGCTCAGCGACGCGCCCAGAAGAGGTTGCCCAAGTCCGTGTATGCGGCGCTGGTGGCCGGGTCCGAAAAGGGTCTGACCGTTGACGATAACGTCGCGGCCTACAGCGAATTGGGTTTCTCACCGCACGCGGCGGGTTTGCCGAACGAGCGCGACATGTCCACAACCATTATGGGGCAGGATATTTCACTCCCCGTGATGATTTCGCCGACGGGTGTGCAGGCTGTGCATCCCGACGGTGAGGTCGCTGTTGCGCGGGCTGCTGCGGCACGAGGAACAGCCATCGGACTGAGCTCCTTTGCCAGCAAGTCCATCGAAGAGGTCGCCGCGGCCAACCCGCAGGTGTTCTTCCAGATGTACTGGGTCGGTAGCCGCGACGTGCTCCTGCAGCGCATGGAGCGCGCTCGCGCCGCCGGCGCCAAGGGCCTGATCATCACCACCGACTGGTCCTTCGCGTACGGCCGCGACTGGGGCAGCCCGTCCATCCCCGAAAAGATGGACCTCAAGGCGATGTTCCAGTTCGCACCCGAGGGCATCATGCGCCCGAAGTGGCTGTTCGAGTTCGCCAAGACCGGCAAGATCCCGGACCTGACGACGCCGAACCTCGCCGCACCGGGCCAGCCGGCACCGACGTTCTTCGGTGCCTACGGCGAATGGATGCAGACCCCGCTCCCGACTTGGGAAGACATCGCGTGGCTGCGCGAGCAGTGGGGTGGCCCGTTCATGCTCAAGGGCATCATGCGTATCGATGACGCGAAGCGTGCCGTTGACGCCGGAGTCTCCGCGATCTCCGTCTCCAACCACGGCGGTAACAACCTCGACGGCACCCCGGCACCGATCCGCGTGCTCCCGGGTATCGCTGCAGCGGTGGGCGATCAGGTGGAAGTTGTTCTCGACGGCGGCATTCGACGCGGCGGCGACGTAGTGAAGGCACTTGCTCTCGGCGCCAAGGCAGTCATGCTGGGTCGCGCTTACCTGTGGGGCCTTTCGGCAAACGGCCAGGCCGGTGTCGAGAATGTTCTCGACCTCATGCGTATGGGTATCGACTCGGGCCTGATGGGTCTCGGACATGCTTCCATCAGCGAACTCAGCCCCGCTGACTTGGTGATCCCGGAAGGTTTCACCCGCACGTTGGGCGCCTGACCCTCGCCTGGTGATCGAACTGTGAAGTGAGTATCGACGAACACACAACCCTGGCCGGACGCACAGTCCGGTCCAGGGTTGTTTTCGGTCCGCACGAGACCAATCTCGGTGCGGGGAGAGCCTTCTCGGATCGGCACCGCGCGTACTACCAGCGCCGGGCCGAAGGCGGCGCCGGGATTGTCGTCACGGAGGTTGCCTCGGTTCTGGAAAATGACTGGCCGTACGAGCGGGCGCCGCTGGCATCGTTGTGCGGTCCGGGTTGGCAGTCGATCTCGGCGGCCTGCACCGCCTACGGTGCCTTGGTCCTTGCCGGGCTGGGGCACACCGGAATGCAAGGTTCGAGTGCTTACTCACAATCCGTGCTGTGGGGGCCGTCGCGGGTAGCTGATCCGGTGACACGCGAGTTGCCGATGGTGATGGAGCAGTCCGATATCGATGAGTTGATCGCGGCTTTTTGTTCCTCTGCGGCGCTTGCGATTGCTTCCGGTATGGATGGAGTCGAGATTGATGCCGGACCGCGAAGTATTCTGCGGCAGTTTCTTTCCGGGTTGACCAATACTCGCACCGATCGATACGGAACTGATAGGCCGGCGTTGTTGCGGGAAGTTCTTCAGGCAGTTCGTGAGTCGGTCGGGGCGGGTGGGGTTGTCTCCCTGAGGTTGTCGTGCGACGAGTTGGCTCCGTGGGCGGGCGTGACGCCGGAGCTGGCGGCTGGGCATGCGGCCGAACTGGAGCAGTACCTCGATCTGCTCGTAGTGGTGCGCGGTGGTCTCTACTCGGTTTCGCAGTATCGCCCGGACTTTCACGAAGCGCCGAACTTCAATCTGGATCTGTGCCGCGGTGTGAAGGGTGCGGTATCGATTCCTGTTGTTGCGCAGGGCAGTATCGCGGACGCCTCAGAGGCTCGTGAGGCCCTGAACGTCGCAGATTTTGTGGAAATGACCCGAGCTCAGATCGCCGACCCGGACTTGGTTCTCAAATCCGGCCGCGGCGATCAGCCGCGGCCATGCGTGCTGTGCAATCAAACATGCCTGGTGCTCGACCCCCGGAATCCGGTGGTGACCTGCGTCGGCAATCCCAGTGCAGGCTTCGAGACGGTGGATCCTGATGAGCGAGAGCAGGATCGGGTGTCGGGAGCCGCACTAGTGGTGGGCGGCGGACCGGCAGGGTTGGAAGCAGCAAGAATCCTGGCGGGGCGGGGCTATTCGGTGACTCTCAACGAACAGTCGTCGCGGTGGGGTGGCATGATCGAAAATTTTGCACAGGGGGCTGGGCGGACCCGGTTCGGCTTGCTGTCGCAGTGGCTCGAGGACGAATGCCGTGCGCTCGGGGTGGTTCTGCGCACCGAGACCGAGGTGGGATCGCAGGACATCGAGGACGCGCGCGCACGAGGTGAGTTGGTAGTGATTGCGACGGGTAGCGTCGCCAGGCCCCCGACGTACCCTGTGGATTCGTCGATTCGCTGGATGGACGCGTCGGAGGCTTTGGAGTTAGCCGACGTGAAAGGCCCTGTCGCTCTGGTTGATCCACTCGGTGGGCCGATTGCGGTTGCGATCGCCGAGGCACTGCGCATCCGGGGTCTGGAGGTTTCGATCGTCACCCCCGACACGATCGTCGGTTCGAGGCTCGGAATGAGCGGGGATCTGGTCGGCGCCAACACCCGAATCCAGCAGGCCGGAATTGTGCGGGTCTGTTCTTCTCGAGTCGTCGAGGTCGTGGACGGAAGCATGTGTATCGAGCAGGTTTACACGGGCGTGCAGTCACAACGTCCATGTGCGACCTTGATCGATTGCTCACCGCGTCTGCCTGCGGATACCCACCAAAATTCCAGTGTCTTGCGAGTCGGCGATGCAATTGCTCCGAGAACTGTTCTCGAATCCATACGCGAAGGGCGCTCGGCAGGGTTTACTACTAGAACAAGTTTCAATTCCGATGAGAGGGTCAGCACATGACACAGACACGTTCACTCGAGGGCCGCGTTGCCTTCATCACCGGCGCAGCCCGCGGTCAGGGCCGCTCGCATGCCATCCGCTTGGCTCGCGAAGGCGCGTCGATCATTGCCGTCGATGTGTGCGCGGCAGTCGCGGCCGACAACACCTATGAAGCATCGACGGCCGACGATTTCGCCGAGACCGTGCGTCTGGTGGAAGCAGAAGGCGCAAAGATCTTTGCCCGTGAGGCCGACGTCCGAGACAGCGCGGCACTCGCAGCCGTCGTCAAGGAAGGCGTCGAGCAGTTCGGTCGACTCGACGTCGTCGTAGCGAACGCCGGTGTCTGCAACTGGAACCGCTTCTGGGAGATGTCGGACGAGCAGTGGGAAACCCTCATCGACATCAACCTGACCGGTGTCTGGAAGACGCTCAAAGCTGCGGTTCCCACCATGATCGAGGGTGGCCGCGGTGGATCGATCGTCGTGATCAGTTCCGTCGCCGGCCTCAAGGCCATGCCCGGCCAGGCCCACTACGGTAGCGCGAAGTTCGGTCTCGTCGGACTCACACAGGCTGCAGCAAAGGAACTGGGGGAGTACAAGATCCGCGTCAACTCCATCCATCCGTACGGCGTCAACACCCCGATGGGAACCGATCAGGGCGCCCTCGCGATTTTCCAGAACTACCCGCAGTACCTGCCCAACTTTGCACCCATCCTCACCGACACCGCGTTTGCGGAGCCGGAGGAGATTTCCGATACCGTCGCATGGTTGGCGGGCGACGGATCACGCACCGTGACGGCAAGTCATTTCGCGCTAGATCAGGGCAACTCCAAGGTCTGATGACGCCCTACCCTCGACTCTTCACACCTCTGCGCCTGGGCAACCTGACTCTGCGTAACCGAGTCGTGTTCTCAGCGCACCTGACCAACTACGCCGCGGACGGGTTGCCGACAGCGCAGCACGCCGCGTACTACGGGGCGCGGGCAAAGGGCGGGGCCGGGCTGATCATCAGTGAGGAACATTCGACTCATCCGTCGGATCGACCCTACGAGAAGATGATCGAGGGCTATCGGGCCGAGGTGGTCGAGGGGTATCGCAGGATCACCGAATCTGTGCACGCGCACGGTTCGGTGATCCTGGCGCAGATCAATCACAACGGCGGGCAGGGAGCCGGAACATACTCGAGGCGCCCGCTCTGGGCCCCCAGTGCAATCGCGGATCCACTGTTTCGTGAAGTCCCCAAAGCGGTTGACGACGCCGATATTGCCGAGATTCTCGACGGTTTCTCGCTGGTAGCGCGTAACTGCATAACCGGCGGTTTCGACGGCGTCGAATTGCAGGCGTCGCAGTCGTCGATAGTCCGCGCATTTCTGGCACCGTCCACAAACCGTCGCACCGATCGGTATGGCGGCACGACGGAAAACCGGGCGCAGTTTCTGCTGGAGGTCTTGCGTGTTCTCCGCGAGGCGATCGGTCCTGATCGGATTCTCGGGGTCAGGCTCAGCGGCTACGAAGGTACGCGCGGCGGCATCGAACTGGTCGACGCCGTCGAAACGGCGCAGCTGGTGGAGGCCGACGGTCAGGTTGACTACATCAATACTGCCATCGGGATGGCCACGGAGACACTACATCTGATCGAGGCGTCGATGGCAGTGCCGGTCGGCTACGCGAACTTCATTCCGTCGGCGATCAAAGAAGTAGTCTCACTGCCGGTGATCGGCGTGGGACGGTTCAAGTCTGCGGAGCAGGCTGAGCAGGCGCTCGATGAAGGTCTGTGTGATCTGGTGGGAGTGGTGCGCGGCCAGATCGCTGACCCGGATTTTGTGAACAAGGCTCGCGCCGGTGAATCGGCGACGGTACGAACCTGCTTGTCCTGCAACCAAGAATGCGTCGGACGGATGGGGCTCAACCGTTGGCTGGGGTGTACGGAGAATCCGACGGCTGGTCGTGAGTCGGTCTTGTTGCCGGTGCCACATGTGCGGGGAAGACGCGTCGTGGTGGTCGGCGGTGGCCCGGCAGGGTTGCAGGCCGCGGCGACAGCGGCCCAGCGGGGGCATCGGGTAACGCTGTTCGAGCGTGACAGTGTTCTTGGTGGGCAAATCTGCACAGCGTCGGTGATGCCCGCTCGTCGAGAGCTCGGTGACCTGATCCGCAACCTTGAATCCGAATGTCGCAGAAGCGGTGTCGAGATCAATTTACGAACCGACGCGACGGCCGAGATGCTGGCGGCCATGGCCGTTGATGTTGTTGTGATCGCAACGGGAGCGCGGGCAGTTCCCCCAGCGTGGGCGGGGGAGTCGGAGCGCGTAGTCGGGGTCAGAGATGTGCTGGACGGCAAGATTCTTCCGGGTGGTTCGGTGCTGGTGTTCGACGAACTGGGATTTCATCAAGGCCCCTCGGTTGCGGAGTTTCTGGCCGATCACGGCTGTGAGGTCACCATCGCGACCAACGGGATGGTGGTCGCTCAGGATTTGAGCATTACCTTGGATTTTGAGACCTGGAACCAGCGGGCGCACGAGAAGTCGATCACGCAGCGCACGGATCTGATGGTGACGGCAGTGCACGGAAATGGTCCGTTGACCGTCGATTTGGTGCACCACCCAACTGGTGTGGCGGAGACCAGCGTTGTCGACTGGGTTGTGTACGCGATGCAGCAGGAACCTGAAGATGATCTGTGGAACATGCTGCGAGGCAGTTCCTTCGAGATTCACCGTATCGGTGATGCGTTGTCGCCGCGTCGTTCACATGCCGCGGTAATCGAGGGCCACCGTGTTGCATCGGCGATCTAGGTGATTTGATTGGTCGTGTCACTCAAGGTGGCGTGGCGTGTGCGATCTGGAATTGTCGAATGCTGTTGTATATCAGTCGGTCTCGAGTGGGATTTCTCAAAATCTGTCCGAAATGTCTCTAGGAATCGAAATCCTGTTCGATTAGAATTGGCGCATGGGGAATCGAGAAGCGTGGCAGCTGGACGGCGAGGGCCTGAAATCGGAGGTTCTCGATCTGGTCCGCGCCCGCCACGGCCTGCAATCGCGCCTGGTGCACCTCGTTGTCGAAATGTTCACCCGTGATGCTCTCCCTGATACAGGCTTCCGCGCTATCGCGCAGTGGCTGCATCGGTCCACCAACCTCGAGATCGGCGAATGCAGCCAACTGGTCTCGCTCGCGCGGTTGTTCATGCTCGAACCTGTAGTCGCACAATCCTTTCACGACGGTGACATCGACGCTCTCAAAGCCCGGCAGGTAGCCCAGTTCTGCCAGCACCCACCCAAGAACATGCATACCGCGGACATCGAAAAGGCCCGCGACATCCTGCTGGACCTGGCCTCGAAAAAGGTTTCCGACTGCGACGCCATCCGCGCGGTCATCCGGCGTATCGAAAAGAAGTATGGCAACCGCGACGACGGCATCCCCATTGGAGAGGATTCCGAGCGCAACGAGTTCTACGCCTCCAAAGGTTTGTACGGCCGCGTCAGCGTCAAAGGTGACCTCGATGCCGTCAACGGTGCCCGGCTGATCGCCCTACTGTCCGGACTCTCGAAGCCGACACCCGAAATTGACGGCGTGAAAGATGCTCGTACCCCGGCACTTCGACGGGCTGACGGTTTCTGTGAACTGTTGCGCCGCTTCGAGATGGCCGGCCTCGGGCCCGTTGAAGGTGGCGTCAAACCGCACCTGACGATTACTGCTACCGCGAAAGACCTCACGGACCTGCAAGCGTTGAAAGATCTGTTGCCGTCCAATGAGGAACTCGGGTATGCGATCACCAACTGGGCCGGGCCTATCAGCCTCGACAGCGCCCGCATGCTGGCCTGCGATTGTATGGTCACCCGAATCCTGCTCGACCAGAACGGTGTTCCGCTCAATCATGGACTCGACGAGCGAACAGCGACAGTCCCGCAGCGGCGAGCTTTAGCCGTCAGGGATGGTGGATGCGCGTTTCCCGGCTGCGGCACCCCGCCCGGATGGTGCGATGCCCACCATATTGTTCATTGGGCAGACAGTGGCCCAACGGATTTCGATAATCTCATACTTTTGTGCGGTCACCATCATCGGTTGCTGCACCATACCGAGTGGAGTGTCGAGATCGGGGATGATCGGAGAACCCGGTTCTATCCGCCGATGTCGGTGGATCCGTATCAGGTTCCGATACCGGGGAACAGTCCACCGACAGCAGCTTGAACATCCGAATACGCAACATGTACACCGGGGCTGAGACATGCCCCGGTGTTACTGGTGCTTGAAGTGACCCATGTTGGGACAGAGTGCCACTGCTGCGGTTGTGTACCAATATCATCGGGGGATGAGCTTTCCGCGCGACCTTGTCTCCATGCCGAGTCCTGATCTCGAAGGTACGGCCCTCACCGTCGTGGTCCCGGTCGGTTCGTTGGAGCAGCACGGTCCGCACCTACCTCTCGATACCGATACTCGAATCGCAAGAGCTGTCGCCGGCGCGCTTCCCGGCGTCGTGGTTGCGCCCGCACTCGAGTACGGCGCGAGCGGTGAGCATGAAGGATTTGCCGGGACCATTTCAATCGGTGCCGAGGCCATGGAAATGGTGATAGTCGAGTACGGGCGGTCGGCGTTTCGATGGGCAACTCGGGTGTTGTTCGTGAACGGTCACGGTGGAAACGGCCCGGCTTTGGCCAAGGCTGTGGCGCTACTGCGCTACGAGGGCCGTGATGCGGCCTGGGCGCCCTGCGCAGTTCCGGGGGCAGACGCTCACGCGGGCAGGACAGAAACAAGCCTCTTACTGCATCTTTCGCCGGATTGCGTGGATATGGCCCGTGCAGTGGCCGGAAATATTTCTCCGATCGCAGACCTGATGCCAGGATTGCGTTCGGGCGGTATGGTCGCTGTGTCGGATAATGGAGTTCTGGGTGATCCAGTCGAGGCAACAGCCGTGGACGGCGCACAGATTTTCGGCGGGTTGGTGCAACGCGTGACGGATGGACTGGCTCGGTGGGAACCGGGTCCGGATGGGAGGCTTCGGTGATGATTGCAACCGATGGGGGGCGGGCGATCTACCCGAACCGATTCACGGTGCTTGCCGCGACGATCGCCTGATGCGACCCGCACGACTCCCCGATGGCTTCGGCATTCGGTTGGATCCCAAAGTTCGCACGTACTCGGGTGGCCGCGTGCTCATCGGCGGTTCGCCGACACGCATGCTCAAGCTCGCTCCGACTGCGGCCGCGATGATCGGCGACGGTTTTCTCGAGGTCGTCGATCAGCAGAGTGCGGCAGTGGCGCGCCATCTGCTCGATTCGGGAGTGGCAAACCCTCGGCCCATGTCGACGCCGTCAGCGGTCGACGTCACTGTTGTGATTCCGGTGAAGGACAATAGGGCGGGTGTCGAACGACTGTTGCCCGCTCTCAAGGATCTGACTGTGATCGTCGTCGACGACGGATCCGAGGTTCCTCTGGAACCCCGTCAGAATACTCCGGGAACGGGCTCGATCACCGTCGTCCGGCACGAGAAGGCGCGTGGCCCGTCGGCTGCTCGAAACTCGGGGTTGCGTTCGGCCCAAACACGTTTCGTGGCATTCCTCGATTCCGACGTCATTCCGCGGGCGGGTTGGCTCGAGCTGATGCTGGGTCATTTCAGTGACCCCGGAGTTGCCTTGGTTGCGCCGAGGATTGTGGCTCTCGATCCGTACGGGACAGCTTTGGCTCGTTACGAGAACATGCGCTCCTCCCTGGATCTGGGACGCAAGGAAGCTGCGGTCAAGTCGGGTAGTCCGGTGGCTTACGTGCCCAGTGCCGCGCTGATCGTGCGCCGCGACGTGGCCCTCGAATGCGAAGGTTTCGACGAAAGCCTCGAAGTAGCCGAGGACGTCGATTTCTGTTGGCGTTTGCAGGCCGCTGGTTGGCGCCTGCGTTATGAACCGGTTGCGAATGTCGCCCACGATCACCGGGTGCAGTTCGGCAAGTGGTTCAGCCGACGCGCCTTCTACGGAACCGGCGCGGCACCGCTGGCCGCGCGTCATCCGGGTTCGGTGCCGCCGATGGCCATGTCGTTCTGGATGTTGTTCTCGTGCATTGCGGCTGCCACTCTCACCCGTTCCGGGCTGGCCGGCGCGATCGGGGCATTGCTGTTCACCACGTTCCGCTTGCGGAAGATGTTCACCGGGCTACGTCAGCCGACGCGCATCGCGGCAATTCTGGCTGCCCAGGGATTTGTGGGTGGGTTCTGGCAACTCGCGTCGGCGATGTGCCGTCACTATTGGCCGGTCACTCTGTTGGCGGTCATCTGCTCACGCAAGATCCGACGCTTGGCGCTTGCTGCAGCAGTCGGGGAGGGGTTGGTGGATTGGTACCGGCACCGTGAACCCGGCGGACTTGGGCCGGTGCGGTACGTGTTGTTCAAGCGGGCTGATGACGTGGCGTACGGATTCGGCCTGTGGCGCGGTGCAATCGAGGCGCACGACCTGGCTGCGTTGAAGCCTCGAATCACCAAGTGAGTGTTCCGGATTACGCAGATTTTGTGGTTGTCGGCGGCGGCACCACCGGTTGTGTGATCGCGGCGAGACTCAGCGAAGATCCTGCAGCGAAGGTGTTGCTGCTCGAAGCGGGACCCGGCTATCGATCGACGCTCGAACTCCCGGCGGTACTGCATGATCCATACTTGTTGCCGGTGGGGCCGGCCAGTGAGCACACGTGGACGTACCCGGTCGAGTTGACGCCGGATCGCCTTTCCACGATCTCGCGAGGGCGGACGTTGGGAGGTTCGGGGGCTGTCAACGGCGCGTATTTCGCCCGAGCCACACGCGCGGATTTCGCGAGCTGGCCACAGTCGTGGAGCTACGAGAAGGTATTGCCGTACTTCCGTCAGTCGGAGACCGATCACGATTTCGACGGGCCGTATCACGGTGAGCGCGGACCGATTCCGGTTCGTCGGCGGCAATTGGATGACATGCATCCGCTGAGTGGACAGTTCCACCAAGCGGCGATCGAAGCAGGTTTTCCCGACGACCTCGACAAGAATGCTCCGGACTCTGTCGGCGTCGGTCCCGTCCCGCTCAATATTTCCGAGCATCGCCGAATCAGCACGGCGCTCGGCTATCTGATGCCGGCTCTGGGCCGCACAAATCTGAGCGTCGACGTCAGTGTTGTGGTCGTTCGTATTGTCTTCTCGGGAACCCGCGCTATTGGGGTCGATGTTCTCGACGGCTCGCAACTTCGACGTATTCGTGCCGCCCATGTCGTGGTGTGTGCGGGCGCGATAGCGACACCACATCTGCTGCTCAATTCCGGTCTCGGATCAGCCGAACATCTTGCTGCCCAAGAAATTCCCGTCGTGGTAGATCTTCCCGGAGTCGGGCAGGGGTTCGTCGATCATCCGGAAGTTCTGATCCCGTACCGATATTCGACGCCTGAGTTGCTTCGATACCGAACTCCGGTTCTGGAAGTGACGCTCAATGAGCCGGATCTCGAAATCCGTCCGTACACCGCGTCATTTGCGGATCTTGTGCCCGGCGTAGCGCCGATGGATCACGGTTTGGGTGTGGTCCTCATGGCACCGCACAGTCGCGGAAGCGTCGAGCTTGACGCGATGGCACCGGCGGGTGCTCCGCGGATTCGGTACAACTATCTGGAATCGGGCCATGATCGCGCGACGATTCGTCGGGGCATGCGATTGGCCGAGAGCCTGCTGGAATCGATCGCCGCTACCGGACTGATCGAGCGACCGGACATCGATTACTCGGACGAGTGGATCGAGTCGAGGCTGGGAACGTCGCTGCATCTGAGCGGCAGTTGTGCAATGGGGGTGGTGGTGGACGAGCAGTGCAGCGTCTTCGGCGTCGACGCACTCAGTATCGTCGACACCTCGATCTTTCCCGCAATCCCCAGTCGTGGTCCGCACGCAACTGCGGTCATGGTGGCGGAGCGCGCGAGCGAGTTGGTCCGAGCTGTGGCGGGATAAAGGAAACCGCATGGTCAGACTTCACCATCGACCTGTGATGGGCATTACAGTGGCAGGGGAGCGGAGGAACGCAGAATATGGCACGTGAACAGGCTGTGTACGGCAACCCGTGGGTGGCCGTACGGCCAGGAGATGACGTCGCGGTGCTGGCGCGTCGACTCTCCAGCGCTCATCAGTCGTTCATCGATGCCCAGGACGGGCCGGGGCATGGCCTTCCGGACGACTCCCACGTGCGTTCCGTCGTGCTGGAATCCTGGATGCGCAGCCGGAACAAAGGCGTCGATCCCGATGTCGTCGGAAATCCCGAGATGCTCGAAGGCGTCGAACTCGAGAACTATCGTTCGACGCATCCCATGTCGCTCATTCGTCCGGTGATCCGAAAGCTGCTGGTAGAAGATGCTGCCGAGACCGGGTTGTTGATCGCGATCAGTGACGCGCACGGCCGGTTGCTCTGGGTGGAGGGTGACAGCTCGGCCAAGGACAAAGCGTTGTCGATGAATTTCGTCGAAGGTGCCGACTGGAGCGAAGATCGCGTCGGTACCAATGCGCCGGGCACAGCACTGGCAATCGATCACTCGGTGCAGATCTTCGGCTCGGAGCACTTCAATCGGACCGTTCACGATTGGAGTTGTTCGGCGGCGCCGGTCCATGACCCCACGACCGGGCAGATTCTGGGTGCCATCGACATCACGGGCGGGCCACGCGTCGCCGTCCCGGAAGTGTTGTCGTTGATCCGTGCAACCGTGGCAGCCGCCGAATCGGAACTGCGGTTCCACCTCCTCAACTCGCCGATCCCGCTGACGGCCTCCGCGCCCCGGTTGGAGACGTTCGGCGGCGGACGACCCACACTCGTCCGTGGGGGCGAGCGGATTCCGATCTCGCAACGTCATGCCGAAATCTTGCTGTTGCTCTCCGAGCATCCCGAGGGCCTGAGTGCAGATCATCTTGCGGTTCTCCTTGACGAAGGTGAGCTGGACGGTGTCACCATCCGCGCTGAAATGTCGCGCCTACGTAAGGTTTTCGGTGCCGACAGGTTGGCGTCGAGGCCGTATCGCATCATTGCCGAGTTCACTACCGATGTCGACGACGTTCGGAGTGCTTTGGATCGCGGTGACGCGGCAACCGCCCTGCGTCTGTACACGGGTCCGGTTCTGGGCGGATCTGCCTCTCCGGGTATCGACGCCATCCGAGATGAACTCCGCACGCGCGTTCAGGCCGCCCTGCTTCGCGGCGGTGACGCCGCTCTGTTGGCGCGCTGGACTACCTCCGTCCACGGACGCGAAGATTCCGTCGTCTGGGAGGCGTACTTGTCGACGCTCGATCCAAAATCGGCACTGTATTCGCAGGTCAAGGCCAAGATTGACGTCCTCGACCGGCAGTTGGGTCTCTGAGCGCAACGTACTTGCAACGTTGCCGCTCCTAGTGTTGTGAATCACACCCCGCGGGGGTGGGGCTGTGGTCATGAAGTTGGTGGTCACAGGCGAAGATCCGTTCACAGAGGAGCTTGCAAATGACCGTGTACGCCCGCCCCGGTACCGCCGACGCGATCATGTCCTTCCAGTCTCGTTACGACAACTGGATCGGAAACGAGTGGGTCGCACCAGTCAAGGGCCAGTACTTCGAGAACCCGACTCCGGTAACGGGGCAGAACTTCTGCGACGTAGCTCGCTCCACCGCAGAAGATATCGAGCTCGCACTCGACGCGGCACATGCAGCCGCTCCGGCCTGGGGTAAGACCTCCGTTGCCGAGCGCGCCATCGTCTTGAACAAGATCGCCGATCGGATGGAAGAGAACCTCGAATCCATCGCACTCGCCGAGTCCTGGGACAACGGAAAACCGATCCGCGAAACCCTCAACGCCGACATTCCTCTTGCGATCGATCACTTCCGCTACTTTGCGGGAGCTATTCGCGCACAGGAAGGTTCGCTGTCCGAGATCAACTCGGACACCGTTGCCTACCACTTCCACGAGCCGCTCGGTGTGGTCGGACAGATCATTCCGTGGAACTTCCCGATCCTGATGGCGGTGTGGAAGCTTGCCCCTGCACTTGCCGCCGGTAACGCAATAGTCCTCAAGCCCGCAGAGCAGACTCCCGTCTCGATCCTGCACCTCATCGGCATCATCGGCGACTTGCTGCCGGCCGGCGTTCTCAACATCGTCAACGGATTCGGCGTCGAAGCCGGCAAGCCGTTGGCGTCGAGCCCTCGCATCAAGAAGATCGCCTTCACCGGTGAGACCACCACCGGACGCTTGATCATGCAGTACGCGTCGCAGAACCTCATTCCGGTCACCCTCGAGCTCGGCGGCAAGAGCCCCAATCTGTTCTTCTCCGATGTCCTCGCATCCAATGACGATTACCAGGACAAGGCCCTGGAAGGCTTCACGATGTTCGCCCTCAATCAGGGTGAGGTCTGCACGTGCCCGTCCCGTGCTCTGATCCAGGAGGACATCTTCGACGACTTCCTCGCGATGGCAGCTATTCGCACGAAGGCTGTGCGCCAAGGCAATCCGCTCGACACCGAGACGATGATCGGTGCGCAGGCCAGCAACGACCAGCTCGAGAAGATTCTCTCGTACATCGAAATCGGTAAGGCCGAGGGCGCCAAGGTCATCACCGGTGGTGAGCGCGCTCAGTTGGGCGGCGACCTCGCCGGCGGCTACTACGTGCAGCCGACGATCTTCACGGGTAACAACAAGATGCGCATCTTCCAGGAAGAGATCTTCGGACCGGTCGTCTCCGTCACGTCGTTCAAGGATTACGACGAGGCCATCGAGATTGCCAACGACACCCTCTACGGCCTCGGTGCCGGTGTCTGGTCACGAGACGGTGGAACTGCCTACCGTGCGGGCCGCGATATCCAGGCGGGCCGTGTGTGGACCAACACGTACCACCAGTACCCGGCACACGCTGCGTTCGGTGGATACAAGCAGTCCGGTATCGGCCGTGAGAACCACTTGATGATGCTCTCGCACTACCAGCAGACCAAGAACCTCCTGGTCAGCTACGCACAGAAGGCTCAGGGCTTCTTCTGATCCGCTGATTCACTAGGTCAGCTCGAGTAACAAACACACGGAGGTTGGAATGAACGCCCCAGATATTGCTGAGCCAGGTGCCAGCTCTGCCGGCGTCGTTCCACCTCGTCTCGTGACCACCGCTGGGGCGGCCGATCTCTTGCGCCGCCTCAGTGGGAATCACGGTGAACTCATGATGCATCAGTCCGGTGGATGCTGTGACGGCAGCGCGCCGATGTGTTATCCCGCAGGCGAATTCATTGTCGGCGATCACGATGTACTGCTCGGTGTCATCGACCTCAGGCTCGGAGTCGGTGAGGTTCCGGTGGATCTGCCGACGGGAATCGACGCCGTTGCGGTGTGGATCTCCGGTTCCCAATTCGAAGCCTGGAAGCACACCCAACTCGTTCTGGACGTCGTGCCGGGCCGCGGCGGCGGATTCAGCTTGGAAGCTCCTGAAGGATATCGATTCCTCAGTCGAGCAAGGGCTTTCACGCCCGAAGAAAATGCGTCCCTCAACTCGTCGACCATTCTGGTCGGTGCGGACTGGGAGGTCGGAGTACGGCCGAACCCGCCCACTGTTCCACAGGTTGTCGCCGAAGCCGTTGACGCTTGCCCCGTTCCGGGAACGGCCGGCCGAGACTGAGCCGTTACATCGCCGTCATCCCACGGCGGACGCTCTTGACTTCATGGTCCTACGGTTCACCTCATACGACGCATTCGTTTGCGGCGTCTCATTTTTGACCGATTCAGGGGGATAGACATGTCTCTTTCAGATCAAGTGCCAGGCGAAGCTGATCAGCGCGCTGCATCCGGCGCCCGCCATGACGGCAGCCATCACGACGGCGCGGACTTTCATGCGGAAGACAACTCGTATCTCGAGAAACGAACACTGCGAAAAGGTACCGCCGGATGGGTACTGCTGGCCGGGTTGGGCGTCAGCTATGTAATTTCCGGTGACTACGCCGGCTGGAACAACGGATTAGCCGAGGGCGGGTTCGGTGGTCTGCTCATTGCGGCCGTTGTGATCGCAGGGATGTACCTGGCCATGGTGCTGGGAATGGCGGAGATGTCATCCGCGCTTCCGGCGGCCGGCGGTGGGTACACCTTTGCGCGACGCGCATTGGGTCCGTGGGGTGGATTTGCCACGGGCACAGCAATTCTCATCGAGTATTCCATTGCGCCGGCAGCGATTGCGACGTTCATCGGAGCGTACGTCGAGTCCTTGAACCTGTTCGGAATTACAGATGGCTGGTGGGTCTATCTGGCGGTGTATGCAATCTTCATCGGAATTCACCTGACCGGCGCCGGTGAGGCACTCAAGGCGATGTTCATCATCACCGCCATCGCACTGGTGGGATTGATCGTTTTCGCGGTTTCGGCTGTGGGACTGTTTGATTCGTCCAATCTGACCGACATCGCCGTTGATTCAACCGCTGTGGGGTCGTCATCTTTCCTTCCCTTCGGGCTACTCGGAATCTGGGCTGCCGTGCCCTTCGCGATCTGGTTCTTCCTTGCAGTGGAAGGCGTTCCGCTTGCAGCCGAAGAAGCACGTGAGCCGGAAAAGAACGTTCCGCGCGGCATAATCATCAGCATGCTGATCCTGATCGTCACGGGTGCAGCGGTTCTGTTCCTCGCAACCGGAGCGGTTGGCGCCGACGCATTGGCTACCTCGGGAAATCCGTTGGTCGAAGCACTCGGCGACAGCGGAGCTGCCAAGGCAGTCAACTACATCGGACTCGCCGGCCTGGTCGCAAGTTTCTTTTCCATCATGTATGCGTACTCTCGCCAGACGTTTGCGCTCTCTCGCGCCGGATATCTTCCCAAAAACCTCTCGATCACCAACAAGCGCAAGGCTCCGACGCTCGCACTCGTCGTTCCCGGCATCATCGGATTTGCACTCTCGCTCACCGGCGAAGGTGCAATGCTGCTCAATATGGCGGTATTCGGCGCGGCTGTCAGTTACGTGCTGATGATGGTGAGCCACATCGTGCTTCGTAAGCGCGAGCCGAACATGCCTCGCCCGTACCGGACTCCCGGCGGGATCGTGACAACCTCGTTTGCGCTCGTCATCGCCGCTGTATCGGTGGTCGCAACGTTCCTGGTCGATCCTGTTGCAGCACTTCTTACATTGGTTGCATTCGCTGTGTTGATGGCATACTTCGGTCTCTACAGCCGTCATCACCTTGTTGCCAACTCACCTGATGAGGAGTTTGCTGTACTTGCACAGGCGGAAGAAGAACTGGGATGAGCACGTATCACCAACAGATATCCGGAACCACCTACACGTTCGACGGTCTCGTCGACCTCATGGCCAAGGCGACACCGCTGCGATCAGGTGACGAGTTGTCAGGATGCGCTGCGCACTCCGATGCGGAACGTGCTGCTGCCCAATGGGTTTTGGCAGAACTGCCACTGAAGGTCTTTCTGGAAGACCTCCTGGTTCCGTACGAAGATGACGAGGTCACCAGGCTCATTATCGACAGCCACGATCGACTGGCGTTCCAACCGGTCGCGCATCTGACCGTCGGAGGATTCCGCGACTGGCTGCTCGAGACTGCGTCGGCGCCCGGTGCCTCTGCGGTGCTCGCGGCGGTGAGCCCGGGCCTTACTCCGGAGATGGTGGCAGCTGTCAGCAAGATCATGCGCAATCAAGATTTGATTGCCGTCGCGAAGGCAGTCACCGTGACGGCCGGGTTCCGGACCACCATCGGACTGCCCGGGCGGCTCAGCACCCGGTTGCAGCCCAACCATCCCACCGACGATCCACGCGGAATCGCCGCAGCCACACTCGACGGTCTTCTGATGGGTTGCGGTGACGCCGTCATCGGTATCAACCCCGCGACGGATTCTCCGCAGGCGACGTCGGATCTCCTGCATCTTCTCGACGATATCCGGCAGCGGTTCGAAATCCCGACACAATCCTGTGTGCTTTCACATGTGACGACCACGATCGGACTGATCGAATCCGGTGTCCCGGTGGATTTGGTCTTCCAGTCGATCGCCGGTACCGAAGGCGCCAATTCGGGTTTCGGAGTGAACATTCCGTTGCTGCGTGAAGGAAACGAAGCCGGACGATCCTTGAACCGGGGGACCGTCGGAAACAATGTCATGTACCTCGAGACCGGGCAGGGATCAGCACTCAGTTCTGGACATCATTTCGGTACCGGGGGAGCGCCGGTAGATCAACAGACACTCGAGACACGGGCCTACGCGGTAGCCCGCGATCTCGAACCACTGCTCGTCAATACGGTGGTGGGCTTCATCGGGCCCGAGTATCTGTACGACGGCAAGCAGATCATTCGGGCCGGTTTGGAAGATCATTTCTGCGGAAAGCTTCTGGGCCTGCCGATGGGTGTCGACGTCTGCTACACCAACCATGCCGAGGCTGATCAGGACGACATGGACAATCTGCTGACCTTGCTCGGAGTGGCCGGCGCAGCCTTTGTGATTGCTGTTCCCGGCGCAGACGATGTGATGCTGGGCTATCAGAGTCTCGCCTTCCACGATGCGCTGTATGTGCGCCGCGTACTCGGGTTGCAACCTGCCCCCGAGTTCGAGGCGTGGCTACACGGTTTGGGGATGACGGACGACCACGGTCGGGTTCTCCCCATCGATGCCGGATCATCGCCACTGCGATCGTTGACGGTGAAGTGATGATCGACGACAACGCGTTGGTCTCCGATTTCTGGGGCCCGCTTCGTAAGACCACCCAGTCCCGAATCGGTTTGGGCCGCACCGGTGATTCATTGCCCACCAGTCGAGTTCTCGAGTTCAAGGCTGCTCACGCCGCGGCCCGCGACGCCGTTCACGTTCCACTCGATTCGCAGACTCTCGCTCAGCGTGTCGAAGCTGTCGGCATCGGAGCACCGGCACTGGTGACCAGCGCGGTGTCCTCGCGTAGTGAGTATTTGCGTCGACCGGATCTGGGGCGCCGACCGGCAGATCTGCGTTCGATCGAGCACTCCGACAAGGAGATCGGATTCATTCTGGCCGACGGACTTTCGCCACGTGCCCTGATGGATCACGGTGAGCAATTGCTTTCGGCGCTGGTTGCGGTACTGGGGGAGCGTTATTCCCTTGCGCCGCCGGTGATTGCGACCAATGCGCGGGTTGCTCTCGGTGATCACATAGCTTCGGCGATGGGAGTGCAGACCGCTATCGTTCTGATCGGCGAACGCCCGGGCCTGTCCGTCGCGGACAGCGTCGGGATCTATCTGACACACCTCCCGCGCGTCGGACGTACGGATGCCGATCGCAACTGCATTTCCAACATCCATCCGCCGGAAGGGTTGGGCTACGAGCAGGCTGCCCGCGTCGTTGCGAGTCTGGTTGCGGGCGCCCGTAAATTGGGTCGCTCGGGTGTAGATCTCAAGGACACCTCGCGCACAGACGAACTGCCCGCGGGTGAGGTGCTGACGCTCGAATAGCTCTCAGATGTACAGGACGCGATGTTTGATGCTGCCCTGGATCTTTCCAGCCAAGTTGCCCGCGTGAACGAACCAACGGCCGCGCGGCATCGGGCAGATCCGTTGGGGAACTAGAGGGTTGAAAATAACTAACGCAAGTACGGTTGCTGCAAGCTCCCGTGGAGCCGTCCTTTTCTGGCCGTGATCGCGGAAACGTGAGTACAGTTGTGCCGTCGCAATTCCGTAGGCGCGCGTTTGATTCCACGTTCCGCGATAGGTGCCGCGTAAGCGGTACGCAACTACAGCATCCGGAGCGTGCGCCAGTGTCATTCCGGCCAATTGCAGTCGCCAACTCAGGTCGATGTCTTCTCCGGACCTGACGTAGCGGAGATCGAATCCCTCGATCGCGTCAAACGCTGTGCGCCAGATCCCGAAGGTGCAGGTAATGCCGTAGGGAAGGAAATCGCTGCTGCCGAACTGCGTTTCGGTGGTGAACCGGCGCCACGTGGCGACCTCGGGGGAGTTGATCGACGTAGTTTCCACGACACCGCCGACAGCGTCGGAGTTTTCGGCAGCACGTGTGATGGCCGTCAGCCAGGACGGGTGCACGCGGTCGTCCGCATCGCAGAATGCGATGAAATCCCCGCGGGATGCTGCAACTCCCACGTTGCGCGCGTAGCCACCTCCTCTAGCTTCGGAGGCATTCACCAGCTGGAGGGACAAGGCATCAATGGCGGGGTGGTTCTCGATGAACTGTGCAAGACCGTCCGTTGAGCCGTTGTCGCTGACGATGACTTCGAACTTGCCGTCGTAATCTTGCGAGGCGAGAGCTGTCAGCTGTTCGTCGATGTGATCCATAGCGTTGTACGCCGGGATCACCACTGACACGAGGGTGGGTTTCACGCGCCAAAGGTACCGTATGTCCGGTAGGTCACACCCGTCGGTGAGTTTCCTGGTGACGGGCAGCAGTGCTACGGCCTGGCTCGTTGTGATGAGATTGGTTTGCCCGTCGGGGCAGATTGATCTTGCCCAGTGGGGCAGCGAGCTCTCGGGTGGAGTTCGCGTCGAATGCAGAGCCGCCCTGGCGGCACGTAATGAGGAGAATGCGATGGCCTTTGCCGGCAATGTGGACGAGTTGGCGCTGCTTCAGTCGGTGCGGCTCAAGGGACAGGTTGGATCTTCTGTCCTTGCCGAGCATTTGGGAGTCAGTGCCGCGTCCGGTCAGGCCGCGTACGACGCCCTGATCGCGCAGGGGAAGGCGCTCGAGAGTGAGGGCACGATCAGCCTGACCGAGAAGGGTCTCACCGAGCTGAACGATCAACTGGACGCCGAGCGCGTCTCGATCGACGAGGATTCGATTCTCGACGTGCTCGAGGCATTCCTGCCGCTGGACGAGGAATTCTCTGCCCTCGTTGCACGTGCTGACGCAGACTCTCTCGCAGACTTGGACCGTCGCGCGTCCAACGTGTTCGATGATCTGTCGGCATTCGTTCCGCGTTTGTCTCGCTACCAGGATCTGTTCTCCAGTGCGTTGACGAAAGTTCAAGCGGGAGAGTTGAAGTGGATGTCGGAGACGGGTATCGACTCGTACGCCACCGTGTGGGTGGAGATTCGCCAGGAGTTGTGTGAGGCTGCCGGCAAGACCCAGAACTGACGGCAGCATCCGAAAGCGGCCGCTCAACTCGGTGAGAGTTGAGCGGTCTTCTTTTGTCTGTACGTAGGGTGAAACCCGTTACTTTTGCATATGAATCGTGATCCACATCACGATCACCCTCTTTCGGGGGTAGTGCGGGGGTGAGCCGCATCACTACCTTTCCTTCTATCGACGGTGACACCCACAGGGCGTCACCACCGGACCACGGAGGAAACGAGTGACAACAGTCTCTCCATCAGGGGAAACCAGTGCCGCAGGCATTGCAACAGTCCCCGCCAACAAGACGAGCGTACGGCGAGTTGCCATCGCCAGTTGCATCGGCACGACTATCGAGTTCTACGACTTCTTCATCTACGGAACTGCTGCGGCACTTGTGTTTCCGACGGTGTTCTTCCCTGCCTTGGGTGCTACGGCCGGCACGGTTGCATCGTTCGCTACCTTTGCCGTTGCGTTCATTGCACGCCCTGTGGGTGCAATGTTGTTCGGGCACTTCGGCGATCGCATCGGCCGCAAGAAGACGCTGATTTCCACGCTGCTGCTCATGGGTATCTCGACGCTCCTCATCGGTCTGCTCCCGGGCGCTGCCACTATCGGTATCGCGGCACCGATCATCTTGGTGGTCTTGCGATTCGGGCAAGGTTTCGCGGTCGGAGGTGAGTGGGCCGGCGCGACCCTGCTGACTGCCGAATACGCCCCACCGGGTAAACGCGGCTTGTATGCGATGTTCCCGCAGTTGGGCCCGGCCATCGCATTCATTCTCTCCAGCAGCACGTTTCTCATTACCGGCGCGGTTCTCGGCGATACCAATCAGGCGTTCCTCGACTACGGCTGGCGTATCCCGTTCCTGTTCTCCATCGTTCTGGTCGGCATCGGGCTTTACATGCGTCTTGCTATCGAAGAAACTCCGGTATTCAAGGCCGAGCAGGCCGATCGCGTTGCGGCGCAGAAGAACGAGGCTCCTCGCACGCTACCGTTCCTGGATGCCTGGCGTTTTCAGTCCAAGGAAATCCTGCTCTCTGCAGGCGCTCTGGCTTGCCTGTTCGCCTTCTTCTACATGGGCACTGCCTTCCTGACGAGCTACGGCACCAAGACGCTCGGCTTCTCACGGCCGTTCGTCTTGTCGGTCGGCATCGCCTCCGCATTTGTCTTCGGCGCCGCAATCATCGTCTCGGCGCTGTACTCCGACAGGATCGGGCGTCGCAAGGTCATCATGATCTCGTGTGGCATGGCCGTCGTGTGGGCGCTGGTGCTCTTCCCGCTTCTCGACACCGGATCGCCCATCGCCTTCGTTCTCGGAATGTTCGGAACGTTGATGATCTTCGGAATCGCCTACGGTCCCTGCGGTGCCCTGCTTCCGGAGATGTTCCAGACGCGCTACCGCTACACCGGTGCCGGCCTCGGCTACAACCTCGCGGGCGTCCTCGGCGGCGCTGTACCGCCGCTGATCGCAGCCCCGCTTGCTTCGGCATACGGGAGCATGGCTATCGGCATCATGCTGGCCGTCCTCGGTGTGCTGAGTTTCGTCTGCACGTGGGCTCTGGTGGAAACCAAGGACCACGCACTGTAGTCACGGCAAACTGTGTCACGACGAGAGTGGTGTCGGGATTGGTGCCCGGTGCCCCGTGCGTTGGGACGACTCGAGGTGCTGAGTTCCTGGAACTTTAGCTTAGCTGGATGATTACACGCCTCGATTCTTGTCGGTGTCCAGGGGGTGGCTGTGGGCTGAAAGTTTTCGGATCCGTCCCGGTCGGTCGGTACATTGGCCAAATTCGGACCTTTGCCACTATTCACGGGTCTGCTGGTTTGAGAAGATCGCCGTACGAAGCGCAAGTGCGCCTCGTGCGGCGATTTGCTCGTTCGGTAGGCAGTGCTTGCTTGTAGCTTTCCGAAAGTAGAACCGCTCGACCCCGCCGCGGGGAAGGCCGTAGCGCTGGAATTGGCACGTGTTCACTTTGGCGGTAGCGGTGAGACGTCGCAATGAAATTGCTGGTCGAAGCCAATATGTGCTGCGGTCGGCCGGTCGGATTGGACGCTCGTCCGACACATGATTCCATTTTGATGTTTTCGACGTTCGAGTCGCCTAATCTGTCGGTTGCACATCGGCAGGGTGCAGTTGTTGTGGTGGTTCCAAAAGGAATGAGGTGGCTCGGTGAATTCAACGGGCAACGAAGCTGTGAACGGTATGTCTGGGTCGTCGGATCTAGAGGCGACACGTTCGAATTCAGGCATATTTCCGCTGTCCACTGCGCAACGTGGCATGTGGTTCGCTCAGCATCTGCTGGGCGACGTTCCGGTCAACATTGCCCAGTACGTCGAGGTCCTGGGACCTCTCGATGTGCAGTTGCTGTCTGATAGCGGTTATCGGGCGGCTGCAGAACTCGGCTCGGGACTACTTCGCATCATCGAGATCGACAACGAGCCGTTCCAGATGATCGACACCGAACTTCGCGCGGAAATCACTTCGATGGACTTCAGCGATCATCCCGATCCCGTTGCAGCTGCCACCGAATGGATGCAGGCCGACTTCCGGGCTCCGGTCGACATGGTCACAGGCTGGTTGACTCGGTCGGTCACACTGCGCCTCGCCGACAATCATTACTTCTGGTACACGAGAATGCACCACATCGCACTCGACGGTTTCGGTGCGATGACGTTCATGAATCTGATCGCGCAGCGCTATACCGAGGCGATCGAGGGCACCCCTGAAGCTCCCGTAAATTTCAGTGACCTCCGGGAAATTCGCGAATACGAGGACAAGTACCGCGGATCGCGCCGTTTCGAGACCGACCGCGCGTACTGGGCCGACGTCACCCGAGATTTCCCGCATCCCATCTCTCTGGCCGGGCGCACCGCGCCCGTCGGTTCGCAGTCCGTAGTCGTCAGCGATCAAATGTCCGTTGACACCGAGGACGCGGTGCTGGCGATGGTGGCGAGGACGCCGGGAGCGTCCTTCGCGACAGTCGCGATCGCCGCAGTCGCAGCATTCCTGTCCCGGTTGACCGGAGAAGACGACATAGTCCTCAGCCTGCCGGTCTCGGCTCGAACAACAGCCAGGCTCCGGCGATCCGGCGGCATGATGTCCAACGTCGTACCGATCAGGCTTTCGACTGCCGGGCACAAGGACACCGGCACCTTGGTGCGCGAAGTCCAGTTGGGATTGACTGGTGCCTTGCGGCACCAGCAGTTCCGTCACGAGGACATCCGCCGCGAGGCCGACGTCGGAACTACGCAGCGCGGTTTCTTCGGTCCGGCGATCAACATCATGATGTTTCACAGCGAGATTCGGCTCGGCTCGACCCTCGGCCGGCTCAACGTGCTTTCGACAGGTCCCGTGGACGATCTGTCGATCAACATCTATCCCGCGGTAGTCGGCAGTCATGCCCATATCGACTTCGAGGCCAACGCCAATCTCTACACGCGCGACGACCTCGCCGCGCACCACGCGCGATTCGGTGAGTTCCTTCGCGATTTCGCCAGAAGTGGTGACGAAGAGCAGATTTCGTCGATCGATGTTCTGCACGAAGACGAATACCGCGACTTGGTTCCGGCAATGGGAGAGCCGGCCACATCGCCGCGTCTGTTCGTGGACTTCCTGCTGGACGGGGTAGTGGCCAATCCTGACGGAATCGCGGTGTGGTCGGCCGGCCACACTCTCACCTATCGCGAACTCGATCAGCGATCGAATCAGTTTGCGCGCGTTCTGATCGACGCCGGTGCGGGCCCCGAAGCACTGATCGCGCTCGCTCTCGACCGTTCGGTCGACGCTCTCGTCGCACTCTGGGCCGTGGCCAAGACCGGCGCCGGGTTCGTTCCGGTCGACCCCAAGCTTCCACAGGCGCGAATCATTCATCTGCTCAGCGATTCCGGCGTTCGGTTCGGGATCACCGCAGTCCGAACTATGGACTCCCTTCCCAGTCTCGTCAGCTGGATGGTCCTCGATTCCGACCAGACTCGGGTGGATATCGACTCCCGTTCCGTATCTGCAATTTCAGCTGCCGAGCAGCTCTCCGCACCCTCGATCGACAACGTGGCCTACGTGATCTATACGTCCGGATCCACCGGACTGCCGAAGGGCGTCGTCGTCACCCATCGTGGACTCTCTCAGTTCGCGGCATCAGCTCGACCGGAACTCGGGATCACCGCGTCCTCTCGTGTCCTACGTTTCTCCTCTGCCAGTTTTGATGCATCGGTATTCGAGATGCTGCAGGCTTTCAGTGCCGGTGCAGCCATGATCGTCACCCCGCCCGACGTCTACGGCGGCGACGAGCTCGTAGACCTTTTGCGCGAGCAACGGGTGACCCATATACTTTCCGCCCCTACGCTTTTGAACACGGTCGACCCCGAAGGTTTGCCCGATCTCGAGGCAGTCGTGGTCGGCGGCGACGTGTGTACTCCGGATCTGGTCGAAAGATTTGGTCCCGCATGCCGTTTCACTAACAGCTACGGGCCCACCGAAACCACGATCGTCATCACCACGAGTGAGCCGATCACGCCGGGCGTCCCCGCCACGATCGGACGCCCCATTCAAGGCGCGTCCGCAGTCGTGCTCGACCGTAAGCTTCGACCCGTCCCGGTAGGCGTTGTGGCGGAGCTGTATCTGAGTGGCCCCGGACTTGCGCGCGCATATCACGGACGCCCGGATACCACAGCAGAACGCTTTGTTGCCAACCCTTTCGGTGAACCAGGGTCACGGATGTACCGCTCGGGCGACGAGGTGCGATGGACGCCTGACCATCAACTCGAGTTCATCGGTCGATCGGACTTCCAAGTCAAGATTCGTGGATTCCGCATCGAACTCGGCGAAATCGACGCAGTCCTGGCCGCACAGGATTCGGTTGACTTTGCGGTCACCGTCGCGCACGAGGCAACCGCCGACAACACAGTGTTGGTCTCCTACCTTCGACCGGCTCCGGGTTTCGACTTCGACTCCGCGGCGATTCTCGCTGCCGTAGCCGAGCAGCTGCCGTCACACATGGTCCCGACCACCGTCATTCGGCTCGAACACGTGCCGCTCACACCGACCGGCAAGCTGGACCGCCGCGCCCTGCCGGCACCGGTGTTCACCGCCCCCGAAGACGAATACCGAGCGCCCACCACCGAGGCCGAGGAAATCGTCGCCGGAGTGTTCTCCGAACTGCTGGGCATCGACAGAATCAGTGTCGACGTTTCGTTCTTTGCGCTCGGCGGCAACTCCCTGATCGCGACCAAGGTGATCGCGCGGGTCAATACCGCTCTCGACGCACATCTCGGCGTGCGCGATATCTTCGACGAACCGACGGTATCCGGTATCGCCGCCAAGGTAGTGGCGCGCAGCGGTATCGCTACGAGTCGCCCGGCGCTCATCGCCCGAGTGCGACCCGAGCACATACCGCTCTCGGCCGCGCAGCAGCGCATGTGGTTTGTGAACCAATTCGACACCAGCTCAGCGGCATACAACGTGCCGATGATAGTGCGGCTCACCGGTGAACTCGACGTGCCTGCGCTGAGCGCCGCACTTCTCGCCGTCATCGAACGGCACGAGTCGTTGCGGACGATGTTCCCGGACACTCCGAGCGGCCCGCATCAGGTTGTGCTGGCGGCCGGTGAAGTGCACACCGACCTGGCTCCGGTTGTCGTTTCCGACGAAGTCGACCTGCATACGCAGCTACGTGAGTTCTCACTTGCCGGTTTCGATGTCACCGCGGCAGTGCCGTTGCGGGCGAGACTGTTCGAAGTTCACCGCGGTGACTATGCCTTGGCGATCGTGGTCCACCACATCGCGACCGACGGATTTTCGCTCACCCCGTTGGTGCGCGATGTCATGGTGGCCTACAGTGCGCATCTGGCCGGACACGTACCGACCTGGAGCCCGCTGAACATCCAGTACGTCGACTACACCTTGTGGCAACGCGAACTGCTCGGTGACGAGCAGGATCCCGAGAGCCTGGCGTCGGAGCAGCTCGGGTACTGGTCGTCCACGCTGACCGGACTTCCCGAATTGCTGGAACTGCCCACCGATCGACCTCGCCCGAATCAGCAGTCCCGTGGTGGTGCCCGCGTCGAGTTCCACATCGATGCCGACGTCCACGACGCTGTCGTAAATACTGCGCATCAACATAATTCAAGCGTCTTCATGGTCATGCACGCGGCGTTGGCCGTGTTGCTGGCTCGGTTGTCCGGAACCTCGGACATCGTGGTGGGCACCCCGGTCGCCGGCCGCGGCGAGCCGGAGCTCGACGACTTGATCGGTGTTTTTGTCAACACCCTGGTGCTACGCACCCAGGTGGACTTGCAGACACCGTTCTCCGATTTGCTCGAACAGGTCCGCGAGATCGACCTGGGTGCATTCGGCAACGCCGACGTTCCCTTCGAACAGTTGGTAGAAGTGCTCGCGCCCGCCCGCTCGACGGCGCATGCTCCGCTGTTCCAGGTGCTCTTGGAATTCCAGAACAACGCGGCGGTCCGCTTGGAATTGCCGCACATGACAGTCGAGCCGGTGCGGTTCGACCTCGAGATGTCGAAGTTCGACCTCCAACTGACCGTTGCCGAAGTTCACGATGCCGACGGCACACCGGCTGGAATGACCGCAGGATTCGTCTTTGCCACAGACCTTTTCGATATCAACACTGTCGAGGTGTTTGCTCAGCGTTTCCAGCGCATCCTCGCTACGGTAGCGGCAGATCCGTCGGCGGCTGTCGGCGACATCGGTCTACTCGAGGTCGCCGAGCGAGAGCTCATGACCATCGGATGGAACGACACCTCACACGAGTTCTCAGCGGTAACTCTGTCGGATCTGGTTTCGGATCAGATGGCTCGGACACCGGACGCCGTAGCAGTGACATTCGACGGCGAATCGCTCACCTATGCGGAGTTCGACTCTCGGGTCAGCAGACTTGCTCGAGAATTGATATCGCAGGGTGTCGGGCCGGATTCGATCGTCGGTGTGCTGCTGGCAAGGTCGACGGAGTTGCTGGTCGCTGTGCACGCAGTCCTGCGAGCAGGTGGTGCGTATGTGCCGCTGGACCCCGAGCATCCGTCGGAACGCATTGTGTCGATAGTGAAGTCGGCCCGACCGCTGCTGGTGCTCACCTCTTCCGAGCAGGGTACACTCGCGACGGAATTTGACGGAGTTCCAAGTCTCGACCTTGCAGTTGTGGATCTCTCGGGTTGGGAGAGTGCGCCGGTAACCGATGTAGATCGACGTGCTCGTCTGGTTCCTGCCAATACGGCCTACGTCATCTTCACGTCAGGCTCGACGGGTGTTCCCAAGGGCGTTGCGGTGCCGCACTCGGCAATCGTCAACCAGTTCCTGTGGCGCCAGGAAGTGTACGGACTCGACCAATCCGACGTAATTCTTGTCAAGACGCCGGCAACGTTCGACGTCTCGGTCTGGGAGATGTTCTGGTCCTTCATGTCTGGGGGACGGGCTGTGATCGCGGAGCCGGACGGGCACCGAGATCCGCACTACCTTGCGTCGCTGATCGAGCGCGAAGGTGTCACCGTGACGCACTTCGTTCCGGCTATGTTGGAACTCTTCTTGTTGCAAGATGTCGCCGAGCGCTGTGATTCGTTGCGATTGGTGTTCTCCGGCGGTGAGGCGCTCAAAGCGTCGACTGCGGTGCATTTTCGCGGGGTGATGAACGCACGCTTGCAGAATCTGTACGGTCCCGCCGAGACAGCGGTGGACGTGACCTATCACGCAGTCACCGAAGAGGACTCGGTGCTCGTGCCGATGGGTGTACCTGTCTCCAACACCCAGGTCTATGTTCTGGATCCACGACTCAATCCGGTACCGGTCGGCCTGGTCGGCGAACTGTACGTCGCGGGCGATCAGTTGGCCCGTGGGTATGTGGGGCGTCCGGATTTGACCGCAGACCGGTTTGTGGCCAATCCGTTCGGAGCAGATGAGGATTCGTCGCGCCTGTATCGGACCGGAGACCTGGTTCGGTGGACCGAGCGCGGCGAGTTGGTGTACGTCGGTCGAGTCGACTTCCAGGTCAAACTGCGGGGTCAACGGATCGAACTGGGAGAGATCGAGGCCGCACTGCTCGGTTGCCCCGCGGTGACGCAGTCAGTGGCGCTCGTCCGCAATGATTCCGCTGCGGGGGACTATCTTGCCGCGTACGTAGTGCTGGAGGCCGGGTCCGAAGTCGACGAGCGTTCACTACTCGAATCCGTCGGCAAGGCGCTACCCCGCTACATGGTGCCCTCGGCTTTGTCGATCCTCGAGGCCTTGCCGCTCAACGCAAACGGCAAGCTCGACCGGAAGATGTTGCCGAAGCCGACATTCGAGCGGCTTGCCGACTATGTGGCACCCCGCACCGACACCGAGGCAATGGTGGCGAAGATCTTCGCCGAGGTCCTGGGGGCCGGTGACGATGCAACGGGAAGATTCGGCGTCTACGACAGCTTCTTCGACCTCGGCGGCAACTCGCTGGTTGCAACCCGAGTTCTGGCGCGGATCAACGAAGCACTGAATGTGCACGTGAGCGTGCGAGAGTTGTTCGAGACCCCCACGATCGGTGGATTGGCAGCACTGGTCGACGGCGCGGAATTGACGGCTTCCGGTCGCCCGGCGCTGACGGCTTCGCTGAGACCTGAACACATTCCGCTCTCGTCTGCGCAATCGAGGATGTGGTTCCTCAATCGCTTCGACCCCACTTCCGGCGCATACAATGTTATTGCGGCGCTGAAGCTTTCAGGATCACTGAACGGCGCCGCGCTGGCCGAGTCGGTGTCGGACATCACCACCCGCCACGAAGCATTGCGGACGATATATCCGGAGTCTCCTCAGGGACCGCACCAGGTGATATTGCCTGCGGCCGAGGTAGTGCGAGACCTGACACCGCAGCACGTCGATGCAGCGGAACTAGAAGCCCGGATCCGTGAGGCCGTGGCCACCGGATTTGACGTGACCTTGCAGGTTCCTGCCGCATTGACCTTGTTGAGTGTGGCGGAAGACGAGCACGTTCTGCTGATGGTGGTTCATCACATCAGCGTCGACGGTTGGTCGATGCGTGTTCTGGCCCGGGATCTGGTTCAGGCCTATGCGGCGCGGATCGAGGGCAATTCGCCCGGCTGGCACGCACTCGAGGCACAGTATGCGGACTATGCACTGTGGCAGCGTCAGGTGTTGGGATCGGAAGAGGATCCGGCATCGTTGATCTCGCAGCAGATCGGCTATTGGAAGGGCAATCTCGACGGCCTTCCGGACCAGCTGGACTTGCCCGCCGACCGTCCACGTCCGGTGGTCGCGTCCAACCACGGCGCCGATTTTGCATTCACCATCGACAGCAAGACCCATGACGGGTTGAACCGGCTGGCCCGGGCGCACAATGCGTCACTGTTCATGGTTGTGCATGCGGCGCTGACAGTTCTCCTCGCCCGGCTGTCCGCCACGTCCGACATCGCAGTGGGCACACCGGTCGCGGGTCGCGGAGACGCGTCACTGGACTCGTTGGTGGGCATGTTCGTCAACACGCTGGTGTTGCGGACACAGGTCGACGGCGCAGCTCCCTTCTCCGACTTCCTCGAGCAGGTGAAGCAAGCCGATTTGCACGCCTTCGAATATGCTGACGTGCCTTTCGAGCGTCTGGTGGAGGTACTGAACCCAGCCCGCTCGCAGGCTCGTCATCCGCTCTTTCAGGTGGCACTGTCCTTCGAAAACCTCGAACGGGCCGAGCTGGAACTGTCAGGGCTGACCGTGTCCACGATGGAGTTCGACACGGCCTCATCCAAGTTTGATCTGCAGCTGACGCTGTCGGAAGGCCTGTCGGAGAACGGCGTGTCTGCGGGAATGCCGGCAACCTTCACTTACACCACAGATCTGTTCGACGAATCAACCGTGGCGGAGTTTGCGACGGCACTGACGCAGATACTGCGCTCAGTGGTCGCGGATGCGTCTGTGGCCGTAGGCGATCTGGAGTGGATGTCGCCCGGTGACATTGCAGAGCTGACGACGGTTGTGAGCGACGACGCGATGCCTTCGGCTCTCCTGGTAGATATTCTGACCGCCGGGTGCGCGATCGATCTGGACGCCGTCGCGGTGCGCTCGGAAGGTCGTTCGGTGACCTACCGTGAACTGGACGAGGCGTCCTCGCGGTTGGCTCGGGTTCTGATTGCCCGCGGGGCCGGTCCGGAAAATATCGTGGCACTGGCATTCCCGCGTTCTTACGAGATGGTGGTCGCGGTCTGGGCGGCCGCGAAGTCCGGCGCCGCGTACGTGCCGGTGGATCCGAATTATCCGGCGGATCGTATTGCACACATGCTGTCTGATTCGCGGGCGGTGTTGGGTGTGACCGGGTCGGCGTTCGCGGGTCAACTTCCGGTGGGGGCTTCGTGGTTGGTGCTGGACGCGCCGGCGACGCAGGTACTTCTGGAGGCGCAGTCTGCGGCTCCTGTCACGGATGAACATCGTGTGAGTGTTCTGCGTGCGGAGCATGCGGCGTACGTCATCTACACATCCGGTTCGACGGGTAAGCCGAAGGGCGTGACGGTCACGCATACCGGTTTGCGGGGGTTGTTGGAGTCGGCGACAGCGCGGTACCGGGTGAGTGCGGAATCGCGGGTGCTGCAGAACTGTTCGCCGAGTTTTGATCCTTCGGTGCTCGAGTGGATGGTGGCGTTCCACGCGGGGGCGACGTCGGTGATCGTGCCGCCTTCGATCATCGGTGGTCACGAGTTGACGGAGTTGTTGCGGGTCGAGCGGGTGACACACGGGTTGATCACGCCGGCTGTGTTGGGAACTTTGGACCCGGCGGTGTTGGTAGATCTCGAGATGGTGTCCATCGGTGGCGATGTGACGGCGCCGGATTTGGTGGCACGGTGGGCTCCAGGACGGACCTATTTCAATGCATACGGTCCGACTGAAACGACGATCATTTCGACGTACGCGCATCTGACGGCCGGTAGTCCGGTGACGATCGGTTCGCCGATCGAGGGCGTGACGGCGCTAGTGCTCGACGAGCGTCTGCATCCGGTGCCGATAGGAACCAGGGGTGAGTTGTATTTTGCGGGCGCAGTGTTGGCTCGTGGTTATCACGATCGGCCGTCGTTGACATCGGATCGTTTCGTGGCGAATCCGTATTCGGCTGATGGTTCGCGGATGTATCGCACGGGTGATGTGGTGCGATGGATCGGCGGCACGTCAAGTGCGGCGGGTGAACTCGAGTACCTGGGGCGCAGTGACTTCCAGGTGAAGGTGCGCGGGTTCCGCATCGAGCTCGGTGAGATCGATGCGGTGTTGTCGGGCCATCCTGATGTCGAGTTCGCGGTGACGGTGGGGCGTGAGTTACCTTCAGGCGCTACAACATTAGTTTCCTACGTCGTCGTCGTTGCAGGATTCGAAGGTGACCTCGATGTCGAAGCGCTGACCAAACACGTCGGTGCAAGTCTTCCCGCGTACATGGTGCCGTCGGCGATCATGGTGCTCGATCAGGTGCCGTTGACGCCGGTTGGCAAGCTCGACCGAAATGCGTTGCCTGATCCGGTGTTCGAGGTGCGCGAGTTCCGGGCACCGGTCACGCCGGTCGAAGAAATTGTGGCGGGAGTTTTTGCCGAGATCCTCGGAGCCCCTCGAGTAGGCCTCGACGACGACTTCTTCGACCTCGGTGGCAACTCGCTGATCGCGACGCAGGTCGTCTCGCGATTGGCTGCCGCACTCGAAACCCGAATTCCGGTGCGAGACTTGTTCGAAGCTCCGACTGTCGAATCGCTGGCTTCGCGGATCGAGTCACAGGTGGGAGTCGGCGGCCGGGCGGCGCTGACGGCACAGGTGCGTCCCGAGCGAGTGCCGCTGTCCTTGGCGCAGCAGCGGATGTGGTTCCTCAACCGCTTCGACTCGGTGTCGAGCGTGAACAATATCCCCGCAGCGATACAGCTCTCCGGCGCGCTGGACCACTCGGCTCTGCAAGATGCGATCACAGATGTGATCGAACGTCACGAAATCTTGCGCACCATCTACCCGGAACACGACGGAACGGGCTATCAGTGCGTGCTCCCCGCCAATGACGTTGCCGTGGCGCAAGGCATAGATCTGTCGGTCCAAACGATCGCTGTGTCGGACACCGTCGACCGCATTACCAGGATTGTCTCGCAGGGGTTCGACGTCACTTCTTCGGTGCCCCTGCGTGTGCGTCTGCTGCAGGTCGCCGACGACGGGTGGATACTGGTATTCGTGGTGCATCACATTGCAGCAGACGGCTTTTCGGTCGCACCGCTGATCCGTGATCTGATGATCGCGTACTCCGCTCGCACTCACGGCGAGGCCCCGGGGTGGGCGCCACTTGCCGTGCAGTACTCCGATTTTGCACTGTGGCAGCACCAGATTCTCGGCGTCGCAGACGATACCGAATCTGTTATGTCGCAGCAGATCAACTTCTGGACAAGTGCGTTGGCTGGGTTGCCGGAGCAGTTGGACCTGCCCACGGATCGGGTGCGTCCGGCGGTGGCCTCGAACCGCGGTGCCACGTATTCGTTCACTCTGGATGCGGATCTGCATTCGGCGTTGAATGTGTTGGCGCGCAGTCGTAATGCGTCGTTGTTCATGGTGTTGCATTCGGCGTTGGTGGTTTTGTTGGCGCGTTTGTCGGCGACTTCCGATATTGCGATCGGAACCCCGATCGCGGGGCGTGGTGAGCAGGCGCTCGATGATCTGGTCGGTATGTTCGTCAACACGTTGGTGTTGCGTACCGAACTCGATCCGGCGTGGACGTTTGCCGAATTGTTGGATGCGGCACGGGAAGTGGATCTGCAGGCTTTCGGTCATGCGGATGTGCCGTTCGAGCGCCTGGTGGAGGTGTTGAATCCGGTGCGGTCGCAGGCCCGGAATCCGTTGTTCCAGGTGGCATTGTCATTCCAGAACCTGGCGAAGACCAGCCTGGAACTGCCCGGAATGTCAGTGAACATGGTCGAGATTGACAGTGGCACTGCAAAGTTCGACCTGTCCCTCACTTTGGTGGAGTCCATCGGCGAAGCGGGTGAGCTGGGCGGTCTGGCCGCGCAATTCTCGTACGCCACGGATCTGTTCGATGAGGCGACGGTGCGTGGTTTCGCGGATCGGTTGGTGCGGATTCTCGAGGCTGCGGCGGTGGATCCGTTGGTGGTGGTTGGTGATGTGGAGGTGTTGTCGGCGGCGGAGTGGGTGTCGTTGACGCAGGTTGATGGTGGCCGCGCGTCGGTGGTGGGGACGTTGTCGGATGTTTTTGCGGCGGCGGTGGCGGTGGATCCGTCGGCGGTGGCGTTGGTGTTCGAGGGTGCGTCGTTGTCGTATGCGGAGCTTGACGAGTGGTCGTCGCGGTTGGCGCGGGTGTTGATCGATCGTGGTGTGGGGGTTGAGGATCGGGTGGCGGTGGCGGTGCCGCGGTCGTTCGAGTCTGTGGTGGCGTTGTGGGCGGTGGTGAAGTCGGGGGCGGCGTTTGTGCCGGTGGATCCGGCGTATCCGGCGGATCGTGTAGCGCATATGGTCGCTGATTCGGGTGTGGTGGTGGGGTTGACGTCGGCGGAGTTCGCGTCGGTGTTGCCCTCGGGTGTGGATTGGGTTGTGCTGGACTCGGATGAGTGTGCGGGTCTGGTGGCGGGGGTGTCGGGGGCTGCGGTCTCGGATGTGGATCGGGTGGGGCGGGTGCGGCCGGATTCGTCGGCGTATGTGATTTACACGTCGGGGACGACGGGTGTGCCCAAGGGTGTGGTGGTGACGCATCGGGGTGTGTCGAATTTCTGTGCGGAGCAGGTGGATCGGTATTCGTTGACGGGTGCGTCGCGGACTCTGCATTTTGCGTCGCCGAGTTTCGACGCGTCGGTGCTCGAGTTGTTGTTGGCGGTGGGGGCGGGGTCGGCGATGGTGATTGCGTCGCCGTCGGTGTACGGCGGTAGTGAGTTGGCGGGGTTGTTGCGCGGTGAGCGGGTGTCGCATGCGTTTGTGACGCCGGCGGCGTTGGGTTCGGTGGATCCGGCGGGTCTGGATGATCTGCGGGTGGTCATTGTGGGTGGTGAGGCGTGTTCGCCGGAGTTGGTGAGTGCGTGGACGGCAACAAGTTCGGGTGGGCGCCGGTTCTTCAATGCGTACGGGCCGACGGAGGCGACGGTCGCGACAAATATCAGTGGTGCGTTGTCGGCGGGTGATGTGGTCACGATCGGTGGTCCGGTTCGTGGGATGTCGGCGTTGGTGCTCGATGAGCGTTTGCGTCCGGTTCCGGTGGGTGTTGTTGGTGAGTTGTATGTTTCGGGTGTTCAGGTGGCTCGGGGGTATTGGGATCGTTTCGGTTTGACGGCGGAGCGGTTTGTGGCGAATCCGTACGGATCTGATGGTGTGCGGATGTATCGCACGGGTGATGTGGTGCGGTGGACCTTTGATGGGGCGATCGAGTATGTGGGTCGTGGTGATTTTCAGGTGAAGATTCGTGGTTTCCGGATCGAGCTCGGTGAGGTCGAGTCGGCGTTGTTGGCGCATGGTTCGGTGGATTCTGCGGTGGTGGTGGGTCGGGAGTCGGCTGCGGGTGTGACGGTGTTGGTGGCGTATGTGGTTGCTGCTGTGGATGTTTCGGTTGACGTTGTTGAGTTGACGGAGTTTGTGGCGGGGGTGTTGCCGGGGTATATGGTGCCGTCGGCGGTGGTTGTTCTGGATCGGTTGCCGTTGACGGGTGCGGGTAAGTTGGATCGGAAGTTGTTGCCGGATCCGGTGTTCGAGGCGAGGGTGTTTCGGGCGCCGGTGTCTTCGGTGGAGGAGACGGTGGCGGCGGTCTTTGCTGAGGTGTTGGGTGTTCCTCGGGTGGGGCTTGATGATGATTTCTTCGATCTTGGTGGTAACTCTTTGGTTGCGACGCAGGTGGTTTCGCGTTTGGGTGCGGCGTTGGATATGTCGGTGCCGGTGCGGGTGTTGTTCGAGGATTCTGTGGTGGAGTTGTTGGCGGCGCGGTTGGGTTCGGGTGTGGGTGGGGGTGGTCGGTTGGCTTTGGTGCCGATGGTGCGTCCGGGTCGGGTGCCGTTGTCGTTGGCGCAGCAGCGGATGTGGTTTTTGAATCGTTTTGATCCTGATTCTGCGGCGTACAACATTCCGATTGTGGTTCGGTTGACCGGCAACGTGGACGCGCATGCTCTGGCATTGGCTGTTCGCGACGTGCTGGCCAGGCACGAATCTCTTCGTACGGTGTTCCCGGATTCGGAGGAAGGCCCGTACCAGTCGGTGCTGTCGGCGGCGAGTGTCGAATTGGACCTCGACCCGATTGCGGTGGCGGGCGAGCAGGACCTGAAGTCCGCTGTTTACGCAGTGGTGGGTGGTGGCTTCGACATCACTACCGAGGTTCCGCTGCGTGTTGGAATTTTCCGGATCAGCGAGCATGAATACACCCTTGCCCTCGTGGTACATCACATCAGTGCCGACGGCTTCTCGATGCGCCCGTTGGCCCGGGATGTGATGGTGGCGTACACCGCTCGGGTATCGGGTGCAGAGCCGGGTTGGGCTCCGCTCGAGGTGCAGTACGCGGATTACGCACTGTGGCAACGTGATCGTTTGGGTAGCGAAGCCGAGACGGATTCTCCGGCCGGCACTCAGCTTGCCTACTGGAAGCGTCAACTCGCATCCGCACCGGCAGTCATCGACCTCCCCACAGACCGCAGTCGACCTGCTACCGCTTCGATGGTCGGTGCGAGTGTCGAATTCACCATTGACACGGCAGTGCGCGAGAAGCTGAACGTGGTTGCACGCGAGCATGAAGCCAGCGTCTTCATGGTCATTCATGCCGCGCTTGCCGTTCTGCTGTCGCGACTCAGCGCCAACTCGGATGTTACCGTCGGAACTCCGATTGCGGGCCGCGGCGAGGCCGCACTCGATGCGATGGTCGGCATGTTCGTCAACACCTTGGTGTTGCGTACCGATATCGATCCGGCGGCCAGTTTCTCTGCAGTGCTGGGCAATACGCGTGCGGTAGATCTGGACGCGTACGAGAATGCAGATGTCCCGTTCGATCGCGTGGTCGAAGCTCTGGATCCGGTGCGTTCGCAGGCTCACGCCCCGCTGTTCCAGGTATCGCTTTCCCTGCACGAATCCGCTGTCGGTTCCGTCGAATTGCCCGGTGTAGTCGTGGAATTCGACGATTCCGATGCTGGCATCGCGAAGTTCGACCTCGAACTGACGATGAGCGAAAATGTCGATGGCGGATACACCGGGACATTGGCCTACGCCACAGATCTCTACGATGCCGGTAGCGCCAGGACATTCGCACGGCGCTTCAGTCAGGTGCTGACGGCCGTAGTCGAAGACTCCGATCGGATCATCGGAGAAGTACCGATCCTCGACGCCGAAGAAATATCCGACTTGGCATTGTCGACCCGGGAGACGGCACCCGCACCGCGCCTGCTGGCCGAGATCCTCACTTCCGGCGTTGCGATTGATCCCACGCGCGTTGCTGTTGTCTCCCAGACCGGGAACCTGACCTACGCAGCGTTGGACGCCGAATCGAACCGCCTGGCCCGAGCGCTCATCGCTCGCGGCGCAGGACCGGAACAGTTTGTGGTTCTCTCGTTCACCCGTACAGCGGAATCGATTGTCGCACTGTGGGCAGTGGCGAAAACCGGTGCCGCATTCGTGCCGGTGGACCCGGCCCTGCCGGCTGACCGGATCGAGCACATGGTGCGCGACTGCGGTGCAATCCTCGGTCTGACCACCTCCATTTTGTCCGCGACGCTGCCGGGAGATCTGGACTGGCTCGAGATCGACGGAACCGCTGATGCTGCCGTATCCCGCGGATTCTCAGATCAGGATCTGTCAGCGTCGGATCGCACCTTGCCGACTGCGCTGTCCAATCCGGCTTACATGATTTACACCTCAGGCTCCACCGGATTGCCCAAGGGCGTTGTTGTCACCCACAGCGGCCTCGCGTCGTTCACCGGTGACGCTCGCACCGAGTTGGCGGTCACGGATTCCTCGCGGGTGCTGCGCTTTGCCTCATCCAGCTTCGACGCTTCCGTCATCGAAATGGTGGTGACGTTCAGCGTCGGTGCAACCCTGGTGGTAGCCGATCCGTCGATCATCGGCGGCGAGGAACTGGGTGCGCTCATCCAGGCGGAACGCATCACGCACATCCTCAGTGCGCCGGCCGTGCTCGGCACGGTGGATACCGAGGCGTTTGCCGGTGTCGAGACTGTCATTGTCGGCGGCGACGTGTGCCCGCCCGAACTGGCAGCGCGACTGGCGCCGGGACGGCGGTTCTTCAATAGTTACGGTCCGACCGAGACCACCATCATCATCACCGTCAGTGACGATCTCGCCGCAGGTGAGTCCATCGACATCGGACGCCCGATCGCCGGGGCCGGGGCCTTGGTGCTGGACGCACGTTTGGGGCACGTCCCGCGCGGTGTCGTCGGCGAACTCTACCTGAGTGGACCCGGCTTGGCTCGTGGATACCACGCTCGCACCGCCTTGACGTCGGAGCGATTCCTGGCCGATCCGTACGGTGCGCCGGGAGAACGGATGTACCGCACCGGCGACCTGGTTCGCTGGAGCGCTCGCGGCACTCTTGACTTTGTGGGTCGCATCGACGATCAGGTTCAGTTGCGTGGCCTCCGCATCGAATTGGGGGAGATCGAGGTTGCGCTCTCGCAGATCGATGGTGTGGCGCAGAGTGCGGTTCTACTGCACCGTGATTCCCATACCGGCGATCGCCTTATCGCCTACGTGGTCGGGGAACAGGACGTAGAACTCGTCGATGCAGACCTGAAGACGCAGTTGGGCCTCTCGTTGCCCAACTACATGGTTCCGACCCAATGGGTGGTGCTCGAAGAATTGCCGGTTACCACAGCAGGCAAGCTGGATCGGCGCGCACTGCCTGTGCCGAATTTCTTGTCCGAGAGCATATTCCGTGCGCCGTCGAACCCGGTTGAAGAGACTGTCGCGGGAGTATTTGCCGACCTCCTCGGGATCGAGCAGGTGTCGGTCGACGACAGCTTCTTCGCGCTGGGTGGAAACTCTTTGCTTGCAACCAGGTTGGTTGCGCGGGTGAACAGTGCGCTGGGGACTTCTATTGCCATTCGCGACATCTTCGACTACCCGGATTCCGCTTCGCTTGCACGGGCAGCTGAAAGCAGCTCACGCTCCGCGGATCTGCCGAAACTGGGATCACTGCCGCGGCCGGAGCGAGTGCCGTTGTCGTTGGCTCAGCAGCGGATGTGGTTCCTCAGCAGATTCGACAGCGCGTCCGCAGTCAACAACATTCCGGTCGCGATCAGGTTGACCGGTGCATTGGACACGGAAGCATTGGCCTTCGCAGTGGCGGACGTGATTGCGCGCCATGAGATTCTGCGCACGGTCTACCCGGAGATTGAAGGCGCAGGCGTTCAGGTGGTTGTGCCACTGGCGCAAGCCGTTCCAAATCTGACTCCGGTGCATGTTGCGGAAGACGAATTGCCGGCGGCCGCGTCGGCATTGGCCATGACGGGATTCGACGTCACCGTAGAGGTTCCGTTGCGGGCTGGGTTGTTCGCACTGTCCGCAACCGAGTTCGTACTGGTGATCGTGGTACATCACATCTCGGCTGACGGATTCTCTCTGGGGCCACTGACGCGGGACGTGATGATCGCATACGCGGCGCGTTCGACTGGCGTGTCGCCGTCATGGGCGCCGCTCACCGTTCAATACGCGGATTACGCAGTGTGGCAGCGCGAAGCGTTGGGGTCCGAGGATGATTCGGAGTCTTTGATTTCGCGTCAGCTCGGATACTGGACCGAGGCACTCGGCGGATTGCCCACCCAACTCGACCTGCCGGCCGACCGCCCTCGTCCGGCCGTTGCCTCGAACCGGGGTGCGAGCGTCGACTTCGTGATCGGCGCAGAACTACTGTCGGCACTGAATATCATTGCGCAAAAGCATAACTCGTCGCTGTTTATGGTCATCCACGCTGCATTGTCTGTGCTTCTGGCCAGATTGTCAGGGACTTCGGACATCGCTGTCGGTACACCCGTCGCGGGACGCGGCGAGTCGGAACTCGATGATCTTGTCGGTATGTTCGTCAATACGTTGGTCTTGCGCACCGAAGTGCCGGTTGCCGCGAAGTTCGACGAATTCCTGAGCGTGGTCCGCGAGTCCGACCTCGGGGCGTTCGGACATGCAGATGTGCCGTTCGAGCGACTCGTAGAGGTACTCAACCCGGCCCGCTCCCAGTCGCGTCATCCCCTGTTCCAGGTTGCTCTCTTCTTCCAGAACATGGAACGCACACACTTCGAACTTGACGGATTATCCGTCTCCGGCGTCGAATTCGACGACGTGATCGCAAAGTTCGACCTGCAGATGACAATTGTCGAACGGTCCGGCGATGCTGACGCTGCGACCGGTTTGTCAGTGAACCTGACCTACGCGACGGATTTGTTCGACCAGTCGACGATGCTCACTTTCGGGGACCGGTTCGTCCGCGTCCTCACTGCTGTTGCCGCGGACTCCTCGGCGGTAATCGGGGATATCGAATTGCTCGGTGCCGCTGAACGCGAACTGGTGCTGGCGGGGTGGAACGACACCGATCACGAGGTTGAGTCGGGGGAGTTGCTGCTCGACGCGTTCGATGTTGCGGTAGTGGCTAACCCGGATGCCACTGCGGTGGTGTTCGAGGGTGCGTCGTTGACGTACCGGGAGCTCGATGCGCGGGTCAACCGCCTGGCGCGGTTGTTGATCGACGAGGGCGTGGGTCCGGAATCTTTGGTGGCGTTGGCTGTTCGACGTTCTTTGGATCTTGTGGTCGGGATCTACGCGGTGGTGCGGGCCGGTGGCGCGTATGTGCCGGTCGATCCTGATCATCCGGCGGAGCGGATCGGGCACATCCTCGACACCGCAAGACCGGTGTGTGTATTGAGCACGTCGCGGGACGGGTTCACGGCGGCGGGTGCGCGTCCGGTGCTGTGCATCGACCTGCTCGAGATGTCGGGCTTCTCGGCGGGGGCGGTCACCGATGCCGAGCGCACCTCGATGTTGTTGCCGGAGCATCCGGCGTACGTCATCTTCACTTCGGGCTCGACGGGTAAGCCGAAGGGTGTGGCGATCAGCCATGCCGCGATCGCGAACCAGATCGCGTGGATGCAGTCCGAATATGTTCTCAACTCCTCGGACGTGTATTTGCAGAAGACGGCAACGACGTTCGATGTCTCGTTGTGGGGTTTCTTCCTGCCGTTGCGGGCGGGCGCTCAGTTGGTGGTGGCGACACCGGACGGGCATCGCGATCCGGCGTATGTGGCGTCGACGATCCGCGAACGTGGTGTGACGGTGACGGACTTCGTGCCGTCGATGCTGACGGTGTTCGCCGGTGCGGTCGAGCGCGGGGACCTTGTGTCGCTGCGGAATGTGTTCGTGATCGGTGAGGCGTTGCCGGCGGAGACCATCGCGGATTTTGCTGCGGTTTCGGATGCGGGTGTGCACAACCTGTACGGGCCGACGGAGGCTGCGGTATCGATCACCTTTGCCGATGTGACGGCGGCGCGAGCAGGTGGTGCGGTGTCGATCGGGCGTCCGGAGTGGAATTCCCAGGTGTTCGTACTGGATTCGCGTCTGCAGCCGGTTCCGGTGGGTGTGCCTGGCGAATTGTATCTGGCAGGAGTGCAGTTGGCCCGGGGCTACTACGGCCGGGTGGATATCACGTCGGATCGGTTTGTGGCGAACCCATTCAGCAGTATTGGTGAGCGGATGTATCGGACCGGTGACCTGGTTGTCTGGACGGCGACGGGGGAGTTGGAGTACATCGGTCGTACCGATTTCCAGGTGAAGTTCCGCGGTCAGCGGATCGAGCTGGGGGAGATCGAGACAGCTCTCCTGTCCCACGAGTCTGTGCTGCAGGCAGCGGTGTTGGTAGTGCCGACGCCGACGGGTGATCACTTGGTCGGCTACGTCGTTCCGACGCAGTCTGCTGATATCGACCAGGATGAACTCAAGGCATATGCCGCGCAGTCGTTGCCTTCGTACATGGTGCCGTCGACGGTGATGGTGCTCGCGGAGTTCCCGCTCAACTCCAGTGGAAAGTTGGATCGTAAGGGGTTGCCGGCGCCGATGTTCGAGGCTCGAGTGTTCCGGGCTCCGGTGACTGCGATCGAGGAGAGCGTGGCGACGGTGTTCGCCGAGGTGCTGGGTGTACCTCGCGTGGGCCTCGACGACGATTTCTTCGAACTCGGTGGCAACTCGTTGATCGCGACGCAGGTGGCGTCGAGGCTGGGCGTCGCCTTGGATATGCGGGTTGCGGTGCGGGAGTTGTTCGAGGCTCCGACAGTCGAGGATCTGGCTGCGAGGATGGCGTCGCAGGTGGGTGTGGGTGGCCGACTGGCTTTGGTTCCGATGTCGCGTCCGGACAATGTGCCGTTGTCTTTGGCGCAGCAGCGGATGTGGTTCCTCAACCGCTTCGATACCGATTCCGCGGTGAACAACATTCCTGCCGCGATCCGGTTGTCGGGCACATTGGATGTTGTTGCGCTACAGGCCGCTGTGCGCGACGTCCTGGTCCGCCACGAGGTTCTGCGCACGATGTATCCGGAGATCGACGGTGTCGGATACCAAGTAGTGCTACCGGTTTCGGATCTCGAACTGGATATCGCACCGATTGTCGTGGCAGAGAACGACGTGTTGACGAAGGTTGTCGAAGTTATCGCGGTCGGGTTCGACGTCACTGTCGAGGCTCCGTTGCGAGTGCGCCTGTTCCAGGTGGCGCCGGACGAATTTGTGTTGGCATTGGTGGTCCACCATATTTCGGCTGACGGTTTCTCGATGGGGCCATTGACCCGGGATCTGATGGCGGCGTACGTCATGCGAGCCGTGGGCGAAGCCCCGCGTTGGCAGCCGTTGCCGGTGCAGTACGCCGACTACACACTGTGGCAGCGTGAGATTCTCGGCACCGAGGACGATCCGGTTTCGCTGATCTCTCAGCAAGTCGCCTACTGGGCAGAAAACCTGGCCGGGCTTCCGGAGCAGTTGGACCTGCCCACGGATCGGGTGCGTCCGGCGGTGGCGTCGAACCGCGGTGCCACGTATTCGTTCACTCTGGATGCGGATCTGCATTCGGCGTTGAATGTGTTGGCGCGCAGTCGTAATGCGTCGTTGTTCATGGTGTTGCATTCGGCGTTGGCGGTTTTGTTGGCGCGTTTGTCGGCGACTTCCGATATTGCGATCGGAACCCCGATCGCGGGGCGCGGTGAGCAGGCGCTCGATGATCTGGTCGGTATGTTCGTCAACACGTTGGTGTTGCGTACCGAACTCGATCCGGCGTGGACGTTTGCCGAGTTGTTGGATGCGGCTCGGGAGGTGGATCTGCAGGCTTTCGGTCATGCGGATGTGCCGTTCGAGCGTTTGGTGGAGGTGCTGAATCCGGCGCGGTCGCAGGCCCGGAATCCGTTGTTCCAGGTGGCATTGTCATTCCAGAACCTTGTCGAGTCGACGTTCGAGTTGCCCGGTGTCACTGTGAGTTCGTTGGGCATGGATGGTTCGGTCGCAAAGTTCGATTTGCAGTTGACCTTGTCGGAATCAATCAGTGAAGACGGCACAGAATCTGGAATCTCGGCAAACTTCACGTACGCCACGGATCTGTTCGATGAGGCGACGGTGCGTGGTTTCGCGGATCGGTTGGTGCGGATTCTCGAGGCTGCGGCGGTGGATCCGTTGGTGGTGGTTGGTGATGTGGAGGTGTTGTCGGCGGCGGAGTGGGTGTCGTTGACGCAGGTTGATGGTGGCCGCGCGTCGGTGGTGGGGACGTTGTCGGATGTTTTTGCGGCGGCGGTGGCGGTGGATCCGTCGGCGGTGGCGTTGGTGTTCGAGGGTGCGTCGTTGTCGTATGCGGAGCTTGACGAGTGGTCGTCGCGGTTGGCGCGGGTGTTGATCGATCGTGGTGTGGGGGTTGAGGATCGGGTGGCGGTGGCGGTGCCGCGGTCGTTCGAGTCTGTGGTGGCGTTGTGGGCGGTGGTGAAGTCGGGGGCGGCGTTTGTGCCGGTGGATCCGGCGTATCCGGCGGATCGTGTAGCGCATATGGTCGCTGATTCGGGTGTGGTGGTGGGGTTGACGTCGGCGGAGTTCGCGTCGGTGTTGCCCTCGGGTGTGGATTGGGTTGTGCTGGACTCGGATGAGTGTGCGGGTCTGGTGGCGGGGGTGTCGGGGGCTGCGGTCTCGGATGTGGATCGGGTGGGGCGGGTGCGGCCGGATTCGTCGGCGTATGTGATTTACACGTCGGGGACGACGGGTGTGCCCAAGGGTGTGGTGGTGACGCATCGGGGTGTGTCGAATTTCTGTGCGGAGCAGGTGGATCGGTATTCGTTGACGGGTGCGTCGCGGACTCTGCATTTTGCGTCGCCGAGTTTCGACGCGTCGGTGCTCGAGTTGTTGTTGGCGGTGGGGGCGGGGTCGGCGATGGTGATTGCGTCGCCGTCGGTGTACGGCGGTAGTGAGTTGGCGGGGTTGTTGCGCGGTGAGCGGGTGTCGCATGCGTTTGTGACGCCGGCGGCGTTGGGTTCGGTGGATCCGGCGGGTCTGGATGATCTGCGGGTGGTCATTGTGGGTGGTGAGGCGTGTTCGCCGGAGTTGGTGAGTGCGTGGACGGCAACAAGTTCGGGTGGGCGCCGGTTCTTCAATGCGTACGGGCCGACGGAGGCGACGGTCGCGACAAATATCAGTGGTGCGTTGTCGGCGGGTGATGTGGTCACGATCGGTGGTCCGGTTCGTGGGATGTCGGCGTTGGTGCTCGATGAGCGTTTGCGTCCGGTTCCGGTGGGTGTTGTTGGTGAGTTGTATGTTTCGGGTGTTCAGGTGGCTCGGGGGTATTGGGATCGTTTCGGTTTGACGGCGGAGCGGTTTGTGGCGAATCCGTACGGATCTGATGGTGTGCGGATGTATCGCACGGGTGATGTGGTGCGGTGGACCTTTGATGGGGCGATCGAGTATGTGGGTCGTGGTGATTTTCAGGTGAAGATTCGTGGTTTCCGGATCGAGCTCGGTGAGGTCGAGTCGGCGTTGTTGGCGCATGGTTCGGTGGATTCTGCGGTGGTGGTGGGTCGGGAGTCGGCTGCGGGTGTGACGGTGTTGGTGGCGTATGTGGTTGCTGCTGTGGATGTTTCGGTTGACGTTGTTGAGTTGACGGAGTTTGTGGCGGGGGTGTTGCCGGGGTATATGGTGCCGTCGGCGGTGGTTGTTCTGGATCGGTTGCCGTTGACGGGTGCGGGTAAGTTGGATCGGAAGTTGTTGCCGGATCCGGTGTTCGAGGCGAGGGTGTTTCGGGCGCCGGTGTCTTCGGTGGAGGAGACGGTGGCGGCGGTCTTTGCTGAGGTGTTGGGTGTTCCTCGGGTGGGGCTTGATGATGATTTCTTCGATCTTGGTGGTAACTCTTTGGTTGCGACGCAGGTGGTTTCGCGTTTGGGTGCGGCGTTGGATATGTCGGTGCCGGTGCGGGTGTTGTTCGAGGATTCTGTGGTGGAGTTGTTGGCGGCGCGGTTGGGTTCGGGTGTGGGTGGGGGTGGTCGGTTGGCTTTGGTGCCGATGGTGCGTCCGGGTCGGGTGCCGTTGTCGTTGGCGCAGCAGCGGATGTGGTTTTTGAATCGTTTTGATCCTGAGTCTGCGGCGTACAACATTCCCGCGGCTGTCCGCTTGTCCGGAGATCTGAATGTCGGTGCGCTGCAGTCCGCTATCTCGGACGTCGTAGAACGGCACGAGATTCTGCGGACCGCCTATCCAGAACACGACGGCATCGGTTGCCAGGTTGTGTTGCCGGTCAGCACCGGCAGCGTGGAACTTGGCGTTGTGGTGGTTTCTGATTCTGACGTTGTCGAGCGGGTTGCGGCGTTTGTCGCGGACGGATTTGATGTCACGCTTGCTCCGCCGGTGCGGGCTACGTTGTTCCAGGTTACCGAAGACGAACATGTGCTGGTCTTCGTGGTGCATCACATTGCAGCTGACGGATTCTCGGTGGCACCGCTTCTGCGAGACGTGATGGTTGCCTACTCGGCGCGGGTGAACGGAGACACTCCGGGTTGGGCGCCGCTGCAAGTACAGTTCGCGGACTTCGCATTGTGGCAGCGTGAGGTTCTCGGCAGTGAAGGCGACCAGGCGTCCTTGATCTCGCAGCAGATCGGCTTCTGGACCGGCGCGTTGGCGGGCATCCCGGATCTGCTGGATCTGCCGACAGATCGTTCACGTCCACTGGTTGCATCGAATCAGGGTGCAGGGTATTCGTTCACCATCGATCCTGACCTTCACGTGGCTTTGAATAGGATTGCGCGCGAACATAATGCGTCGCTGTTCATGGTGTTGCATTCGGCGCTGGCCGCTCTGCTTGCACGACTGTCCAGCACCACCGACATCGTGATCGGCACGCCCATCGCCGGGCGCGGTGAGCAGGCGCTCGATGATCTGGTCGGTATGTTCGTCAACACGTTGGTGTTGCGTACCGAACTCGATCCGGCGTGGACGTTTGCCGAATTGTTGGATGCGGCACGGGAAGTGGATCTGCAGGCTTTCGGTCATGCGGATGTGCCGTTCGAGCGCCTGGTGGAGGTGCTCAATCCGGCGCGGTCGCAGGCCCGGAACCCGTTGTTCCAGACCATGCTGACGTTTCAGAACCTAGAGGGTGGTTCTTTCGAACTGCCGGGGCTTCAGGTGTCGGCAGTATCTACCGATGCTGAAGTTGCGAAGGTGGATCTGCAACTGACCGTCGCGGAGTCGATCGCCGAGGACGGTGCGTTCAACGGGATGTCTGCCCGCTTCACCTATGCCACGGATCTGTTCGACGAGTCGACGGTGCGTGGTTTCGCAGAGCGGTTGCAACGGATTCTTGTCGCGGTGGTCGCGAATCCGTCGGGAGCGCTCGGCGACATCGATGTTCTCAGTGTGGCAGAGCGGGAACTGGTTGTATCCGGATGGAACAGCACCGAGGTCGAACTGGAGTCGGCGACATTGGTGTCCTTGTTCGACGCGCAGGTGGCGCGGACCCCGGACGCCGTGGCGTTGGTGTTCGACGGTGAATCACTGACCTACCGTGAACTTGATGCCCGGTCGAACCGGTTGGCGCGCAGGTTGATCGCCGAGGGTGTGGGCCCGGAGTCGTTGGTCGGGTTGGCGATGCGTCGCAGTGTGGAACTGGTGGTCGGGATGTATGCGATCGTCAAGGCCGGTGGTGCGTATCTGCCGATCGATCCTGATCATCCCTTGGCACGTACCGAGTATGTGCTCGAGTCTGCGGTACCGGTGTGCGTGCTCAGTACCGAGCGAGACCGCGTTGTGTTGCCGGCCGACGTCCATGTATTGACGGTGGACGCGATGGATGTGTCGGGCTTCGACGACGCTCCGGTTACGGATGCGGATCGGATCCGAGTGCTGGATCCGGCGTCGACGGCGTATGTCATCTACACCTCGGGTTCGACGGGTCGGCCGAAGGGTGTTGCGGTCGCGCACAGCGCGATTGTGAATCGGTTGTTGTGGATGCAAGCGGAGTACGAGTTGACTGCGACGGATGTGGTGGTGCAGAAGACGCCGGCGACGTTCGACGTGTCGGTGTGGGAGTTCTTCTGGCCGTTGCAGGTTGGTGCGTCGCTAGTGGTGGCGAAGCCGGACGGGCATCGCGATCCGATGTATTTGGCACAGCTCATGTTCGAGGAATCTGTCACGGTTGCCCACTTCGTGCCGTCGATGCTGGCGATGTTCACGGCGGTGGCGCCGGCAGATCAGTGTGGGTCGTTGCGGCAGGTGTTCTGCAGTGGTGAGGCGTTGCCGGCGCGTTCGGCGGCAGCGTTCCGGACTCTTTCGGATGCGCGGTTGCACAACTTGTACGGGCCGACGGAAGCTGCGGTGGATGTGACGTTCCATGAGGTCACTACTGCCGACGCCCTGAGCGTCCCGATCGGTGCGCCGGTGTGGAATACGCAGGTGTACGTGCTGGATGCGCGTTTGCAGCCGGTGCCGGTGGGTGTTCCGGGTGAGTTGTACCTGGCGGGGACCCAGTTGGCGCGAGGTTATGTGGGTCGTGCTGATTTGACGGCGGATCGGTTTGTGGCGAACCCATTCGACCCGGGAGCGCGGTTGTATCGCACGGGCGACGTCGTCTCCTGGAACAGCGTTGGGGAGATCGAGTACATCGGTCGTACCGATTTCCAGGTGAAGTTGCGTGGGTTGCGGATCGAGTTGGGGGAGATCGAGGCTGCATTGCTGGAGCAGGAGTCTGTGGCGCAGGTGGTGGTGTTGGTTCGCGAGAGTGTGCTGGGTCAGCAGTTGGTGGGTTATGTGGTGCCGGCTGCCGGTATGTCGGTTGATGTCGAGTCGGTGAAGGCGGCAGTGGCGCAGCGGGTTCCGGGGTACATGGTTCCGGGTGTTGTTTTGGTGTTGGATGCGTTGCCGTTGGGTGCGTCGGGCAAGTTGGATCGGAAGTTGTTGCCGGAGCCGGTGTTCGAGGCGAAGGTGTTCCGGGCTCCCGCGACGGAGACAGAGCGCGCGGTTGCGTCAGTCTTTGCCGATGTTCTGGGCGTCGAAGAGGTGGGTCTCGACGATGATTTCTTCGACCTCGGCGGCAACTCTCTGATCGCGGTCCAGGTGTCAGCTCGGCTCAGGGTGATGCTCGGCCGCGATGTCCCTGTTGCGTTGATGTTCTCGAACTCCACTGTCGAGGTACTCGCGCAGCGCCTCGATACCGACGTCGAGGGCAGCCATGACAACGGACTCGGCGTCGTGTTCCCGATTCGCGAATCCGGAACGGCGTCACCGGTGTTCTGCGTGCACCCGATCGTGGGACTGGGTTGGTCTTATGCCGGACTGGCCAGACACCTCGATTCGGAAACCCCGATCTACGCTCTGCAGAATCCAGCGATTCGCGAAAGTGACTTCGCTCCCGAAACTATCGAAGCGGTTGCCGTTCGCTACATTTCGGAGATCCGGAAGGTGCAGGCCTCCGGTCCGTATCGTCTGCTCGGGTGGTCGTTGGGAGGCGTCATTGCTCACGCGATGGCGGTTCAGTTGCAGCGTGCCGGCGAGGAAGTGGAACTGCTTGGGATGATGGACAGCTTTACCTCGTCGAGTCGCCCGGTCGAGGACGCCGCGCCTACCGTCACGATGAATGATGTGCTGGGTGGACTCGGACTCGATCTGTCGGAGACCGCTACTGACGCCGAGACAGTGCTCGATGAGCGGAGCATGGCCGGACTGCTTGCCGGGGTGACCGGACAATCGGCGGAAGAGGCTGCCGCGACAATCGAACGGATGATGCAGGGTGCTGCACGAAACTCCCGATTGATGTGGGAGTACCAACCTGAATCATTCGACGGCGACGTGGTGTTCTTCACCGCAGAGTCCGATGATCCGAGCGGCCGGGTGGCTGCGTCCGGATGGGAGTCGGTCGTGACCGGGAACGTCCGCAACCACGGTGTGCCCACGACGCACTGGCGCATGACCTCGCCGGAAGCCCTGGAAATGGTGGGACCGATCGTGAACGACATGCTCCGGTCTGTGCGGGTCACCAAGCATTGACGAGCTGGCGGTACACGGCTGTGAGGCCGTGTGCCGCCATGTTCGGTGGCCCGCTTCGGGCCCCGGAAGAAGGTGATTTCTACCCCCTTGCGGGGGTGACGGGGCAGTGGGCCACATCACTACAGTCTGTCCCGTTGCAGTTGGTGCACTCGGTGGCGGTGTCCGAACTCTGCACAGTTACGGCCGCTCCACAGCGTGCACTATGTCGTAGGTCACAGTGGAGCGGGTAAATTCGTCAGTGTGAGGGTCCGCCCACTGTGGACTCTTGCAGAGGTGCCTGGATGGGCGCCTGGAGAGGACACAAACATGAGCGCGTCCCTACCCAGTTACACCTCAGGCGTCTGGGATGGCCCGATGTTGGGTGACACCATCGGGGACAATCTGGATCGCACAGTTGCTGCACACGGCGACCGTGATGCATTGGTGGATCACGCGAGCGGGCGACGCTGGACGTATTCCGAATTCGGGGCCGCAGTGGATGCGCTGGCAGCCGGGTTGATCGGGCGAGGCGTGCAGAAGGGCGACCGGGTGGGCATCTGGGCTCCGAATTGCCCGGAGTGGACGTTCGTGCAGTACGCCACCGCCAAGCTGGGTGTGATCCTGGTGAACATCAACCCCGCCTACCGCTCACACGAGTTGCAATACGTACTCGAGCAGGCCGCGATCTCGGTACTGATATCCGCTCCCAGTTTCAAGACCTCCGATTACGCGGCGATGATCGACACGGTCAGGCCGCAGTGTCCGGACCTGACGTCGGTGATCCTGCTGGGCTCTTCGGATTGGACTGACCTGCTCGACGAAGGCGCCGCAGCGCAAGCCGCGGACCCGGGGCCGCTCGCCTCCGCTCAGGCTGCACTCTCGGCCGACGACGCGATCAATATTCAATACACCTCGGGCACTACCGGTTTCCCCAAGGGTGCGACGCTCAGTCACCACAACATCCTCAACAACGGCTACTTCGTCGGGGAGCTGTGCCATTACACCGAGAATGATCGGGTCGCGATCCCGGTGCCGTTCTATCACTGCTTCGGGATGGTGATGGGCAACCTTGCCTGCACCAGTCACGGTGCAGCCATGGTGATTCCAAGTCCGGCATTCGATCCGCGCGCGGCACTCGAAGCGGTACAGGCAGAAAAGTGCACATCGTTGTACGGGGTGCCCACCATGTTCATCGCGGAACTGGCGCTGCCGGACTTCGAGTCCTTTGATCTGTCGAGTCTGCGAACCGGCATCATGGCAGGCTCGCCGTGCCCGGTCGAGGTCATGAAGCAGGTCATCGAACGGATGGGGATGGCCGAGGTGTCGATCTGTTACGGCATGACCGAGACGTCGCCGGTGTCACTACAGACTCGTTCCGACGACACCATCGATCAGCGCACCGCCACTGTCGGCCGGGTCGGTCCGCACCTCGAAATCAAGATCGTTGATCCGGCAACGGGATTGACGGTTCGTCGCGGCGAACCCGGTGAATTGTGTACCCGTGGATACTCGGTCATGCTCGGGTATTGGCAGAACCCCGAGAAGACGGCTGAGACCATTGATTCCGCGCGTTGGATGCATACCGGAGACATCGGTGTCATGGACGATGCCGGGTACGTCGCGATCACCGGGCGGATCAAGGACATGGTTATCCGCGGCGGTGAGAACGTGTACCCGCGTGAGATCGAAGAATTCCTGTACACCCATCCCGACATCCTCGACGCCCAAGTGATCGGTGTGCCCGACGCCAAATACGGCGAAGAACTGATGGTGTGGATTCAGATGCGCGAGGGTGCCGCCGAACTCGACGCCGATTCCGTACGCGCATTCTGCACCGGGAAGTTGGCGCACTACAAAATTCCGCGTTATGTCCACGTGGTCGACGAGTTCCCGATGACTGTCACCGGAAAGGTGCGCAAGATCGCGATGCGCGAGTTGGCAATTGAACTGATCGGGCAGGGCTGAGTCGTGCCCGACATTTCAGGAGAGCGAGGTCCGGTTCGCCCCGAAATTGCGCTCTCCTGGAAGCGGTCGAGACTGAGCGGAGTGGACCCGTCCGCAGCCATTGCCGTGGATACCGCAGATCAGGACAGCGAGAGCCGACTACTGCGAGCAGCGACCCCGGTTCTCGACGAGGTGTCACAGCAGATCGCCGGTACCGGATTCTGCGTCCTGCTGGCAGATCGGGAATGCCGCGTTGTTGCTTCGGTGTACTCGAACAGTTCCGTTCAGCGGACGATCGAAGAATTGGGTGTGGTCAACGGATCACGGTTCGGTGAGGAACATGCCGGCACCAATGCACTCGGTACGCCGCTGGAAATGGGTCGCAGCATCGTCATCCACGGAGACGAGCACTTCCTCGACAGTCTCAAGGGATTGAGTTGCTACGGTCAGCCGATCCTGCATCCTGTCACCCGCCGGGTAGAAGGCATCCTGGACATGACGGGTGTTGTTTCCCAAGCGAATCCGTTGTTCGCGCCCTTTCTGGCCCGGGCAGCCGCAGACATCGAGAAGCGATTGTTGGAAGGTTCCAAGGCCTCGGAACAGCGCTTGGTCGATGCCTTTCAGCGTGTATCCCATCAACGGCACGTCGCAGTTGCAGCAATTGGTGACGACATTCTGCTGAGCAACCGGACTGCACTGGACCTGCTGGAGGCGGCGGATCACGCGTCGTTGCGTTCCTTGGTTGTCGACCTGCGCCCGGATCAATCTCGATTGGTCACAGTGGAATTGGCTTCCGGGGCGCTGGCGCGTGTCCAAGCCGACAGGATTTCGGGCGCCGACGGCGGAGCGGTTTTCCTGGTGGAACCGCTTGCGCGCGAGCGTAGGCCTATCCGGCGGACGCAGGAACGGGCGCCGTCTCCCGGTGAAAGGGTGCGCCGAGATCTGTTGCGTGCGCGCGGGTCGTCGGCGGCAGTTGCGATCTCGGGCGAGGCAGGTTCCGGCCGCACCTGCGCCGCTGCCGACGTAGCCGGAAATATCGACGTGAGATGGCTCGATGCCACGAGCGCCGCAATCGAGGGGCGTGAACAATGGATCAGCAATCTGGTGCAGGCTACGCGTCGGCGCACCGGCGTCGTGGTAATCGAACAGGTTCAGTTGTTGCCGGATTCAGTGGTGCCCTTGGTTGCCGAACTGATCGATTCGAGCGTCGACGGTCTTCGGATCTTGTTGACCAGTGGGCCTGTGCCTGAACTGCCGCCGACAACATCAGCCCTGATGTCGCGTTGTGCCTTCAGGATAGGCATTGCGCCACTGCGTGACCGACGATCCGAGGTGCCGGATCTCGCCCAGGCGATGCTCGACGGAATCCAGCCGGATCTACGACTTACGGCCAGTGCCGTCGAAGCGCTGTCGGCAGCCGATTGGCCGGGCAACCTCGCCGAATTGCGAGTAGTGCTGACGCGCGCCGCGGAGGAACGCTCGAGCAATCGCATCGACGTGGCCGACCTGCCGGAGGAATATCGCACGACAGCCAAAGTTTCCCGATTGGCGGGCCGTGAGAAGGCGGAGCGGCAAGCGATCATCGGGGCACTGAAAGACTGTGGCGGCAACAAGGTTCACGCCTCGGCGCAACTCGGTATCAGTCGCAGCACGCTGTATACGCGCATGCGGGCGCTGGATATCACCACCTAGTTCGGTGTGCACAGTGTGTGTACAAACTTCGGACAGTTAGGGCCCTCGGAACCGAGGAAGTATGGCGTGCATCACATTTGCACGTGACTACTTCAGAGGAGTTTTCGATGACGGCTGTAGCCGAACACACCATCAGCCCCGCGGTTCAGGGTTTCCTGAACGGACCGAAGAAGCTCTACATCAACGGCGAATTTGTCGACGCAGCAACAGGAAAGACCTTCGCAACCTACAATCCGGCCGACGGTCAGAAGCTCGCCGAGGTCGCTCACGGGCAGGCCGAGGACATCGACCTGGCAGTGCGTGCCGCGCGCACAGCTTTCGAGGACGGGCCCTGGTCGCGAATGAAGGCAAACGAGCGTGAGCGGATGATCTGGCGCGTCGGTGACATCCTCGGCGCCCGCGCCGAGGAATTCGGCCAACTCGAGGCGCTGGACAACGGAAAGTCCGTCGCGATTGCGACCGCCGTCGATGTTGCTTGGGCTGCAGACGTTTTCCGCTACTACGCGGGTTGGGCAACCAAGATCGAGGGCAGCACGGTCAACGTGTCCATGCCGTTCTCGCCTGGTGGAGAGTTTCACGCCTACACGCTGCGTGAGGCGATCGGCGTGTGCGGATTGATCGTGCCGTGGAACTTCCCCCTCCTGATGTCCTCGTGGAAGCTTGCACCCGCACTCGCGGCCGGTAACACCGTCATCCTCAAGCCTGCCGAGCAGACACCTTTGACCGCACTGCTTTTGGCCGAGGTTTTCGAGGAGGCAGGCTTCCCGCCGGGCGTCGTCAATATCGTTCCTGGTTTCGGTGACGCCGGCGCAGCCCTGTCCGGTCACGACGATGTCGACAAAGTCGCATTCACGGGTTCGACCGAGGTGGGCAAGAAGATCGTCGACGCGGCCAAGGGCAATCTCAAGAAGGTGACTCTCGAGCTCGGAGGCAAGAGCCCCAACATCGTGTTCGCCGACGCAGATTTTGATGCGGCGGTAGAGGGTTCGCTCAATGCGTGGCTGTTCAACCACGGTCAGTGCTGTGTTGCCGGTACTCGTCTGTACGTCGAAGATTCGATTTTCGAGAAGTTCACCGAAGCTGTCGCTCACGCTGCGAGCCAGGTAAAGATCGGACCGGGCCTCGATCCCACCACCCAACTCGGACCACTGGTTTCGCAGGAACAGTTCGACAAGGTCACAGGCTACCTCCGCGAGGGAATCGCCGATGGCGCCCGCGCGCTCACCGGTGGCAAGCGCTGGGGCGATCAGGGCTACTTCGTGGAGCCCACCGTCTTCGTCGACGTCAAGCCGGAGTTCTCGATTGTCCAGGAGGAGATTTTCGGACCAGTTGTCGCGGCGCTTCCGTTCAACGCAGACGACGGACCGATCAGTGCCGCAAACGATTCCATCTACGGCCTGGCCGCCGGCATCTGGACCCGCGATATCTCCAAGGCCCACCGCACTGCAAAGCGTCTGAAGGCCGGCTCGGTGTGGATCAACCAGTACAACGGATTCGACACCGCAATGCCGTTCGGTGGATACAAACAGTCTGGTTGGGGCCGAGAACTCGGCGCTTCCGCCATCGACCTCTACACCCAGACCAAGGCCGTCAACATCGCTCTCTGAGACCGACCCGACTAGCAAGGAGATCACCAGTGAAGACTAAAGCTGCTGTACTGCTCGAGCCTGGAAAGCCTTTCGAGATCATGGAACTCGACCTCGATGGTCCGGGGGTCGGCGAGGTACTGATCAAGTACACCGCTGCCGGACTGTGCCATTCGGATCTGCATCTCACCGACGGCGATCTCCCGCCGCGCTATCCCATCGTCGGCGGGCACGAAGGTTCGGGAATCATCGAAGAGGTCGGACCCGGTGTCACCAAGGTCAAGCCGGGCGATCACGTCGTGTGTAGCTTCATTCCCAACTGCGGTACGTGCCGCTACTGCTCGACCGGTCGCCAGAATCTCTGTGACATGGGTGCCACAATCCTCGAAGGTTCGATGACGGATGGTTCCTTCCGGTTCCATGGCAACGGACTCGATTTCGGCGGAATGTGTATGCTCGGCACCTTCTCCGAGCGGGCAACGATCTCGCAGCACTCGGTAGTGAAGATCGACGACTGGCTCCCGTTGGAGACGGCGGTAGTTGTCGGTTGTGGTGTTCCCTCCGGTTGGGGCACCGCCGTCAACGCCGGCAACCTTCGCGCCGGGGACACGGCAGTGATCTACGGAATCGGTGGACTGGGTATCAATGCAGTCCAGGGTGCTGTGTCTGCGGGGTGCAAGTACGTCGTGGTAGTCGATCCGATCGAGCTCAAGCGTGAGACCGCTCTGAAATTCGGTGCCACACATGCCTTTGCCGATGCCGAGAGTGCGGCCGTCAAGGTCAACGAATTGACCTGGGGTCAGGGCGCCGACGCAGCACTGATTCTGGTTGGAACCGTCGACGAGGATGTTGTCAGCGCCGCAACGGCAGTGATCGGCAAGGGCGGCACCGTGGTTATTACCGGATTGGCAGCTCCGGACAAGCTCACCGTTCACGTATCGGGTACCGATCTGACGCTCAATCAGAAGACGATCAAGGGCAGCTTGTTCGGATCCATGAATCCGCAGTACGACATCGTACGACTGCTCCGTCTGTACGATGCCGGCCAACTCAAGCTCGACGAGCTCATCACCAAGACCTACAGCCTCGAAGAGGTCAATGAGGGATACCAGGATCTGCGCGACGGAAAGAACATCCGCGGCGTGATCATTCACGACAAGTAGCGAGACCTGCTGTGCGCCTTTATTGACCGCCCGAGGTCAATAAAGGCGCACAGTGGTTACTTCTTGGCCCTCGACAAGACCTGCATCATCTGCAGCAATGTCGAGAACTTGGCAAATGCCGACCAACTGACCACGGATCCGAACGCCGCCGAATCTGCTCCGTCGAATGCATCGAGCACGTCGCGGAAGCTCTGAATCTGCTTGGTCATCGCATCGACGTCGACATGCGTCGGTGCATCCGAATCGCGCAGTGCCAGAAGATACTGAGGTGCCGTCACCAAAGCGACGGTCGGAATCTTCCGCTCGAACAGCGGTTCACCTTCGCCGAAATGAACAACCGGTGAAGGCGCCACGATCCGCCGGTCACCGGAACCGATGTCACGCCACAGCGGCGCAACGATATCGTGAACCTCGCGGCTGGTCGCGTACAGCACTTCAGGCTCCGGGGTGGCGTCCAACGCGTAAGTGCCGGCTGCAAAGTCCTCGGTATCGCCGAGTGCGCCGAGATGCTCAACTGCAATTCCGGCGACCGCGCGAGCTTGACCCGCTCCGCCTTTCCACATCTCGGGGTGAGCTTCGAGCCAGGTAGACGTCGCCTGTCCGTGTTTCGACACCGCGGGGATACGTAGGTGGCCTGTGGTCAGAACAAAGACATACGACCGTCGATGGGGTTGTGCCACAGCATGACGCGCTAGTTCCAGTAATCCGAGATGGCCGTTTTCCTCGGCGCCGTTGGTGCCGTCGCTGTGCGTGATCACCAGAATTGTCTCGTGGGGCGAGGTGCCGGGCGAGACCGCCCACACCGTGTCCGTCGTCGTTCCGGGGTGCAGAGTCGCGTCGAGCACCAGCGTCGCTCTCTGGCCGGCGCGGGCAGCAGCTAGAACTTTCGAGGCTTCGTCACCGGCCACCCACACGGCCGGGATGTCATGGTAGGGCTCAGTGAACGGAAGGTACTGGCCCCGAGCATTGTCCGGTGCGATGTCACGCCACACCGCGATGACGCCGAGCACGCCGGCTTTACGGGCCTTGGCAAGTTTCGGACCCAACAGAGTTGCAGAAAGTACTGGGTTCCGGACCATTTCGTCGGTCGTGATCGGGCCCCATTCACTGACCAGAAACTTGCGCGGCACGTCGATGTGGGGGACTTCGATGACTGCGATCGCGCCTTTGGCCCGCGACCATCGCGGACGCTTGGTGTTCAGGAGAACGAGTGGTGCACTGATGCCGGCAGGGCCGGTGATCCCTGAATACGGAAAGGCTGAGGAGACAACTACTGATCCGTCGGTCAAGTCGATTCGAAGTCCGTCGGCGCTGGTCGGCAGATCCCAGCGTTCGAAGGTTTGGGTGTCACGACGAACCTCGAGGTCCAGATCTTTCAGGTCGGCAGCGACTTCCTCGACGAGCATTCGGTGCGACTCGGTACCCGTTAGACGAGGTCCCATCGCGTCCAGGTGGAGTTGAGCAATTCGAAGTCGATCTATGTCTATCGGCGATGGAGTCGGCAAGCGCGTGCCTTTCGGATTTCGTGGAGCTAACGAAGTTGTGACGTTGATACTCAATGGCAATAGTAGTGATGTGGCAACGCGGTACGTTGTTCTCCAATGTGAGTTTTGCCGGTTTTGAATAGTAGGGAGCGTCCTCAGTGGCTACGTACCTGTACAGGTTGGGCAAGTTCTCTTTCCGCCACAAGTATTTGGTGGTGGCCGCCTGGATTCTCGTGATCGCAGTCATCGGCGGCACCGTAGCGGCAACACAGCCGACGTTCTCGAAGGAATTCAATCTCCCGGGCACAGATTCGCAGCGTGCGACCGGGTTGATGAACGAGAACTTCGCGGCCGCCTCGAAGCAACAAAGCCAGGCCACCACCAGCATTCTTGTGGCCGCCGACGACGGACTCGCAGCTCACAGCGAACAGATCGACAAGCTTGTCGCACAGGCGAAGACGCTCCCGGACGTCGTCAATCCCGAATTAGTTGTCAACCCGGTTACCGTTGCCGCGGCCGATCCGTCGGTTGCTTCCTTCGTTCTCGGCGACAACGGCCACGTCGGACTTATTCAGCTGAAACAGTCGATCAAGATCGAGGATCAGACGCAGGCGAATAAGACCGCATTTCTGGCTCTCCTGGAAGAATTCCGAACTGGTGGACTGCAGGTGGAAGGCACCGGCTCGATGATGCAGGTGCAGGCGGCCGGCGGGCTTTCCGAAATGCTCGGGTTTGCCGTGGCTTTCATCGTCATGATCATTGCCTTCGGCGCACTTATTGCGGCATTCATTCCGTTGGTAACCGCCATCGTCGGGATTTCGTTGGCGATCTTGACTGTCACACTCGGGGCTGGTGTATTCGACATCAATCAGGGTGTTATCGCGATCGTGTCGATGATCGGCATTGCGGTGTCGATCGACTATGCGTTGTTCATCGTCTCGCGATATCGAAGTGAACTCAACCTCGGAGGCAGTCGAGAAGCAGCGGTGGGCCGAGCCGTGGGCACGGCGGGTACGTCGGTTGTTTTTGCCGGTTTGACAGTGGTGATTGCGATGGCCGCACTGACCGTGGTCGGCGTTCCGCTGATCACTCAGATGGGGTTGTCGGCAGCAGTGGCCGTCATTATCGCCGTGCTCGGTGCAATCACTCTGATTCCGGCGATCCTCGCAATCTTCGGCCGTATTGCCTTCTCGCCGCGGATACCTGGTGTTCGCCACGGCGACGAACCCGCTTCGTTGGAATCGAACGGGCACCGGTGGGTGAAGTTCGTGACCAAGTATCCGTGGCCGATTGCGCTGATCTCCCTGCTGATCTTGGTAATCGCAGCGCTTCCCATGACCAAGATGGAACTCGGACTGTCCTTTACTCAGGACGAAGAGCGACCGGCACTGTCACTGCTGCAACGAGGCTTCGGTGAAGGCGTAAACGGTCAGTTGTTCGTTGTCCTCCATGCGCCGGCCGGAACCGACATCGCTCCGATCGCCGACGAGACCGTCACACATATCAAGGGACTGGCAAACGTGGCGACGCCCGATGTCCTGATGTGGCAGGGCAATGGAACCAATCCGAGTAATCCGAATGTCGGCGCCAATTCGGCGTTGATAGCTGTCACTCCGAAGATGTCCCCGAGTGGGCCCGAAACACATGAATTGATGAACCAGATCCGTGACTATCAGTCGACGGTGTCGGCGAGTGGAGCGGAACTCGGTGTTGCGGGTCAAACGGCAATCGTGGCTGATATGTCGTCGAAACTCAGTTCCGCGCTGGTGCCCTACCTGATTGTTGTTGTCGGTCTTGCCTTCATCGTTCTGATGCTTGTCTTCCGCTCGCTACTGGTACCGCTGACCGCAACCCTGGGTTTCCTGTTCTCCATCTGCGCTACCTTCGGCGCAACGGTGGCGATCTTCCAGGAGGGCGCGTTCGGGCTTATCCAGAACACCGCGCCGATCATCTCGTTCCTACCGATCTTCATGATCGGCGTGGTGTTCGGTTTGGCGATGGACTACCAGGTATTCCTGGTGACCCGAATGCGCGAAGAGTATGTGCACGGGCACTCGGCCAAGGAAGCCATCATCTCGGGTTACACCCATGGCGCACGAGTTGTCGCGTCGGCGGCGATCATCATGATCTCGGTGTTCGGCGCGTTCATGTTGTCTTCCGAAACCGCCAGCAAGATGATGGGCTTCGGACTTGCCGCGGCAGTCTTCTTCGACGCCTTTATTATTCGTATGATCGTCATTCCCGCGGTCATGTCGATACTCGGCGATTCTGCGTGGAAACTGCCGGCGTGGCTCGACAAGATCCTGCCCAACGTCGATATCGAGGGCGAAGCAATTCGTTTGATTCCGATCGAGGAGGATCCGGACGAGGATCTGGTACCTGTCCGAGTGTAGTAACGCTCTCGTCAATAGAAACCATTCGGTCGGTAACGAAATGGGGTTTCGACGCGACAGGTCCGGGGAGAGGCAACGCCCATTCGGCAAGCCTATGACGGACTGCGAGGGCTAGTGGCCGAGAAGAAATCCGGTTTCGATCGGACGGAGAAGTGGACCGTCGGCCTTACCGTCGTGTCATTGATGGCCGGCGGGATTGTCTTCGCCGGACTGGTCGATCGATGGAGTGGTTCGGAGTCAGACCTCGTCGCGTCGACCTCTGTCGGCACGACGTCCCAGGCTCAGGAGGAGTCACCCGATCCGAATTCGGAATACACCTACGTCACACCGACTGCGGTGTATCCGACGACCATTCCGGGTTGTGAGAGCGTCGATGCCCTCGAAGAGGGTGGGATGTCCATGATCTCCTACATGTCGAACACCGCAGAGACGTACGACGATCCACGGTTTCCGTGGTTCTCCGAATCCAAGGCATCGGCGATGTCGGCGGCACTCGCGAGCGCACTTCCCGAGCATGTTCAGATGAAATTTGCCAGCCCGAGTGAGTCGCTCCAGTTCGGTCCGATCTCGGCGCCGTCGGATTCAGATGAATTGCCCGAGGGTATGTCAATCGAAAATATGGCATCCACCAGTGCGTCCACAACGCTGATCCGGGACGGAAAGCTCGGCCGCCTTGATGTCTGGCTCCAGCGGAGTTCGGCTCCGATCCCACCGTGCTATGCCGGATCCCTCGTCGAACGTCGCACCTTGGCCGACGGCTCCGTCGTCGACGGTCAGGACACGTGGAGTGAGACCAATGGTGTTCGGACTCTTTCTCGTTCGGCGATTCTCTACGGCTCGGACGGAACCTTGGTCCAAGCGAATGCAACAGATTCGGTTTACCAGGGTGGCTCCGGGGTTGAGATCAGTGGCAGCGTTCCGTTGACTGTCGATGAACTCATCGCTCTGGTCAGTCTTCCGCAACTTCGGACTACTGCACCCGTTCCGGTGGGTACTGCTCCATTGAAATCCGACTGTCAGGGATCCGCGATCGAACCGACAGGGCGGGAATTGGATCGCGGCACTGTAGACGAGCTTGGTAGAGCTCTCGAATCAGGATGGCGCGCTGCACCTCCGGGAATGCCGAGTCTCGAACCGGCACTCGGGGCACTGGTTCTGGCCGCGAGTGACAACAGCACCGCGTGCCAGGAGCTTGTTGCACGATCGGGCAGCAATGAGGCGACTCTGAGGATATCGATCAGCAGCGGACAACCACTTCCCAAGGCGCCGAACAAGTATGACCCGTCGTACGACGGGCATCCGATTTCGTCGATCACCACCGCAGACGGTTCAGTGGTCGAACGCGACGAGCGCCACTACGCGGTCATGCCGATGGGGAATGGTGATGGCGCCAGTCAATCAACGAGTGAACAGAGTCGATACGTCACTCTGACTCGTCCAAGTGGGGCGCAGGTTTCGGTTTATTCGTCGGCATCGTCTCCGAATTCGCCGATGACCTTCGAGCAGTTGGAGTTTCTCGCGAACATCGACGGCCTGGAGATTCGATGACCAACAGGTTTTCGCCGAAAGCACGTCTGCGGATCGCTGCAGTCGCAGCAATAGTCACTGTCACCGCAGCAGTCGTCACGGTGATCGATGCCGGAAATCGCGCGACGCCTGTTGCCGACGGAGTGCCTTTGTGGTCCGTGGACGCTGCCGAGGTTCTCGGGCGAGAGTTCGCGGTATTTCGAAGCCCTTTGACCGGAACTGACTTCAACATGGAGATGGGAGGATTCATCGACGCGGATTCAACGATCGTGACGATGGTCGGTATGCCGAATCGGCAGGCGTACTCGCTCGACGACGCGGAGTTGGTGGGACTCGACGCCGCGGACGGCACGGTTCGGTGGCGAACATCTGCTGCCGATATCGGTGGGTGTTCCCCGACTCTGCTCGACGGTTCGGTGTTCTGTTTCTCGGGGCCGTACGTGTCCGTCGACGGCTATTCGCTTTTCGACATCGAGAGCGGCGACCGCAAGGACATTGCTATGCCATGGTCACCGATCATCGCCGTCGTCTCGGGCGATGATGTACTCGCCCTCGAAGGCGATATCGAGAGCAACGATGTTCGTGTCCACAGCGGAACCGTCGACGACCCGGACGCCAACTGGTCCAATGCATTCGACGTCGGAGGCTCCTGGGAATCCGGCTATAGCGAACCCATACTGTCGGTGCGCGGAAATCTGGGTCTGATTTCTCTCGACGAGACGCTGGGCTTCGATCCGAAGACCGGCGAACAAAAGTGGTTGCGCGGCTACACCACCTGCTCGACCACGCACACATCTTCCGACGGGGTTACCTTGGTTTCGGAACGTGACTGCGAGGGCGACGGGCAGGCGACGAGAGAGTACGCACTCGATGAGGACGGGCATGAATTCGCCCAGGCAGATGCGGCCACTACTGGATCGAACTCCTATTTCGAATGGCGCTACAGTCATGACGATCCGACAGAATCGGCACCGATCATATTGGGGGACAGTGGCTTCGATCGGAAGACCGGCGAGAAACTGTGGACCAACCGGGAAGTATTCGGTGTGGCGCAGTCACTTTCGGTGATCGGCGACGTGGTCGCGGTCAGCGGATCCGAGACCGGGATCCAGTTCGTAGATCTGTTCACCGGTGAGGTTCTGTGGAGTTCGAGCGCTGAGCGTGCCGCTGACGTCTTCTGGCAAGGTGACGTCGTCGTGGACGAGGGAATTGTCTACGGAGCGGATCTCCGGACGGGGGAGCGCACTTGGGAGGTTCGAGTCGAACCTGATGGCGAGGGCCAGTTCGACACGTGGGCGACGCCGCGTGAGTTGTGGGCCGGCGAGCAGGTGCTCTTGCGCTCGAGTGAGGACCGAATCATAGCCGTGCGGGCCAACTGATGCTGTGGATGTCAGGTTGCAGCTCGGACAATAATTCGGACAACGGTCGCCGGTTGTCTGTAACTGGGGTTATTGTTCGACCGAGCGGTGATCTTCCGTCCGCGTGCGTGCACGACATGTGAGAGGGGCTGTCATGGGTCAAATTATCGGAACCATCATTTTCGGCGCAGTCATCGGAATTCTTGCTCGACTCGTACTTCCCGGTAAGCAGCAGATGGGGATGATCATCACCGTCCTGCTCGGTATTGCCGGTGCATTGATCGGGTACTGGGTTTGGGAGGGTCTCCTGGACAAGGGGAACACGAATGGAATCGACTGGATTCGCTGGATCATCAGTATCGCGGCAGCGGCAGTTCTCTCGCTTGGTTACGCAGCTGTGACCGGCAAGAAGTAGAACGACCGCACCAGCAGAAAAGTGCGCCCTCCCGATCGCGGGAGGGCGCACTTTTGGCTGGTTTGACCGAACCTCCAAGTGAGCGAACGGTACGCCCGTCGCATTGGATCGACCGAAAGGTACGTTCGCTCCGAAAAGGGGGACGTCGCCGCCAGTCAGAGACCGCGTTGTAGGCGCAGTGCTTCGAGGAAGTGCGCCGGAACCGTCTGATCGAGCAGTTCGTCGTCCGGGTGAGGCAGGGCCTTGATTTTATTGAACTCGTCGTTGAGACGCTCCATCTTCACATCCAAACGGTGGGCTGCCGCGGCGGCCTCGGTGAGTTCGTCGATCAGTTCGATCGGGACTGCACGGTTGTACTTGTAGTAGATCTTGTGTTCGAGGCTGGCCCAGAAGTCCATTGCGATGGTTCGGATCTGGAGTTCGATCGGGACGTATTGCACCCGGTCACTCATGAAGACGGGAACCTCGACGATGAGGTGCAGGCTCTTGTAGCCGTTCGGCTTGGGGTCGGCGATGTAGTCTTCGCGCTCGATAACCCGCAGGTCGGACTGGCTGGTGAGCATCTCGGCGATGCGGTAGGTATCCGAGATGAAGCTGCAGGTGATGCGCACCCCGGCGATGTCGAAGATGTTCTTCGAGATGTCGTCGATGGTCAGGGGGATTCCCAGCCGCTCGGCTTTACGCAAGATGCTTTCGGGTGATTTGACCCGGGAGGTCACGTGCTCGATGGGGCTGTACTGGTTGATGTGGGTGAACTCGTCCTTGAGGATGTTCACCTTGGTCATCAACTCGGCAATGCCGAATTGGTACATCATCATGAATCGGGAGAACTCGGTGCGCAGTTCGGCGAACTCGGTTCGACTGATTGCGCTGCTGTCTTCCACGTTCGGCACACCCTCATCTATTAGCTGGTGTAACCAGTCTGCCACTGATGCCGTCATGTCCGGTTCAGTGCGGCGAGGGTCATATCGCGCAGGACGCGGCGAGTGCGGGCCGGCGACGCCGGATTTGCACTGTGTGGAGTGGAGTTGATCAGGCCGAATGTGGCGTGAGCCTTGATGCGGGCGTCTTCCTGATCGAGCGTCGGATCAAGTTTTTCGAGGACATCTACCCACACTTCGACGTACTTGCGTTGCGTCTGGCGGACTTGTCGACGTGCGTCGGCCGGGAGGCTTTCGAGGTCGCGGTCCTGGATGCGGATGAGATCGGGTTCGCCGAGTGCGAAGTCGAGGTGAAACTCCACGAGGGCATCGAGTGCGGAGATGGGGGAGTCTGCTGCGTCTGCCGCCGCAGATCCGCCCTCGTACAACCGGGTGCTGATGCCGACCAGGAGCTCGACCAGAACGGAGTCCTTGTTGGGGAAGTGGCGGTAGACGGCCGGGCCGCTGATGCCCACGGCAGCGCCGAGATCTTCCAGTCGCACGCTCACGAATCCGCGTTCGGCGATCAACCGTGCGGCGGAGTCGAGGAGTTGACGACGACGGTCGGCTTTCATCTGATCGCGTCGCGTCGGAGCGGCTACCTGCTCAGAGGTCATTTTCTTCGATCTTTCTCGGCTGTGATCTGGACAACTCAGTTAATCATAGTTAATCTAGTTTCAGTTATCGAGCATTAACTCATGGCGAAGGCGGCGGGATGACTCCCAGTGGAATCACGCAAGGATCGGGATACCGATCCGATCACACCGTTCTGGTGGAGGAACTGAAGAAGAAACTGGCACAAGCTGCACTCGGCGGCAACCAGAAGTCGCGAGATCGGCACGTCAGTCGCGGGAAGTTGCTACCGCGAGATCGGGTGGATTCCCTTCTCGATCCGGGCAGTCCGTTCCTCGAGTTGTCGCCGCTTGCGGCCAACGGTCTGTACGACGACGAGTGCCCCGGTGCCGGTGTCATCACCGGAATCGGCCGTGTCTCCGGCCGTGAATGCGTCATCGTTGCCAACGATGCGACGGTCAAGGGTGGTACCTACTACCCGATGACGGTGAAGAAGCATCTGCGCGCACAGGAAGTGGCGCTGCAGAACAACCTCCCGTGCATCTACCTGGTCGACTCGGGCGGAGCATTCCTGCCGCGCCAGGACGAGGTATTCCCGGACCGCGAGCACTTCGGGCGCATCTTCTACAACCAGGCGACCATGAGCGCCAAGGGAATTCCCCAGATCGCGGCGGTACTCGGTTCGTGCACCGCCGGCGGCGCGTACGTTCCCGCGATGAGCGACGAGGCCGTGATCGTCCGAAACCAGGGCACCATCTTTCTTGGTGGTCCGCCGCTGGTGAAGGCTGCGACGGGTGAGATCGTGACGGCCGAAGAGCTCGGCGGCGGCGACCTGCACTCCAAGGTTTCCGGTGTCACCGACCATCTGGCCGAGGACGACCGCGACGCACTTCGTATCGTGCGCAACATCATTGCCACTCTCGGGCCACGCTCGGAGCGTCCGTGGGATGTGATTTCGACGGTTGAGCCCATCGCCGATCAGAGCGAACTCTATGACGTGGTGCCCACGGATTCACGCACGCCGTACGACGTGCACGAAGTGATCACGCGCCTCGTCGACGGCGGCAAATTTCAGGAATTCAAGGCTGAGTACGGCAAGACCTTGGTCACCGGATTCGCCCACATTCAGGGCCACCCGGTTGGCATCATCGCCAACAACGGTGTGCTCTTCGGCGAATCCGCCATGAAGGGTGCACATTTCATCGAACTGTGCGACAAGCGCAGTGTTCCGCTGCTGTTCCTGCAGAACATCGCGGGCTTCATGGTTGGCCGGGACTACGAGGCCGGCGGAATCGCGAAGCACGGCGCAAAGATGGTCACGGCCGTCGCCTGCGCACGCGTTCCGAAGCTGACCGTCGTCATCGGTGGTTCCTACGGCGCCGGCAATTACTCCATGTGTGGACGGGCGTATTCGCCTCGCTTCCTGTGGATGTGGCCCAATGCGCGTATTTCGGTGATGGGCGGCGAGCAGGCGGCATCAGTACTGGCGACGGTCCGAAGCGACCAGGTGGCCGGGGCGAGCGCAGCGACGGGGGTTGGTCCCAGTGCGGGCAACCCGTGGTCGGCGGACGACGAAGAGTCGTTCAAGGCGCCGATCCGTGAGCAGTACGAGGCGCAGGGCAATCCGTACTACTCCACCGCACGGCTGTGGGATGACGGCGTGATCGACCCCGCCGATACCAGAACTGTTCTCGGCCTGGCTCTCTCGGTGTGTGCAAACGCGCCGATCGAGCCGGTCTCCTACGGCGTCTTCCGGATGTGAGAGTAATGACTGAGATTCGTACGATTGATACCGTCCTCGTCGCCAATCGTGGCGAGATCGCGGTTCGCGTGATCCGCACGTTGCGTGAGATGGGAATTCGCAGCGTCGCCGTCTACAGTGACGCCGACGCGAATGCTCGCCACGTCCGTGAGGCAGACACTGCCGTCAATATCGGACCGGCACCCGCCCGCGAGAGCTACCTCGTCATCGACAAGGTGATCGATGCTGCCAAAGCAGCCGGAGCCCAAGGTATCCATCCGGGTTATGGCTTCCTGTCGGAGAACTCGGCATTCTCGGCGGCCTGCGCGGCTGCGGGTATCGCGTTCCTCGGACCGTCCGAACACGCCATCGAAGTAATGGGCGACAAGATCACGGCGAAGAATGCCGTTGCGGCGTTCGGTGTTCCCGTAGTGCCGGGTATCGCCCGGCCCGGGCTGACCGACGAAGACCTCATCGCAGCGGCCGACGATATCGGATATCCGGTGTTGGTCAAGCCTTCGGCGGGCGGCGGCGGCAAGGGAATGCGGTTGGTCGAAGACCCCGCGAATCTCGCCGAGGCATTGCGTAGTGCACGACGCGAGGCAGCCTCCTCGTTCGGCGACGACACTCTGTTTCTCGAGCGATTTGTTCTGCGGCCCCGGCACATCGAGGTGCAGGTGCTTGCAGATCAGCACGGCAACGTCGTTCATTTGGGTGAGCGCGAATGCAGCCTGCAGCGCCGTCACCAGAAGGTCATCGAAGAGGCTCCGTCGCCCCTACTCGATCAGGTGACACGCGACCGTATCGGTGCCGCAGCGTGCAACACGGCTCGCAGCGTCGATTACACGGGCGCCGGCACTGTTGAGTTCATCGTCTCCGCTGACAAGCCTGACGAGTTCTTCTTCATGGAGATGAACACGCGACTGCAGGTCGAGCATCCCGTCACCGAAATGGTCACCGGACTCGATCTCGTGGAGTGGCAGGTTCGTGTTGCTACGGGGGAGAAGTTGGCCTTCGAACAGAGTGACATCACCATGACCGGGCACGCCATCGAGGCCCGCGTCTACGCCGAGGATCCGAGTCGTGGCTTCCTGCCGACCGGTGGCCGCGTCGTAGATCTGGTCGAGCCGAGCGGAGCCGGCGTCCGGGTCGATTCGGGTCTGCTCGCGGGCACCGTCGTCGGCAGCGACTACGACCCGATGCTCAGCAAGGTCATCGCGCACGCTCCCGATCGCGGCAGTGCTTTGCGCAAGCTTGACCGGGCATTGGCTGAGACCGCAGTACTGGGCGTGGTCACGAATATCGAATTTGCTCGATTCCTCTTGGCGGATCCTGATGTGATCGCGGGAAAGCTCGATACCGGTTTGCTTGATCGCCGCGTCGAAGACTTTGTAGCAGCGGACGCTTCGGACGACGTCCTGATCGCAGCAGCCGCTTACCGTTGGTTGCAGCGTTGGCCCCTGGCAAAGGACCCCTGGGATGTCCCGAGCGGCTGGCGCGTCGGCACGGCAGCTCCGACCAGCATCCGGCTCTCGGCCGGTACACGCATCGCGCACGTCGCGATCATCGGTGAACCATCCGACGCGAAGGTCGAGGTCGAAGGGGCACAGCCGCGCACCTTCACGGCAACGTTGGCGGGCTCCGCCTTGGCGGTTGTCATCGACGGACACCGACGCACGTTTGTGGTCGCCGAGACCGTCGGTGGACTGTGGCTCGCCGGCGACGGTACCTGGCACGTACGTGAGGTTGCCGAGGTGAGTGTGCGCGGCGAAGACGCCCATGCCGGTGACGCCGAGATCACCAGCCCGATGCCGGGAGCCGTGATCGCGGTGAATGTTGAAAGCGGCTCCGCAGTGAGTGCCGGGCAGCCACTCGTCGTGGTCGAGGCCATGAAGATGGAGCACTCACTTAGTTCACCGATCGACGGCATTGTAGAAGTACTGGTGAAATCAGGTGATCAGGTGATGGTGGACCAACTGCTGGCACGCGTCGTTCCTGTGGTGGACGACAGCGCCGAAGAAAAGACCGAGAACACGACTCCGAAGGAAGATGCCTGATGACCGATTACCTTGCCACCGGAGCGCTTCCGGACGAGTACCAGCAGTTGGCCAAGACTGTGGCCGACTTCGCGAAGACGGTTGTCGCGCCGGTTGCCGCGGAGCACGACGCCAATCACACCTTCCCTTACGAGGTTGTGGCCGGGATGGCGGAGATGGGGCTGTTCGGTCTGCCGTTCCCCGAGGAGTACGGCGGAATGGGCGGCGACTACTTCGCTCTCTGCCTCGCGCTCGAGGAACTGGGCAAGGTCGACCAGAGTGTTGCGATCACGCTCGAAGCGGGAGTGTCGTTGGGCGCCATGCCGATCTACCGTTTCGGTAACGACGCGCAGAAGGAAGAATGGCTGCCACAGCTCACCAGCGGCAAGGCGCTGGCTGCATTCGGATTGACGGAACCGGGCGCTGGTAGCGACGCCGGTGGAACCAAGACCACCGCCAAGTTCGACAGCGGACAGTGGATTATCAACGGCAACAAGCAGTTCATCACCAACTCGGGCACCGACATCACCAAGCTCGTGACGGTCACTGCGGTGACGGGCGTCAAGGACGGTGGCAAGAAGGAGATCTCGACCATCCTGGTGCCGACCACGACGCCGGGCTTCACCGCCGAACCCGCGTACAACAAGGTCGGCTGGAACGCGTCCGATACCCATCCGCTCACATTTGCGGATGTTCGTGTCCCCGAGGAGAATCTGCTCGGTGAGCGTGGCCGTGGCTACGCGAACTTCTTGCGCATTCTCGACGAAGGCCGTATCGCCATTGCCGCGCTGAGCGTCGGCGCGGCGCAGGGTTGTGTCGACGAGTCCGTCAAGTACGCCAAGGAGCGTGAGGCTTTCGGACGCCCCATCGGGCAGAATCAGGCCATCTCGTTCAAGATTGCACGCATGGAAGCTCGGGCGCATGTTGCTCGTACCGCGTACTACGACGCGGCCGCACTCATGTTGTCGGGCAAGCCGTTCAAGAAGCAGGCGTCCATCGCCAAGCTGATTTCCTCCGAAGCGGCCATGGACAATGCCCGGGATGCCACGCAGATTCACGGCGGATACGGCTTCATGAACGAATACGCGGTCGCTCGTCACTACCGCGACAGCAAGATCCTCGAAATCGGTGAAGGCACCACCGAGGTGCAGTTGATGCTCATCGCCCGTGAGTTGGGAATGTGAGCGCCCAGCGGATCATCCAGCGCGGACTGTGGTTCGAGGAGTTCGAACTGGGTGCGATCTACGAACATCGCCCCGGTCGCACGGTCACCGAAGCAGACAACGTCCTGTTCACGACGCTGACGATGAACACGCAGGCTCTGCACCTCGATGCTGCGTACAGTGAGGGCACACAATTCGGTGTACGCCTGGTCAATTCGATGTTCACGCTCTCGACAATCGTCGGGTTGTCGGTGGCGCAGTTGACCCAGGGAACCATCGTGGCCAACCTCGGATTTTCCGACATCAGTTTCCCGAAGCCACTTTTTCACGGAGACACTCTGTACGCGGAGACGTTGATCGCGGACAAGCGGGAGTCGAAAAGTCGCCCCGGCGAAGGTATCGTGACATTGGTCCATACCGGCCGGAACCAGCACGGTGACGTCGTGGCTCTGGCTACTCGAAAGACGTTGGTGCAGTTGCGCCCGGAAGGAGAGTCGTCATGAGTTGGACTGTGCCCGGTCCCTCGTGGTTGTTCTGCCCGGCGGATCGACCGGAGCGCTACGCCAAGGCTGCCGCGGCAGCAGACGTCGTGATTCTGGATCTCGAGGACGGAGTTGCGCCGGCCGACAAGGAAGCTGCGCGCATCGCGTTGATCGATACACCACTGGATCCCGAACGTACCGTGGTGCGGGTCAATCCGGTCGGCACGCGCGAGCATGAACTCGACCTTCTCGCGCTCGACGGTACTCACTATTCGCGGTTGATGCTGTCCAAGTGCGAGTCGGCGGACGACGTCCTGTCGTTGGCTCCGGCCGAGGTAGTTGCGTTGGTCGAATCACCGCTCGGCGCCCTGGCTGTCGCCGATATTGCCCTGGCCGCCAATACGATCGGTGTCATGTGGGGCGCCGAAGATCTGGTGGCGGGGCTCGGCGGAAATTCCAGTCGTCATCCGGACGGTACATACCGGGATGTAGCCAAGCATGTTCGCTCGAACACCCTTCTGGCGGCAAAGAGTTACGGGCGACTGGCGGTGGATTCGGTGTACCTCGATATCAAGGACCTTGACGGTCTGGGCGTCGAGTCCGCCGATGCCGTGGCTGTCGGGTTCGACGTCAAGGTAGCCATTCATCCCAGCCAAGTCGAGATCATTCGCGGTGCCTTTGCGCCCTCGGAGCAAGAAATCGACTGGGCCACAAGAGTTCTTGCGGCGGTGGCCACCGAACGCGGAGTATTCGCATTCGAAGGCAAAATGGTGGACGCCCCCGTTCTGCGTCACGCCGAAAAGCTTCTTCACCGCGCCGGAATCTTCTCACCGAAGGAGAGCAACGCATGAGCAAGGTCGTGAGTACTGCGTCTGAGGCAGTTGCCGATATCGCGAGTGGTGCCAGGCTCGCTGTCGGAGGGTTCGGACTGTGCGGAATTCCGGACGCGTTGATCGCTGCGATCGCAGACGGGGACGCCACCGATCTGGAGGTGTTCTCCAACAACTGTGGTGTCGACGACTACGGGCTCGGAATCCTGCTGGGTGCGCACCGCATAGCGCGGGTGACGGCGTCGTACGTCGGCGAGAACAAAGAGTTTGCACGTCAGTACCTTTCGGGTGAACTGGAAGTGGAGCTGACGCCGCAGGGGACACTCGCCGAGCGTCTACGTGCCGGCGGCACGGGCATTCCGGCGTTCTACACACCGGCCGGTGTGGGCACGCCCATCGAGGAAGGCGGCTTGCCGTGGCGCTACAACGCGGACGGTTCGATCGCGGTGGCTTCGCCGCCCAAGGCGACCGCTGTCTTCGCTGATCGTCGATACGTGTTGGAAGAAGCAATTACAGCGGACTTCGCCTTGGTTCATGCCGAAATCGGTGACACAGAAGGCAATCTCGTCTTCAACAAGACTGCAATGAACTTCAACCCGCTGTGTGCAATGGCGGGACGGATCACCATCGCGCAGGTGGAGAAGCTCGTCGAGCCCGGCGAGATCGACCCGGCGCATGTTCACCTGCCCGGTGTCTTCGTGCAACGAGTTGTGCATACGGGTATGCAGGACAAGAGGATTGAGAAGCGGACCATCTCAGGAGGTGCACAGTGAGTAGTGCAGAAGAAACTCGCATCGGGTGGACTCGTCACGAGATGGCGGCGCGTGCGGCTGCGGAAATGCGTCCGGGAGAGTACGTCAATCTGGGGATCGGTTTGCCGACCCTGATCCCGAGCTACCTGCCGGACGGAGTCAACGTTGTTCTCCATAGCGAGAACGGAATCCTCGGCACCGGACCGTATCCGGCCGACGACAAGGTTGACGCCGACCTCATCAATGCGGGTAAGGAAACTGTCACAGTCAACCCGGGCGCGGCGTTCTTCGACTCCGCACTGTCCTTCGGAATGATTCGCGGCGGTCACATCGACACTGCGGTCCTCGGCGGTATGCAGGTGTCGAGCACCGGTGATCTCGCCAACTGGATGGTGCCCGGAAAGATGGTCAAGGGCATGGGTGGCGCAATGGATCTTGTCCACGGTGCGCGCCGGGTCATCGTGGTAATGGAGCATACCGACCGGGACGGAAACCCCAAGATTGTCGAGCGATGCACGCTGCCGTTGACCGGGCAGGGAGTCGTTCATCGCATCATCACCGACCTTGCCGTGCTCGATGTCACATCTGCCGGAATCGCACTTGTGGAACTGGCTCCGGGCGTCGATGCCGAGCATTTGCAGAGTGTGACGGGCGTAACTCTGATCTGAGACATCGGTTCGTCTCTCGAAACGCGTCGGCCACTGGCCGACGCGTTTCGTCGTATTCGGGTGCACGACGGATGTCACATCTGCCCATCGCTGTCCGCATTGTCGGCATCAATATGCTGTTGAACAGCATGAATCATCAAGGTTTCGAAAGCCTGTACATTTGGTGAGCGGCTACGCGGGGGTGCGTGGCGCCGTGTGAAACTTGCTCGAATCCGACCGTTGGGTCGGCACGTGTGAAGGGGGAGTTGCCGGCGGTGTTCGTTGCATTGCTCGAAGTGTCGGCGTGGGGGTCGTGAAGCGGTTCGTTGCTGTAACGAACATCGACTGAGAACTCGATATGTCTGGGTGTGGCTTTGTCATGCCCAGGACACATCAGAGATGATGGATCGTTCTGGCTCATAGCGGGTGGATGAGATCGGTGCAGGCTTGTAGCGCAGAAGAGTGCGTTGGGGGCGTGTACGTAATGGTGTGGAAGAGAGGCTGTGGGCGTGAATTCGCTGGGAAACGGAAAACTGGAGAGCGGTAAGTCGGAGGTCGGCAGCTCGCCGGAAGACGGTCAGCGATCAGGCGCATTCCCACTCTCAGCGGCCCAGCTCGGCATGTGGTTCGCGCAGCATCTCGATCCTTCGGTCCCGGTCAATATTGCTCAGTACGTCGAATTGCGGGGCGCACTGCAACTGAACGTGCTTCGAGAATCATGCGCCGACGCCGGCCGTGAACTCGGTTCGGCCTTCGTGCGGATCTTCGAGGTTGACGCGCAGCCCTTCCAGATCATCGACAACACCCTCGACGACTCGGTTGGTTACGTCGACGTTCGCAGTGAAGCCGACCCGCACGACGCCGCGATGCGGTGGATGCGCGCAGACCGCAGTCGTCCGATCGACATGCTCGAAGACCGATTGATCTCGGCGACCATTCTGCGGCTCGGTCAGGACCGTTACTACTGGTACACCCGGGTTCATCACACGATTCTCGACGGTTTCGGAGCGTCGACGTTTGTCACCCGGGTAGCCGAGTTGTATTCCGCTCGCGTCGAAGGCCGCGAACCTACGCCGAATGAAGCCTCCGACCTGCGGGATGTGTACGAGGTCGACAGCAAGTACCGAAAGTCCAACCGGTTCGACACCGACCGCCAGTACTGGGCTGAAAAGATTTCCGACCTCGATGAGGTCTCGAGCCTCGCCGGCCGCAGCGCTCCGCCGGAACCGGTCAGTCGGATCGACAGTGCAGCGTTGTCCAATCACGTCGAGGCGTTGCTCGCTCGGTTCCTCGAGCGGGTCGAGAATACGACGGTCGCCGGTGCTGTTGTTGCGGCTTTTGCGGCATACCTGGCGCAGATGACCGGGCGCGAGGACGTGTCGTTGTCCCTGCCCGTCTCGGGCCGAACTACGGCCGTTCTTCGTCGATCCGGTGGAATGGTCTCCAACGTCGTGCCGTTGCGACTGAAGATCACGGCCGAGACGACGGTGCAAGAACTCCTCGACAGTGTCGGCAGTGAGATGTCGGGGGCCTTGCGTCACCAGCGGTACCGCCACGAGGATATGGTCCGCGACGGTTCCGGCCCCGGTCAGGGCGGATTCTTCGGCCCGTGGATCAACATCATGATGTTTTCCACGGAACTTGCCTTCGGTCCTCTGGTTGGCGAATTGCATATTCTGTCAACGGGTTTGATCGAAGACCTTGGTGTCAACCTGTACCAGAGTGTGGGGGAGTCGCGGACACATATCGACTTCGAATCGAATCCGAATCTCTACTCCGCTGCAGAAGCCGAACGCAATCATTCGCGGTTTGTAGAGTTTCTCGAAAAGTTCATCTCCGCTGAAACCAGCCGCCGAGTCTGGGACCTGTCCGTTGCGTCCGACGAGGAACGTAAGAGGGTTGCCCTCTGGAATCGCACCGGCTATCACGTTCTCTCCCAATCCATTACCGAGCCCTTCGAACGTCAGGTCGGCAAGACTCCTGACGCGACTGCGCTGATCTTCGAGGGGAATTCACTTACCTACGGCGAGTTCGACGCCCAGGCCAACGGACTGGCACGCAAACTCATCGCAATGGGTGTCGGTCCGGAATCTCTTGTGGGATTGGCAATTCGGCGTTCGTTGGACCTTATGGTGGGTATGTATGCCATCGCGAAGGCCGGCGGAGCCTGGGTGCCGGTCGACCCCGACCACCCGGCAGATCGAACCGCGTACATCCTTGATTCAGCTCGTCCGGTGTGTGTCTTGACCACCGCCCGCGATGCGGTCGACTTCCCGCTCGGAACCAGAGTCCTCGAGATCGACGGATTTGCCGAAGCCGAACTCGACACCCGCCCAGTCGTTGATGCGGATCGTCTTGCGCCCTTGCGGTATTCGAATACGGCGTACGTCATCTACACGTCAGGTTCGACGGGACGCCCCAAGGGCGTGGCCGTCACTCACGCGGCAATCAACAATCAACTTCAGTGGATGAATGCCGAGTACCAACTCGCCGCTTCCGACGTCTACCTGCAGAAGACGGCCACAACATTCGACGTCTCCCTGTGGGGATTCTTCATGCCGCTCCGGGTTGGTGCAACCCTTGTGATCGCCACGCCGGACGGCCATCGCGACCCGATGTACGTTGCGAGCAAGATTGCCGAACATCGCGTCACCATTACGGACTTCGTGCCGTCGATGCTCACACTGTTCACTGCCAATGCCCCTGCCGGATCGTGTGATTCACTGCGTCACGTCTTTGTCATCGGTGAAGCGCTCCCGCCGGAAACGGCCGTCGCATTCCGCGAACTGTGTGGTGCGCGTCTTCATAACCTGTACGGACCCACCGAAGCTGCAGTGTCCGTGACGTACTACGAAGCGTGTGCTGCAGATACCACGTCGGTCCCGATCGGGTTGCCGCAGTGGAACACTCAAGCCTACGTCCTCGATGCGCACGTACGTCCCACCCCGATCGGGCAGCCGGGCGAACTGTATCTCGCCGGTATTCAGTTGGCTCGCGGATACGTCGGGCGACCCGATCTCAGTTCCGATCGTTTCGTGGCAAACCCCTACGGCCCGGCCGGTGAACGTATGTACCGCACCGGAGACCTCGTGCGGCGACGTGAGGACGGCAACCTCGACTACATCGGGCGTACCGACTTCCAGGTCAAATTCCGCGGTCAGCGCATCGAACTCGGCGAGATCGAGACCGTGCTGCTCGCGCATCCGGACGTCTCGCAAGCCGTTGTCCTGGTGACGCAGACACCGACAGGCGACCAGCTGGTCGGCTACATCGTTCCCAGTCCACGACGCAGTATCGAATCTGCCGTACTCAGTGAATTTGCCGGCCGAAGCCTACCGTCGTACATGGTTCCGGCTGCCCTGATGATTCTGGAAGCATTGCCGCTCAATACGAGTGGAAAGCTGGACCGAGCCGCGTTGCCCGACCCGGTATTCGAAAGCGCCAAGCAGTACCGCGAACCGCGGACCGAGGCCGAGCGGGTTGTTGCCGACGTCTTCGCCGAGGTTCTGGGCGTCGACCGAGTCGGCATCGACGACGATTTCTTCGAGCTCGGTGGAAACTCACTCGTTGCGACGCAACTGGTGACCCGCGTCGGTTCGGCTCTGGGCGTTCAGCTCGGTGTCCGCGAACTCTTCGAATCGACCACGGTGGCCGCTCTCGCTGCGCGGGCGGAATCGGTGGCGGGGAGTGCCAAATCGGTTGCACCGCTGACTGCGAAACCGCGCCCCGACGTGATCCCGCTGTCGTTGGCGCAGCAGCGCATGTGGTTCATCAATCGCCTGGACCCGTCGACGCCTGCCTACAACCTTCCCTTCACTGTTCGGTTGACGGGATCCGTCGATCCGGTAGCGCTGCACGCGGCTGTCATGGATCTGCTTGCGCGCCACGAGTCATTGCGTACCGTCTATCCCGACGTGGATGGCACTGCGCAACAGGTGATTCTGCCGATCGAGCGCGCTGCCGTGGAGTTGAATCCGACCAAGATACGCAATTCGAACCTCGATGCTGCACTGGTCGCCATCGCCGCGCGCGGTTTCGACGTGACAGTGGAGATTCCGGTGCGGGTCGCGTTGTTCGAAGTGTCGTCCACGGACTTCGTGCTCGTGATGGTTCTGCATCACATCGCAGCAGATGGATTGTCATTCCGACCCCTGGCACGCGACCTTCTTGTCGCGTATTCGGCGCGAAACGAGAATTCCGTGCCGGCCTGGATGCCGTTGCCGATTCAGTACGCGGACTACGCGTTGTGGCAGCGCGAGGCGTTGGGTTCCGAGGACGATCCACGCTCCGAGTCCGCTCGCCAAATCAGCTACTGGCGGACTGCACTGTCCGGTCTGCCGGACCAACTGGATTTGCCGACAGACCGAGTGCGTCCGGCTGTCGCGTCGAATCATGGTGCAAAGCACCATTTCCGGATCAGTGAGCGAACGACGCGCAAGCTCAACGAGTTGGCGCGTTCGAATAACGCATCACTGTTCATGGTGTTGCAGGCGGCCTATGCGGCGTTGCTCAGCCGTATCAGTGGGACAACAGACATTGCGATCGGTGCCCCGATCGGCGGACGCGGTGATCAAGCGCTCAACGACGTGATCGGTATGTTCGTCAACACCCTGGTACTTCGCACCACGGTCGATCTCGACGAGCCCTTCGTCGATCTCATTCAGCGAGTTCGCGATTCGGGACTAGCTGCCTATGCGCACGCCGATGTTCCTTTCGAGCGACTCGTCGAGGCGCTCAACCCCCCACGCTCTCGTGCCCGCCACCCGTTGTTCCAGGTTGCATTGACCGCCGAGATCAGTGCCAAACGCGAACTCGAGTTCTCGGGTGTGAAAGCGGTGGCAGCAGAACTCGAGGTGCCGATCGCGAAGTTCGACATCGAGTTGATGATCTCCGAGGGGAACGACGGGGCAGACGGATTCGACGGTCTGGAGGCGACTCTCACCTACGCGACTGATTTGTTCGACGCGTCGAGCATGGAGAAGTTCGCGAACCGCTTGGTGCGCATCGTGAATGCAGTAGTGGAAGATTCGGCCATCAAGGTCGGAGATATCGCGGTGTTCGGCAAGGACGAAGCGTCGCAGGTGCTCGACTGGTCGGTCGGTACACGAACTGCAGCTCCCAGCTCGTCCATTCTGTCTGCGTTCTATCGGAGCGTCGATTCCGACCCGTCCGCCGTCGCCGTATCGGATCAGACACGAGTGCTGACCTACGAAGAGTTGGACAGACGGTCGACCGTACTCGCCCGGAGTTTGGAGACTGCCGGCGTCGGCGTCGGCGACGTGGTTGCTTTGACGGTCACGCGGTCGTGGCAGTGGGTCGTGGCAATGTTGGGTGTCTGGAAGGTCGGGGCTGCGTACGCTCCCATCGATCCGAGCTTCCCGCAGGAGCGTATTCAGTCCATTCTCGAAGACACCGATGCGTCGTGTGTGGTGAGTGCGCAGGCCGTCGATCTGAGCATCCCTGTGCTCGTTGTGGAATCCGAGGATTCCACGGACGTCGCCGTGATCCGTCCGATCGACCCGTGGGTTGGTGCGAGGGCGAAAGATCATCTCGGATACGTGATTTCGACCTCCGGTTCGACGGGTCGACCGAAGCCGACGATGGTACCGATGGGCGGCATCGAGAACACCGTCACGTGGTACCGATCCGAGCTCCCGGAAGACGGGCCGATTCTTGTTGCGTCTTCGCCGAGTTTCGACCTGACACAGAAAAACGTGTGGGCAGCGCTGGCCAATGGAGTGCCGCTCCATCTCAGCGGAGCCGGCTTCGATCCTCAGGAGATTCTGGCGACCATCGAAGCGGGTGGCGTCCGTGTGGCGAACCTGTCGCCGAGTGCTTTCATCGCGCTTTCGGATGCGGACCTCGACGGAGTGTTGTCGCAATTGGATGTTGCGTTCCTCGGTGGTGAACCCATCCAGATCTCCAGGTTGGCGCATCTCATGCGCGACGGCGTCCGGATCGTCAACAGCTACGGACCGACCGAGGCTTCCGACGTTGTTTCGGCTCTTGCGGCGACCTCCGAACACATCAGTGGTGTCCCGATCGGAACGCCGATTCCGAACATCGACCTGTTTGTTCTCGACACCCGGTTGCATGCCGTTCCGGCAGGAATGATCGGCGAACTCTACGTGTCCGGCGTCGGTGTCGGGCGTGGCTACGGTGGTCGATTCGACGTGACGGCTGAGCGATTCGTCGCAAATCCATTCGTGACCGGCGGTTCCAGGATGTACCGCACCGGCGACCTTGTCCGATGGAATGACCAGGGACAATTGGACTACGTCGGCCGTAGCGACTTCCAGGTGAAGTTGCGTGGTCTGCGTATCGAACTGGGCGAAATCGAGACTGCCCTCGTCGCCCTCGACACGGTAGTCCAAGCGGTTGTGTTGATGCACAGCGACGAGCGACTGGGCGATCAGCTCGTTGCGTATGTCGTTGGCGACGGTCAATCGGTGATTGACCCGGACGCACTTTCGCCGGCCATCGCAGCGACGCTACCCGAGTACATGATCCCGTCGTCATTCATGATCGTGGATGAAATTCCGCTCACCTCCAACGGCAAACTGGATCGTCGTGCGCTCCCGGTTCCCGTGTTCGAGGTTCGCAATTTCCGTGCACCGACAACCCCGGTCGAAGAGATTGTCGCGCAGGTGATTGCGGACGTCCTCGGTGCGGAACGTGTCGGTCTCGACGACGATTTCTTTGCACTCGGTGGAAACTCGCTGATCGCCACGCAGGTCACTTCCCGGCTGGGCAAGGCCCTCGACACCTCCGTGCCGGTTCGGATGTTGTTCGACGTCTCGACCGTCGAGGCACTTGCTGCGCGCCTCGAGGTTCACGCGGGCAGTGGCGGGCGTAGAGCGCTTGTCGCGCAGGCTCGTCCAGCTCACATTCCATTGTCGCTCGCGCAGCAACGCATGTGGTTCTTGAACCGATTCGACACCGATTCCGCCGCGTACAACATCACCTTTGCATTGCACCTGACCGGAACTCTTGACGTCGTCGCAATGGAACAGGCGCTCGAGGACGTACTGGCCAGGCACGAGGTCCTTCGTACGGTCTATCCCGATACAGATTCCGGCCCGGTCCAGTCGGTTCTCGATGTCGCGCAGATTTTCCGAGGTCTGGATGTCGTCGACGTCGACGAATCGGATCTCGAAGACAGTATTGCCGCAGTAGGTTCCACGACGCTCGACATCACCGTCGACGCACCGATCCGCGTCCGATTGTTGACGCGCAATGACAACGCGCACGTTCTGGCGATCATGGTTCACCACATCGCCGCCGACGGTTGGTCTATGGCGCCGTTGGGTCGAGACGTCATGATCGCGTACTCCGCGCGCAAGGACGGCATCGCGCCGCAGTGGCACCCACTGCCGGTCCAGTATGCGGACTACTCGCTGTGGCAGCGTGAGGTACTCGGATCGGAAGATGATTCGGCTTCGTTGATGTCGCAGCAGATTTCGTTCTGGACCGAGACCTTGTCGGGCCTACCCGATCAGATCGAGCTTCCCCTCGATCGTCCTCGTCCAGATGTTGCGTCGATGCGTGGTGAGCGATTCGCCTTCGAGATCTCGGCTGATGTACATGCCCGACTCGACGCCGTTGCGCGCGAGAACAATGCAACTCTGTTCATGGGGCTGCATGCTGCGCTCGCCGTGCTGCTCGCGAGACTGAGTGGAACGTCCGATATCGCCGTGGGAACGCCGGTGGCTGGTCGAGGCGACCAAGCTTTGGACGATCTTGTCGGGATGTTCGTGAATACCCTCGTATTGCGGACGGATGTCGATTCGTCCGCGCCGTTCACGGATCTGCTCCAGGCCACCAGTGATGTAGCGCTGAGCGCGTTCGGCCACGCCGACGTACCGTTCGAGCGACTGGTGGATGTTCTGTCGCCGACACGCTCGCAGGCCCGGCATCCCCTGTTCCAAGTTGTTCTGTCTTTGCAGAATCTGGCGCAGACCGAGTTGGAGCTGCCTGGTCTGGCAGTCAAGGCTGTCGAAATCGACACGACAACAGCGAAGTTCGATCTCGAACTGTCGGCTACCGAGTCGATCGGCGTGCACGGAGAACTGCAGGGCATCTCGGCAGAGTTTACCTACGCTGCCGACTTGTTCGACGCCGACACCGTCGAAGGCTTTGCTCAGCGTTTGATTCGCATTCTGGAATCCGTGGTGGCAAACCCGGCCATTACTGTCGGCGACATCGAGATCCTCGACTCCGACGAACGACTGGCGCTGACCGATGTGCATGGTCCCGAGGGTATTTCGGGGACTCTGGCGGAAATTCTCGTGAACGCCGCGTCCGTGAATCCTGCCGCGGAGGCCATCCGCTACGGCGATGTGACGATCACGTATCAGGACCTGGATGCACGTTCGTCCCAGTTGGCACGCGTCTTGATCGCTCAAGGCGTCGGACCCGAAGATCGAGTGGCCATTGCCATTCCGAGATCTGTCGAGTCGGTCCTCGCGCTGTGGGCGGTGGCCAAGACGGGTGCTGCATTTGTACCGGTCGACCCGACGTATCCGGTAGACCGTGTTGCACACATGATCTCCGACTCCGGTGCCGCGCTTGGTCTTACGACAAGTGAGTTCGCGTCGACGCTTCCGACCGCGACAACCTGGATGGCACTCGACGAAGCCGAGTTCGAGGCAACCCGCGCTGCGCAGCCCACGGCTTCGATCGGTGTTCTGGAATTGCGTGCGCCGATTCGCGAGCAGAATGCTGCCTACGTCATCTACACCTCAGGCACCACCGGACTTCCCAAGGGCGTAGTCGTAGACAACGCCGGTGTGGCGAACTTCTGCGCCGAGCAGGTCGAACGCTACGAGTTGAGCGCCGACGCCCGGACTCTGCACTTCGCGTCTCCGAGCTTCGACGCGTCGGTGTTGGAACTGTTGATGGCTTTCGGTGCCGCATCGACCATGGTGATCGCGCCGACGAGTGTCTACGGCGGGGCCGAACTGGCTGAGATCCTGCAGTTGCACTCTGTCACTCACGCATTCATCACACCGGCAGCATTGGCCTCCGTGGACCCTGCCGGCCTGGACGCACTGAGGGTTGTTGTTGTCGGCGGTGAAGCCAGTTCCCGGGGACTGGTGTCCAAGTGGGCTGTGCCGCTGCCGGATGGTTCGGTACGCGGCTTCTTCAACGCCTACGGACCCACCGAATCCACTGTTGCCAGCAATATCAGTGACACGCTGACCGCGTTCGATCGCATGAACATCGGCGGACCTGTCCGTGGAATGTCTGCGCGAATCCTCGACGACCGTATGCAGCCGGTACCGGTCGGGGTTGCCGGCGAGCTTTACGTATCGGGCATCCAGGTCGCTCGGGGATACCTGGGGCAGCCGGGACTGACATCCGGCCGATTTGTCGCAGACCCCTTCGGTGGCCCCGGCGATCGCCTCTACCGCACCGGTGACATTGTCCGGTGGATCGACGGTCGCATCGTGGAATACGTGGGCCGCAGCGACTTCCAGGTGAAGATTCGCGGATTCCGCATCGAACTTGGCGAAATCGAAGCAGCCCTTACACGTTGTGACGGTGTTGCGCATGCCGTGGTCATTGTGCGAACTGACGAGCATTTCGGGGATCGTCTTGTCGGGTATGTAGTTCCGAAGTCGGGAGCCACCGTAGTACCCGCAACGGTGACGGCATCAGTCTCGAAGTTCTTGACCGGATACATGGTTCCGGACGCGATTCTTGTCCTCGACTCCATTCCCTTGACCGCGGCAGGAAAGACCGATACACAGTCACTTCCCGACCCGGAGTTTGTGGCCAAGACCTATCAGGCGCCGGTCTCCTCTGCTGAAGAGGCTGTTGCCCAGGTCTTTTCCGAGGTTCTCGGCGTTGCCCACGTTGGTCGCAACGACGACTTCTTCGAACTTGGTGGAAACTCGTTGGTCGCGACTCGGGTGGCGGCCAGGCTCGGCGACGCTCTCGACACGACCGTCCCCGTCAGAGCATTGTTCGAGGACTCAACGGTTGCGGCCTTGGCAGCTCGCCTCGAGGTGCATTCAGGTTCCGGTGCCGTGGCGGCGCTGGTTCCGCAGACGCGTCCCGCACGAATTCCGTTGTCGTTGGCGCAGCAGCGGATGTGGTTCCTCAATCGCTTCGAACCGGAATCTGCCGTCAACAACATTCCGATTGCAATCCGGATCGCCGGTGCGCTCGACGTGGATGCCCTGAGCCAGGCGATTCGCGACGTGATCGGGCGCCACGAAGTGTTGCGCACCGTATACCCGGACATCGACGGTGTCGGGTACCAGGAGATCCTGCCGGCAGATGTAGCTCTCGAACTGGTTCCGACGGCGCTGACAGCTGCTGAACTGCCCGAAGCAGTCGCGAATTTGGCGACGGCACCCTTCGACGTGACGTCCGAGATTCCGTTGCGGGCAGCGTTGTATCGAGTGGATTCAGCGGATTACATTCTGATGTTCGTGGTCCACCACATCTCCACCGACGGTTTCTCCATGGGACCGCTTACCCGCGACGTCATGGTCGCGTATGAGGCACGTACCCGTCACCGCGTTCCGGAGTGGGCACCGTTGCCGGTGCAGTACGCGGATTACACGCTGTGGCAGCGCAGCGTTCTCGGTTCGGAGGACGATTCCGAATCGATCATCGCGAAGCAGATCGCGTACTGGTCTGCAGCACTTGCCGATCTGCCCTCGCAGTTGGATCTGCCGAGTGATCGCACCCGCCCCGAGGTTGCATCAGGACAGGGTGCCACTGTGTCCTTCGACCTCGATGTTGACCTGCACGACGCAATCAATGAGCTGGCACTGCAATCCAACTCCACACCGTTCATGGTCGTGCACGCGGCGTTGGCCGTTTTGCTGTCACGATTGACGGCGACGACGGATATCGCGATCGGAACTCCGATTGCCGGTCGCGGAGACGCGCAGCTCGACAATCTGATCGGCATGTTCGTCAACACCCTGGTGCTGCGTACCGAGGTCGATCCGTCGATGTCGTTCACCGAATTGCTGGCTTCTGCACGTGAAGTGGATCTGCAGGCCTTCGCGCACGCGGATGTTCCGTTCGAGCGTCTCGTCGAGGCTATCGATCCGGTGCGCTCGCGCGCACATCACCCGCTGTTCCAGGTGGCGTTGACTTTCCAGAATCTGGAGCACACCACGCTGCAACTCAGTGATCTCGCAATCACTATCGACAATGCAGACTTGGCGTTGGCCAAGTTCGACCTCCAGCTGACCATCACGGAAAGAACAAACGAATCCGGCTCTGCTGCCGGTATTTCGGCGTCCTTGACATATGCGACAGATCTGTTCGACGAATCCACTGTGACGTCGTTCGCTGATCGGTTCGCCTCGATCTTGCGTGCGGTTTCTGCTGATCCGAGTGTTGTTGTCGGTGATGTCGATGTCCTGGCTGCGGGCGAGTTGGATCGGGTGCTCTCGTGGAGCGAGACCGGGGTTGATTCCGGTGTTTCGTCGACGTTGCCGGCGTGGTTCGACGTTGCGGTGTCGCGGTTCGGTGATCGGACTGCGGTGCGGTTCGGTGACGTGTCGTTGTCGTACGGTGAGTTGTCGGATCGGGCGAATCGTTTGGCGCGCCGGTTGATTGCTCAGGGTTGCGGTCCGGAGTCGTTGGTGGCTGTGGCGTTGCCGCGGTCGGCTGATCTTGTGGTGGCGTTGTTGGCGGTGGTGCAGACCGGTGCGGGGTATCTGCCGGTGGATCCGTCGTATCCGGTTGATCGTATTGAGTTCATGTTGGCGGATGCTGCGCCGGTGTGTGCGATTTCGTGGTCGGGTCGTGAGTTGGTGTTGCCGGTGGATCTGCCGGTGGTCGATATCGACACGGTTGATCTGTCGGGTGTGGATGGTTCGCCGATCTCGGATTCGGATCGTGTTGCGCCGCTGCGGACCTCGAATGTTGCGTATGTGATTTACACGTCGGGTTCGACGGGTCGCCCGAAGGGTGTGCAGGTTCCGCATTCGACGGTGGCGAAGTTGTTCGCGAATACCGAGAGTGTGTACGGGTTCGACGAGTCCGATGTGTGGACGATGTTCCACAGTTATGCGTTCGACTTTTCGGTGTGGGAGCTGTGGGGTCCGCTGCTGTACGGCGGCACGTTGGTTGTGGTCGATTACGTGACGTCGCGTTCGCCGGAGCAGTTCCTGGAATTGCTGGCGCGGGAGCGGGTGACGGTTCTGAATCAGACGCCGTCGGCGTTCTATCAGTTGGCTGAGGCTGATCGGTTGGCATCCGAATCCGGTGCGGCGCTGGAGTTGTCGTTGCGTTGGGTTGTTTTCGGCGGCGAGGCGCTCGAGCTTCGGCGGTTGTCGGAGTGGTACGGCCGCCGCGGTGACGTGTCGCCGACGTTGGTGAACATGTACGGCATCACGGAGACGACGGTGCATGTGTCGCATCGCGTGCTGGATGTGGTGATGGCGGCGGATGCGTCGGCGAGTGTTGTGGGTCAGGCTATTTCGGGTCTGCAGGTGTTCGTGTTGGATAGGCGTTTGGCTCCGGTGCCGGTGGGTGTCGCGGGTGAGATGTATGTCTCGGGTGTGCAGTTGGCTCGGGGTTACCTCGGCCAGGCTGGGTTGACGTCGACTCGTTTTGTGGCGAGTCCGTTCTCTGCTGGTGAGGTGCTGTATCGCACGGGTGACGTCGCCTCGTGGAACGCGGACGGTGATCTGGAGTATCTGGGTCGCGCGGATGATCAGGTGAAGATCCGTGGTTTCCGGATCGAGATCGGTGAGATCGAGTCTGCTGTGCTGGCGGATGTGTCGGTGGCGCAGACGGCTGTGATCGTGCGTGAGGATTCGCCGGGGGATCAGCGTCTGGTGGCGTATGTGGTGCCGGCGATCGGTGCGAGTGTGTCGGTGGACGAGTTGCGGGCGGGTGTTGCCGGTGTGTTGCCGGAGTACATGGTGCCGTCGGCGTTTGTGGTGTTGGATGCGATTCCGTTGACGGTGAACGGGAAGTTGGATCGTCGGGCGTTGCCGGTGCCGTCGCTGCGGACTCGGGTGTTCCGGGCGCCGACGTCGGTGGTGGAAGAGGTTGTTGCGCAGACGTTTGCGGATGTTCTGGGTATCGAGCGTGTGGGCTTGGATGATGATTTCTTTGCTCTGGGTGGCAACTCGTTGGTGGCGACGCAGGTTGTGTCTCGTTTGGGTCAGGCTTTGGATGCTTCTGTGGGTGTGCGGGAGTTGTTCGAGGCGTCGACGGTTGCAGAGTTGGCAGCACGGATCGGCGGATACGTCGGTGCCGGGGCACAGTCTGCCCTTATGCCGCAGGAACGTCCGGCCAAGATTCCGTTGTCGTTCGCGCAGCAGCGGATGTGGTTCCTCAATCGCTTCGATACAGCATCAACTGTCAACAACATCCCCGTGGCTGTGAGGTTGACAGGCAGCCTGGACATCGACGCTCTTCGTACCGCGATTCTGGACGTCATCACACGGCACGAAGCACTTCGCACGCTGTACCCGGAAATCGAAGGCATCGGCTATCAGCAGATCCTCGAACCTGAAGCTGTCGCGCTTGCACTCGATGTGGCGCGGATCAACAATGAGCAGTTGAACACTGAACTGTATGCGTTCTTCGGAGAGCACTTCGACGTCACCGTCGAGGTTCCGTTGCGGGCCAAGCTGTTCCAGGTTGCCGACAGTGAGTTCGTGCTTTCCTTCGTGATCCACCACATCTCCACCGACGGTTTCTCGATGGGACCGTTGACTCGCGATGTGATGACTGCGTACTTCGCACGTAGCAATGGACAAGCCCCCGCGTGGACACCGTTGCCGGTGCAGTATGCCGACTACGCGTTGTGGCAGCGTGAGGTACTCGGTTCCGAGGACGACCCACAGTCCGTCATCGCACAGCAGATCTCCTACTGGAATGACACTCTCGCGGACTTGCCGGAACTGTTGGACCTGCCGAGTGATCGCACGCGTCCCGAGATCGCTTCGGGTCGAGGATCGAACCACGCATTCGAGATCGACCCGCAGTTGTGGGCCGATGTCGAAGCAATAGGCCAGAGCGCCAACGCGACCCCGTTCATGGTTGTCCATTCAGCATTGGCCGTATTGCTCGCACGGATGTCCGCGACCACTGATATCGCGATCGGTGCACCGATCGCGGGCCGCGGCGAAGCGGAACTCGACGATCTGATCGGCATGTTCGTCAACACCCTGGTGCTGCGTACCGAGGTCGATCCGTCGATGTCGTTCACCGAATTGCTGGCCTCTGCACGTGAAGTGGATCTGCAGGCCTTCGCGCACGCGGATGTTCCGTTCGAGCGCCTCGTCGAGGCCATCGATCCTGTTCGCTCACAGGCACACCACCCGCTGTTCCAGGTTGCTCTGACGTTCCAGAACCTCGGCCAGAGTGCTCTCGAATTGCCCGGACTCACCGTCGGCGCAGTCGAATTCGATGCGGCAGTTGCCAAGTTCGACCTCCAGTTCACGCTCGAGGAATCCGACACGAACAGCATGTCCGTCACTCTGACGTATGCCACGGATCTGTTCGACGCATCGACGGCAGCCACATTCGCGGATCGATTCCTTCGGATTCTCCGTGGAGTGGTAGCTGATTCCGCAGTGGCTGTCGGTGATGTCGATGTGCTCGTAGAGGGCGAACGAAACCTACTGTCGGCGTTCAGTGCAAGTTCCGCTGATTCCGGTGTTTCGTCGACGTTGCCGGCGTGGTTCGACGTTGCGGTGTCGCGGTTCGGTGATCGGACTGCGGTGCGGTTCGGTGACGTGTCGTTGTCGTACGGTGAGTTGTCGGATCGGGCGAATCGTTTGGCGCGCCGGTTGATTGCTCAGGGTTGCGGTCCGGAGTCGTTGGTGGCTGTGGCGTTGCCGCGGTCGGCTGATCTTGTGGTGGCGTTGTTGGCGGTGGTGCAGACCGGTGCGGGGTATCTGCCGGTGGATCCGTCGTATCCGGTTGATCGTATTGAGTTCATGTTGGCGGATGCTGCGCCGGTGTGTGCGATTTCGTGGTCGGGTCGTGAGTTGGTGTTGCCGGTGGATCTGCCGGTGGTCGATATCGACAAGGTTGATCTGTCGGGTGTGGATGGTTCGCCGATCTCGGATTCGGATCGTGTTGCGCCGCTGCGGACCTCGAATGTTGCGTATGTGATTTACACGTCGGGTTCGACGGGTCGCCCGAAGGGTGTGCAGGTTCCGCATTCGACGGTGGCGAAGTTGTTCGCGAATACCGAGAGTGTGTACGGATTCGACGAGTCCGATGTGTGGACGATGTTCCACAGTTATGCGTTCGACTTTTCGGTGTGGGAGCTGTGGGGTCCGCTGCTGTACGGCGGCACGTTGGTTGTGGTCGATTACGTGACGTCGCGTTCGCCGGAGCAGTTCCTGGAATTGCTGGCGCGGGAGCGGGTGACGGTTCTGAATCAGACGCCGTCGGCGTTCTATCAGTTGGCTGAGGCTGATCGGTTGGCATCCGAATCCGGTGCGGCGCTGGAGTTGTCGTTGCGTTGGGTTGTTTTCGGCGGCGAGGCGCTCGAGCTTCGGCGGTTGTCGGAGTGGTACGGCCGCCGCGGTGACGTGTCGCCGACGTTGGTGAACATGTACGGCATCACGGAGACGACGGTGCATGTGTCGCATCGCGTGCTGGATGTGGTGATGGCGGCGGATGCGTCGGCGAGTGTTGTGGGTCAGGCTATTTCGGGTCTGCAGGTGTTCGTGTTGGATAGGCGTTTGGCTCCGGTGCCGGTGGGTGTCGCGGGTGAGATGTATGTCTCGGGTGTGCAGTTGGCTCGGGGTTACCTCGGCCAGGCTGGGTTGACGTCGACTCGTTTTGTGGCGAGTCCGTTCTCTGCTGGTGAGGTGCTGTATCGCACGGGTGACGTCGCCTCGTGGAACGCGGACGGTGATCTGGAGTATCTGGGTCGCGCGGATGATCAGGTGAAGATCCGTGGTTTCCGGATCGAGATCGGTGAGATCGAGTCTGCTGTGCTGGCGGATGTGTCGGTGGCGCAGACGGCTGTGATCGTGCGTGAGGATTCGCCGGGGGATCAGCGTCTGGTGGCGTATGTGGTGCCGGCGATCGGTGCGAGTGTGTCGGTGGACGAGTTGCGGGCGGGTGTTGCCGGTGTGTTGCCGGAGTACATGGTGCCGTCGGCGTTTGTGGTGTTGGATGCGATTCCGTTGACGGTGAACGGGAAGTTGGATCGTCGGGCGTTGCCGGTGCCGTCGCTGCGGACTCGGGTGTTCCGGGCGCCGACGTCGGTGGTGGAAGAGGTTGTTGCGCAGACGTTTGCGGATGTTCTGGGTATCGAGCGTGTGGGCTTGGATGATGATTTCTTTGCTCTGGGTGGCAACTCGTTGGTGGCGACGCAGGTTGTGTCTCGTTTGGGTCAGGCTTTGGATGCTTCTGTGGGTGTGCGGGAGTTGTTCGAGGCGTCGACGGTTGCAGAGTTGGCGGCCCGTTTGGGCTCGCACATGGGCGGCGGTTCACGCCTCGCACTGACTGCGCAGAATCGACCGGCGCAGGTGCCGCTGTCATTCGCGCAGCAGCGGATGTGGTTCCTCAACCAGTTGGATACCACTTCTGCTGCCAGCAACATTCCGATGGCAATTACGCTCACCGGTGAGCTGGATCAGGCAGCCTTGTACGACGCCGTCATGGACGTGCTCAAGCGCCATGAGGTTCTGCGTACGGTCTACCCCGAGGTTGACGGCACGGGATACCAGCGGATTCTTCCGGCAGCGGCGGTTCCGGTAAATCTTGCTCCGGTACAGGTCGATGCGTCCGACATCGTGTCGGCCGTGACCGAATTCTGTTCGGCCGGTTTCGACGTCACCACTGAGGTTCCGTTGCGGGCCACACTGTTCCAGGTTGTCGACAACAGTTTTGTCCTGGCCATCGTCATCCATCACATCTCCACCGACGGTTTCTCGATGGGACCGTTGACTCGCGATGTGATGAGTGCGTACTACGCGCGGTCAGCGGGAAACACTCCGACGTGGGCGCCGTTGCCGGTTCAGTACGCAGACTATGCGCTGTGGCAGCGGGAGGTTCTCGGATCGGAAGCCGACGCCGAATCTGTTCTGGCTCAGCAAATCGACTACTGGGCACGCACGCTCGATGGTGTCCCGGATCAGATCACACTGCCGAGCGACCGAGTTCGCCCGGCTGTGTTCACAGGGCGCGGCGCAACACTGAGTTTCCCCGTCTCTGCCGAGACACATCGCGGGCTACTCGCAGTAGCACGCGATAACCAGGCGTCGCTGTTCATGGTGATGCACTCGGCATTGGCAACCCTGCTCGCACGGTTGTCCGGTACCGCTGACATTGCCGTCGGTACACCCGTCGCCGGTCGCGGTGAGGCGGAACTCGACGATCTGATCGGCATGTTCGTCAACACCTTGGTGCTGCGTACCGAGGTGGATCCGGGGATGCGTTTCCGCGATCTACTGGCGTCCGCGCGCGAGACCGACCTTGCAGCCTTTGCGCACGGAGACGTGCCGTTCGAGCGGTTGGTCGATGTTCTCGATCCCGTTCGCTCGCAGGCTCACAATCCGTTGTTCCAGGTGGCCTTGGCCTTCCAGAACCTGAGGCAGAGCCAACTGACTCTGCCGGGGCTCGACATCGCAGAGTTCGACATCACCGAAACCGTTGCCAAGTTCGATCTGCAGTTGACGTTGGTCGAAGCTGTTGACGGTCAAGGAATGACGGCGACCTTCACTTACGCGACGGATCTGTTCGACGAGGGGACAGTTGTCTCCTTCGCTGCCCGGTTGACTCGCATTCTCGAAGCGGTTGTCGTGGATGCTGCCCAGCCCGTCGGCGACATCGACATCCTCGAAATACCTGAGCGTCTCGAATTGACCAGTTGTCGAGCATCTTCGGGTATCTCACCGAAGCCTTTGGCCGACATCCTGGCCGAGACCGCATTGCAGTATCCGGGCAACGAGGCACTCCGCTTCGAGGATCGTTCGATGACCTATGCCGAGGTCGACGCGTGGTCCTCCCAGCTTGCCCGCGTTCTGATCGCCCGTGGTTTGGGTGCGGAAGATCTGGTGGCGGTATCGATTCCGCGTTCCATCGAATCGGTTCTGCTCGTGTGGGCGGTGTCCAAGACCGGTGCGGCCGTGGTACCGATCGATCCGCATTACCCGGCTGACCGCATCGCACACATGGTGTCCGACTCGGGTGTCGCAGTAGGCCTGACGCTGGAAGCCGAAGTGGCGGGTCTCACGGATACCGTCGAGTGGCTAGCCGTCGACAGTGCGCACTGTGCCGAACTGATGGCAGCGCAGGACAGTTCACCAGTGCGCGCCGACGAGCGCGTTCGCCCGGTTCTGCCGGCACATCCGGCCTGGGTGATCTACACCTCGGGAACTACGGGCTTGCCCAAGGGCGTCGTGGCAACCGGCGCCGGCCTCGCGAGCTTCAGTGCGACGCAGGCACAGCACTACAAGGTCACTCCGAACTCTCGCACCCTGCACTTCGCATCGCCGAGCTTCGATGCGTCCATGCTCGAGCTGTTCCTGGCTGTAGCTACCGGCGCAGCCATGGTGATCGTGCCGACGTCGATCTATGGCGGCGACGAGTTGACTGAACTGTTCACGTCGGAACGTGTCACGCATGCGTTCATTACGCCGGCGGCTTTGGCGTCGATGGACCCGTCCGGTCTCGACGACCTCGCAGTTGTCGGGGTGGGAGGCGAGGCGTATTCGCCGGAGTTGATGGCGAAGTGGGCGGATCAGCCGAATCGTCGTCGGACTTTCCTCAATGTGTACGGACCGACCGAGACCACCATCGTCACCAACGTCAGTGAGCCGTTGATGCCGGGCGACCGGATGACCATCGGCGGAACCATCGGCGACATGGCGGCATTCGTGCTTGATACGCGTTTGCAGCCCGTTCCGGTGGGTGTTGCCGGTGAGCTGTATCTTTCGGGCCCGCAGGTTACGCGCGGTTACCATCGCCGTCCGGGTTTGAGTGCGGATCGTTTTGTCGCGAACCCGCACGGTCTGCCCGGTGAGCGCATGTACCGCACGGGTGACATTGTGCGCTGGACTGATCAGTTCGCGGTGGAGTATGTGGGTCGCAACGACTTCCAGGTCAAGATCCGTGGTTTCCGTATCGAGCTCGGTGAGATCGACGCGGCCCTTACGGCACATTCCGACGTCGAGTTTGCAGCGACGATGGGCACGACCCTGGCATCGGGTGCGACCGCGCTGGTTTCGTACGTATTCATCGGCAAGGATTCGGCTGTGAGTTCGGCAGAGCTGAGTGAGTTCGTCTCGCGCACTCTGCCCGCGCATATGGTGCCGGCGTCGATCATGGTTTTGTCCGACATGCCGTTGACCCCGGCGGGCAAGCTGGATCGAAAGGCTCTGCCCGAGCCCGTATTCGAGGTCAAGGAGTTCCGCGCTCCCACCACGGAGATGGAACGAATCCTCAGCGAGGTCTTCGCGGACGTACTCGGACTTGACCAGATCGGCACCGACGATTCGTTCTTCGCTCAGGGCGGCGACTCGATCATGTCGATTCAGTTGGTTTCGCGCGCCAAGGGACGTGGAATTCTCTTCTCTCCCAAGGATGTGTTCGAGAACAAGACTGTTGCGGCACTGGCGGAGGTCGCTGTATTCGGCTCCGATGCCGACGTAGCCACTGTTCTGGCGGAGATCGAGGGCGGTGGCACCGGTTGGATGCCGCTGACTCCGATCGAGCGATTCATGTTCGAACGTCCCGGTAGCTACCAGCGATTCAACCAGTTGTTGACGCTGGAACTTCCGCAGGGAATCGACCGGACCGGCGTTGTCGAAACATTGACCGCTGTGATCGATCACCACGACATGTTCCGATCGCGTCTCGTGAACGATCAGCGCGGTCCCGGCCTGTCGGTGTCCGAGCCCGGCACGGTCGATGCCGACGCACTGGTACGCCGGGTGTCGGTGGATCCCGCAGTGGCAGAAGCAGAACTGACTGCCATCGCGTCGGGAGCACTCGACGATGCACTCGGTCGATTGAATCCCGCAGCGGGCGTCATGGCGCAGTTCGTCTGGATCGACTTCGGCGACGAGCGCACCGGGCGGTTGATCGTCGCGGCGCACCACCTGATCGTCGACGGCGTCTCCTGGCGAATCATCGTGCCGGACTTGATCTCTGCGTGGGCGCAGCGATCGGGCGGAACAACGCCCGTGCTCGAACCGACGGGCACGTCCATGCGTACCTGGGCACATTCGTTGGCTGCGGAATCGCGGTCCGACAAGCGTCTTGCAGAATTGGCGCGCTGGCGTACGACGCTGTCGACGCCGGACCCGGTTCTCGGCTCGCGGGCATTCAACCCGTCCGTCGATGTTGCGGCAACAGTGGAGCGCGTACGCGTCGAGGTACCCGCCGACGTCACGGAAACCCTCCTGACCACGTTGCCGGAGGTGTTCCGCGGCGGTGCCAACGACGGACTATTGGCCGGACTGGCTCTGGCGCTGGTGCGTTGGCGTCGTGAACGAGGTATCAGCACCGAAGCAGCATTGCTCCAACTCGAAGGCCACGGCCGCGAAGAAGGCGTAGTTCCGGGAGCAGATCTCTCACGCACAGTCGGTTGGTTCACGGCTGCATTCCCGATTAGCCTCGATCTGGCCGGTATCGACGTCGACGATGCGTTCAACGCCGGAGTCGCGGCAGGACAGTCGATCAAGGCAGTCAAGGAACAGTTGCTCGCTATCCCGGACAAGGGAGTGGGCTACGGACTGCTGCGTTACCTGAACGACGAGACTCGGGCGGAACTCACGAAACGCAGTAGCGGTCAGATCAGCTTCAACTACCTGGGCCGCATTGTGGCGGAGGATATTCCGGCTGCAGCCCAGGAGCTCGGATGGATTCCGGCTCGGGACTTCTCCGAAGTCAGTGCGCCGGAAGACCCGGACATGCCCGCCAACAAGGTCGTCGACATCAATGCCATCGTCAACGACGGAGCCGGCGGAGCAGTGCTCGAAGCGTCGTTTGCGTTCCCGAGCGGCCTTCTGACCGAGGCAGAAGTCCAGGCTCTGGCCGATCTGTGGGTCGAAGCCCTGACGGCCTTGGCGAAGCACGCACGCACCACGGACGCCGGCGGACTCACACCGTCGGACGTGCCGCTGGTAACGCTCACCCAACAGGACCTCGACGGCTTCGAGCAGCGTTTCCCCGCTGTGCAGGACGTGTGGCCGCTCGCACCGCTGCAGTCAGGCCTGCTCTTCCATGCCGTGATGGCCGAGTCGACCGTCGACCTGTACTCGGTGCAGATGGTGCTGTCACTCTCCGGCCGTGTCGACGCAGATCGACTGCACGCTGCCGCGCAGAGCATCGTCGACCGTCATCCGAACCTCCGGACCGCCTTTGTCGTCGACGGAACCGGCACACCTGTGCAGGTTGTTCTCGGCGGAGTTGACGTACCGTGGCGCGAGATCGATCTCAGTGAGATCGCCGATGTAACTGAACGCACTGCCGAGTTGGATCGACTACTCGTCGAGGACCAGGCAACACACTTCGACATGTCCACCCCGCCGTTGATCAAGTTCACGCTGATCAAGCTCGCGGCAAGTGAGTACCGTCTGGTTGTGGCGAACCACCACATCATCCTCGACGGCTGGTCAATGCCGTTGCTGCTCCAGTCGCTTCTGGGTCATTACGCGATGCGCGGGAATATTCCCGCGCAGACGCGGGCACTGAGCTACCGGAACTACCTGGCCTGGCTGGTTCAGCAGGATCGTAGTGTTTCCATGGACGCCTGGGCGCAGGCGCTCGGTGGCGTCGAAGAGCCGACGTTGTTGGCTCCCACCGTCTCCGGCCAGGAGTTCAGTGCGCTGTCGCAGAAGCTGCAGCTCTCGCTCAGCGAATCGGTTACCGCGTCACTCACCGGTTTGGCTTCCCGTTTGGGCGTCACTGCCAACACGATCGTTCAGGCTGCCTGGGCAATCCTGTTGGGACGCTTGACCGGGCGCCAGGACATTGTCTTCGGTGCCACGGTCTCCGGCCGTCCGCCGCAGCTCGACAGCGTCGAGAAGATGGTGGGCCTGTTCATCAACACGCTTCCCGTGCGAGTGCAGTTGGACTTGGCCGAGTCCGTCGAGGCTTTGCTTTCGCGGATTCAGATCGAGCAGGCAGGACTGCTCGATCACCACTACCTCGGACTGACCGACGTACAGAGCGCTGCCGGTGTCGGCGGATTGTTCGACACCTTGGTCATCTTCGAGTCGTACCCAGTGGACCGTGAAGGTCTTGCGGCACAGGCAGAGTTCCTCGACGGGATGATGATCGACGATGTCACGTCCGACGACTCGACCAACTACCCGCTCACTCTCCTGGTGGGTCTGGACGACCAATTGCACGTGACGCTCCGGTACCTGCCGGACTTCTTCGACGAGTCGTACGCTCAGGCTCTGTTGGGCCGCCTCGAAACGTTGCTGACCGAAATCGGTGAAACTCCCACTGTTGCAGTCGGAGACATCGAGATCATGACCGCCGCCGAGCGCACTCTGGTGCTCGACACGTGGAACGACACTGCTCAGGTGACGGTGGGTGGGTTGTTGTTGGATGGTTTCGATTCGGTGGTCAGTGAGTGCGGCGCCTCGCGGGCGGTGGTGTTCGGCGAGCAGGTGCTGTCGTATGCGGAGTTCGACGTCAAGGTGAACAGGCTTGCTCGGTATCTGATCGGGTTAGGGGTGGGTCCGGAGTCGTTGGTGGGGTTGGCGGTTCGTCGGTCGACGGATTTGTTGGTGGGGTTGTATGCGATTGTGCGTGCGGGTGGGGCGTGGGTGCCCCTTGATCCTGATGCGCCGTCGGCTCGTAACGAGTATGTGTTGGAGACGGCTGATCCGGTGTGTGTGGTGTCGACGGAGCGTGATGGTTTCGCGGCGTCGGGTCGTCGGGTTGTGTGTGTGGATGTTGTTGATGTGTCTGGTTTTTCGGGTGCGCGGGTGTTGGATGTGGATCGGTTGGGGCCGTTGCGTTCGGGGAATGCGGCGTATGTGATTTTCACGTCGGGGTCGACGGGTCGTCCGAAGGGTGTGGCTGTTTCGCATGGGGCGATTGTGAATCAGTTGGAGTGGATGCAGGCGGAGTATCGTTTGGATTCTTCTGATGTGTATTTGCAGAAGACGGCGACGACGTTCGATGTGTCGTTGTGGGGGTTTTTCATGCCGTTGCGGGTGGGGGCGACGTTGGTGGTTGCTTCTGCTGATGGTCATCGGGATCCGGGGTATTTGGCGTCGGTGATTGATGAGCAGGGTGTGTCGGTGACGGATTTCGTTCCGACGATGTTGTCGACGTTTTCGTCGTTGGTGGATCCGGGGTTGTTGGGTTCGTTGCGTGATGTGTTGGTGATTGGTGAGGCGTTGCCGGTGGAGGCGGTGCGGGAGTTTGCTGCGGTGTCGTCGGCGCGGGTTCATAATTTGTATGGTCCGACGGAGGCGGCGGTGTCGTTTACGTTTGCGGATGTGACGGCGGTGGGGTCGTCGGGCAGTGTGGTGTCGATTGGTGTGCCGGAGTGGAATTGCCGGGTGTTTGTGTTGGATTCGCGTTTGCGGCCGGTGCCGGTGGGTGTTGCGGGTGAGTTGTATTTGGTGGGGGTGCAGTTGGCTCGGGGGTATGTGGGTCGGCCGGATTTGAGTGCGGATCGGTTTGTGGCGTCTCCGTTCGGGTTGGGGGAGCGGATGTATCGGACGGGTGATCTGGTTCGCTGGAACGCATCTGGTGACATCGAGTACATCGGTCGTACTGATTTTCAGGTGAAGTTTCGTGGTCAGCGGATTGAGTTGGGGGAGATTGAGGCTGCGTTGTCGGCGCATGGGTCGGTGTTGTCGGCTGCGGTGTTGGTGCGTGGCAGTGTGACGGGTGATCAGTTGGTGGGGTATGTGGTGCCGGCTGTGGGTGCGTCGGTTGATGTGTCGGTGTTGCGGGGGTTTGTGGGGGAGCGGGTGCCGGGTTATATGGTTCCGGCGGCTGTGGTGGTGTTGGATGCTTTTCCGTTGAATTCGTCGGGGAAGTTGGATCGGGGGTTGTTGCCGGAGCCGGTGTTTGAGGCTCGGGTGTTTCGGGCTCCGGTGTCGGTGGTGGAGTTGGTGGTGGCGTCGGCGTTTGTGGGTGTGTTGGGTGTTGATCGGGTGGGGTTGGATGATGATTTCTTTGCGTTGGGCGGCAACTCGCTGATCGCAACTCGAGTTGTCATGCGCATCGCCGAAGAACTCGATTCCGCTGTCCCCGTGCGTCTTCTGTTCGAGGCGTCGACGGTGCAGGAACTGGCAGCTCGCCTCGAAACGCATGTCGGTGAAGGAACTCGCCTGGCGTTGACACCGCAGGATCGGCCGGAAGAAATTCCGCTTTCCCTGGCGCAGCAGCGTATGTGGTTCCTGAACCGATTCGACGGTTCAGCCGGCGCCTACAACATGCCGTTTGCGCTGCGGTTGAGCGGTGACCTCGATCTCGAGGCAATGCGCGCCGCGATCCGCGACGTAGTCGCACGTCACGAAACCTTGCGTACTGTGTACCCGGAAACGGATTCGGGACCTGTCCAGGTCATCGAGCCCGTGGGATATACGCCGGTCGAGCTCGACATCGAGAATGTGCCGGAAGCCGAGATCGTCGGCAAGCTGGTCGAATTGGCATCAACCCGATTTGACGTGACAGCTGAAATTCCGCTGCGGATTCGGTTGTTCCAGGTTGCTGCACACGAGTACGTCCTCGCTGTAGTTGTGCACCACATTGCAGCCGACGGTTCGTCGACCACCCCGTTTGCCCGAGACCTTGTAATGGCTTACGCGGCCAGGGCCCAGGGAACGGCGCCGGGTTGGACTCCGCTCGATGTCCAGTACGCCGATTACAGCCTGTGGCAGCGCGAGGTTCTGGGCAGCGAAGACGACACCGAATCGGTTGCCGCCGAGCAGATCGGTTACTGGAGTAAGGCCCTGGCTGGGCTGCCGGATCAGCTCGATCTGCCGACCGACCGGCTGCGTCCGGCTGCGCAGACGTATCGCGGCGGTTACCTCCCCTTCGAGATCGACGCGGAGATTCACCAGGGCTTGTCGGCGTTGGCCCGTGCGCAGGGAACCACGCTGTTCATGGTGACGCACGCGGCGTTTGCAGTCCTGCTGGCTCGGTTGTCCGGTACCGACGACATTGCTGTCGGTACTCCGATCGCCGGTCGTGGTGAGCGGGCGCTGGACGAGTTGATCGGTATGTTCGTCAACACCCTGGTCTTCCGTACACACGTTGACGGCGGCGAGACTTTCACAGAACTGCTTGCCCGCGTACGTGAGAACGATCTGCAGGCGTTCGCTCATGCCGACATTCCGTTCGAGCGATTGGTCGAAGTTCTCAACCCGGCGCGTTCGACCGCTCGTCATCCGCTGTACCAGGTCGGCTTCCTCTTCCAGAACATGGAACAGGCCAGCCTGGAGTTGCCCGGCCTCACGGTCAAGGGACTCGATATCGACAACGGTGTCGCGCAGTTCGATCTCCAGTTGATCGTCGGCGACAACTACGACGAACGTGGAGTCGCAAAGGGCATTTCGGCGGTCTTCAGTTACGCACACGATCTGTTCGACGAGTCGACAGTCCAGTCGTTCGCCGATCGGTTTATCGCCGTACTGGCGTCGGTCGTTGCTGACCCGTCCGTAGTGGTCGGTGACATCGGACTGCTCGACTCCCTCGAATCGAATCGTGTTCTGCATGAATGGAATGCAACGGATCACGACACTGATTCCGCTTCGACACTCGTCGATCTGTTCGACGAGCAGGTGGCGGCTCACAGCGATTCCGTTGCGCTGGTCTACGGACATACATCGTTGACCTATGCAGAGTTCGACGACAAGGTCAATCGCCTTGCACGTCATCTGATCGGCCTCGGCGTCGGCCCGGAGTCGTTGGTGGCGTTGGGAATGCGACGATCCATCGACCTGGTGATCGGCATGTACGCGGTCGTCAAGGCCGGTGGCGGTTACGTTCCGATCGATCCGGATCATCCGGCCGATCGCACCGCCTACGTACTCGACATGGCAGCGCCGGTTTGTGTGCTCAGCACAGAGCGTGATGCCCCGTCGCTGGCGGATATCGACTCCGTCATCGCTATCGACACTCTCGACCTGTCCGATGTCTCCGGTGATCCGGTGCGCGTCGGCGAGCGCATCACACCACTCCGTGCGGGAAATACTGCGTACGTGATCTTCACGTCGGGTTCGACGGGTAAGCCGAAGGGTGTAGCAGTTTCGCACGCCGCGATCGTCAATCAGCTTCTGTGGAAGCGCGATCAGTACGGTCTCGATCAGACCGATGCGATGCTACTCAAGACAGCGGCGACGTTCGACCTCTCGGTGTGGGAGTTCTGGTCCGCGTTGACCTCCGGTTCACGCCTCGTCATCGCAGATCCCGACGGGCATAAGGACGCCGAGTACATGCTTGCGCTCATGGCGCAGGAGAAGGTGACGACGCTGCACGCAGTTCCGTCGATGTTGGCGATGCTTCACTCTGCGGCCGACGGAAGCCTTCCCCAGTCTCTGAAGCGTGTGTTGGCCATCGGTGAGGCATTGCCGGCGGCAACAGCGAGCGAGTTCCGCAAGGTCTCTGATGCGGCATTGGTCAACCTGTACGGACCGACCGAGGCAGCCGTATCCGTGACCGCGCACAACGTGGACGGACGCGACATCACGTCGGTCTCGATCGGTGCGCCGGAATGGAATACGCAGGTCTACGTCCTCGACGAGCGTTTGCACCCCGTCCCCGTCGGTGTGACCGGTGAGTTGTATCTGGCCGGAACACAGTTGGCTCGTGGCTATCACGGCCGAGTCGATCTCACGTCGGAACGCTTTGTCGCCAACACCTTCGGTGAACCCGGCAGCCGTCTGTACCGCACGGGCGACCTCGTCGTCTGGCGCGAAGACGGGGAACTCGAGTACGTCGATCGTGCCGACTTCCAGGTCAAGATCCGTGGCTACCGCATCGAACTCGGTGAGATCGAAGCTGTCCTCCGCAATCAGCCGTCGGTGGAAGCTGCTGTCGTAGTGGCGAAAACCGATCCGCGACTGGGTGATCGACTGGTCGGCTACCTCGTGCCGCCGACAGATGCAAGTATTGATCTCGATGCGGTGAAGTCGGAACTGATTCGTGAATTGCCGAGCTACATGGTTCCGTCGGCCTTGATGGTGCTGAGCGAACTGCCGCTCAATATCAACGGCAAGATCGATCGAAAGGCGTTGCCGGAGCCTGAGTTCGAGGCTACGGAATTCCGTGCTCCCAGTAACCCCGTCGAAGAAATCGTGGCTTCGGTGTTTGCCGAGGTCCTCGGTGCACCGCGCGTTGGGTTGGACGACGACTTCTTCGAACTCGGCGGAAACTCTTTGATTGCAACACAGGTCGTGGCGCGTTTGGGTCAGGCCCTCGATGCACAGATCCCGGTGCGGATCATCTTCGAGTCATCCACCGTCGGCGCACTGGCGTCAAGGGTGCTCGAACATGCCGGCTCCGGTTCGCGTGCACAGTTGGTGCCGCAGGATCGGCCGTCGCAAATTCCGTTGTCGCTCGCTCAGCAGCGGATGTGGGTGCTCAACCGTCTCGACAGCAGTTCTGCTGCCTACAACATTCCGGTGGCAATTCGGATGTCCGGGGATCTCGACGTGGCAGCGTTGGAGTCGGCCGTATCTGATCTTGTTGCGCGCCACGAGATTCTGCGAACGTTCTATCCGGACCAGGGGGACGGTCCGACGCAGTCGATTCAGTCGAAGTCGGCGGCAACCGTCGACATGGCTGTGCTCTACGTCGGTGAGGACACGATCGCGGCAGAGGTCGCCAAGACTGTCGGCCAGGGCTTCGACGTGACCACGCAGGTTCCGCTACGAGTACGTCTGTTCCAGATCACGCCCACCGAACATGTCTTGATCGTGGTCGTGCACCACATCAGTGGCGACGCTTTCTCGATGGCGCCGATGATCCGAGACACGATGGTTGCCTACACCGCTCGCACGGACGGCGCCGCACCGCAATGGGCACCGCTCGAGGTTCAATACGCGGACTACACACTGTGGCAGCGTGACGTCCTCGGTTCCGAAGACGATCCGAACAGTGAACTGTCGACGCAGCTTTCGTACTGGGCGCAGGAACTCGCCGGCGTTCCGGAACTTCTGGAACTGCCGACGGACCGTCCACGCCCGCCGACCCAGTCGATGAAGGGTGCCGACTTCCTGTTCACGCTCGGAACCGATTCGACGCGTCGTATCGCCGAGATCGCCCGCGAGCAGAACTCGACGGTCTTCATGGTCGTGCACGCGGCGTTCTCGGTGTTGTTGTCCAAGCTCAGCGGCTCCAACGACATCGCAATCGGTACCCCGGTAGCCGGTCGTGGTGAGCGAGTTCTGGACGACTTGGTCGGCATGTTCGTCAACACGCTGGTCCTACGCACTCAGGTCGCACCGTCCACCACGTTCGTAGACCTACTGCAGCAGGTGAAGGAGAAGGACCTCGCGGCGTTCGGCAATGCGGACGTCCCGTTCGAGCGTTTGGTCGAGCAGGTCGGTCGGGAGCGCTCGCACGCCTACTCACCGCTGTTCCAGGTGATGCTGACGTTCCAGAACATGGCACTGGGCACGTTCGCCCTACCGGGCCTCGAACTCTCGGCGGTCGACGACGGATTCGATTCGGCCATGTTCGATCTCCAACTGACCGGCATCGAGGAGTTCGACGAGGACGGCCGTCTGTCGGACATTCGGATGCGATTCACCTACGCAACCGATCTGTACGACGCCTCGACGATGGAGGTGTTCGCGGCCAGGCTGCGGGCCGTCGTAGACGCCGTCGCGGCGGATCCGACTGTGGTTCTGCGCACCATCGACATCGTGACGGACACGGAGCGGGCACTGATCGAGGCTGCTGAGCCGAAGACGGTCGAGGACCTCCCGGATCTGGCTGCTGCCGCCGCAGCGGCGGACCCGACCGCAGTGGCATTCACCCACGGTGAGCACACCGTCACCTTCACGCAGCTGGCAGAAAAGCTAGCCGCGACAAAGGCGACGATGGGTGCGGTTCTGGGCGCCGACGCACAGGCTTCGGTGTCGCTGAACGGTCTGGCTCCGGGCATTCTGCCGGCGCTCGGCGCTGACGGAATTGCCTCGTTGGTGAGTTCTCTCATCACTGATGCGCAGATCACATCAGAGAAAGACACCGGCGCGATTGGGTAATATGAAGCATTTGCCCAGTGGAGAGCATCGAGACGGCACCCGTGGTGCCGGATCGACGCCTTCCGTCTGTTGTCAGTTAGTCCGGTTTCAGTTCGTGCGCAGTCAGTTGGAGGAAGTCTAGATGTCCGTTGGTATACCTGGACCGAAGTCGCTGACCATCGAGGATCTTCCGAGACTGATCGCGGCAGTGGCCGAGGTAGACCCGGATCGGCGCGCGCTCGCGCATGCCGGCACCGAGATCAGTTACGCCCGCCTCGAGACCGAACTGACAACTCTCGATACTGCAATGGGTGGCGCTTTGGGCGCTGATGCACTTGTCCCCGTGGTTATCTCCACCGTTCTGCCGGAACTGATCGCATCGCACGACGGTGGACTGGGTGCGATAGTCGACGCGCTCATCGCCGACGCGATGTCAGTGGTCGCCTTCGAGGTCCCGGTCGTTGCCGAACCCACTCTTGTGAGTGTGTTCGACGACCAGGTCGCCCGGACTCCGGATGCGACAGCGCTCCGGTTCGATGAGATTTCGCTGACCTATGCGCAATTCGACGCCCGGGTCAATCGCCTGGCACGTGAACTCGTTGCGCGTGGTGTCGGACCGGATACCCTGGTCGGCCTCGGGATCCGACGGTCCGTGGAACTGCTTGTGGCGATGTACGCGATCGTGAAAGCCGGTGGCGCGTACGTGCCACTCGATCCGGACCACCCGGCCGAACGTGTGGCCTACGTACTGGACGTGGCAGCTCCGATCCTGGTGCTCACCACCTCGACCGACGGCGTGACACTGCCTGATGGCGTTGCAGTCCTCGAGCTGGACACGATCGATGTGTCCGCCCACTCCGCCGCGGCGCTGGTGGACGCAGACCGGTTGTCACCACTGCGCGCCGACAACCTCGCCTACGTCATCTTCACCTCGGGATCCACCGGACGACCCAAGGGTGTCGGCGTTGCCCATGGGGCGATCGTCGCTAATCTCCGGTGGCGTCAGGATGAGTACGCCTTCACGGCAGAAGACGTAATCCTTCAGAAGACGCCATTCACCTTCGACGTGTCGGTGTGGGAGTTCTTCTGGCCGTTGCAGATCGGTGCCACTCTGGTTATTGCCGAGCCGGACGGGCATCGTGATCCGGCGTATGTCGCACGCACCATGATCGACTACGGCGTTACCGTCGTTCACTTCGTTCCGTCGATGCTGGCTGTCTTCGTGGCGGAGCCTTCGGTTGCAGAGATCAGCACTCTCCGTTACGTCTTCGCATCCGGTGAGGCGCTTCCCGCTCAGACTGCCGCACGGTTGCGTGCCGTCAGTTCTGCTGGGCTGCACAACCTTTACGGGCCCACCGAGGCCGCAGTCGACGTCACCTACTATGCAACCGGCTCACAGGACGAGGTGTCGGTTCCGATCGGGCGTGCGGTGGCTGACACCGAACTGCTCGTGCTCGACGACGCCTTGCGCCAGGTTCCGCCCGGCGTTCCTGGTGAGTTGTACCTTGCCGGTATCCAATTGGCGCGTGGCTACGTTTCGCGGCCGGACTTGTCGGCTGATCGGTTTGTCGCTCACCCCAGCGCCGCCGGTGCTCGGATGTACCGGACCGGCGACTTGGTTCGCTGGCGCGGCGCCGGCAGTGCGCGACTGCTCGAGTACATCGGCCGCACCGACTTTCAGGTGAAACTGCGTGGACTGCGCATCGAACTCGGCGAGATCGAATCCGCACTGCTCGACAATGACGCGGTGGCGCAAGCTGCAGTGCTGGTTCACTCCGATGCGACGCTGGGTGACAACCTCGTTGCCTATGTGGTTCCTTCTGCCGGTACAGTTTTCGACTCCGAGAAGCTTGCCGATCAGCTCGGCGGGCGACTGCCCGATTACATGGTGCCGTCGTTGTTCGTCGAACTCGACGCTTTTCCTCTCAACGCCAGCGGCAAACTCGACCGGAAAGCGCTGCCTGCGCCGCAGTTCACGGCACACGTCGTCGAATACCGTGCACCGAGCACCCCCGTCGAAAAGGTGCTGGTCACGATCTTCTCCGACCTCCTCGGACGGGATAATCTCGGTGTCGACGACGGTTTCTTCGATCTCGGCGGCAACTCGCTTCTCGCAACCCGAGTAGTGGCCCGCGCCAACGCCGAACTCGGCGTCGAACTGGATATGCGAGCCTTCTTCGATGCGCCCACTGTTGCCGAGTTGGCCTCTCGGGTAGATGATTCCGCAGGTTCCGTGTCCCGGGCACCGCTCGTTTCGCAGGAGCGCCCTACGCAGATTCCGCTGTCGCTTGCACAACAGCGGATGTGGTTCCTCAATCGTTTCGACTCGGCTTCGGCCGTCGACCACATCCCCGTGGCGCTGCGTCTGAGCGGCGGCCTCGACGTCGATGCTTTGGGCACCGCGATTGCGGACCTGATCGAGCGTCACGAGAGCCTACGAACGGTCTATCCCGAAGTTGACGGCGTCGGCTATCAGCAGATTCTGGCAGCATCGGATGTTGCGATCGACCTGACTGCGGTAGCTGTCGCCGAATCGGATCTGGTGGACCGGGTTACGGCCGTGGTGACCGAGGGATTCGAAGTGACGACGCAGGTTCCGTTGCGAGTCAGGCTTTTCCAGGTAGCGGAATCCGAATTTGTGCTGGTGTTCGTTGTCCACCACATCAGCGGTGACGGCTTCTCGATGGGCCCGATGGTCCGCGACGTAGTGGGAGCGTACGCAGCACGTTCGAACGGCGTCGCACCCGAGTTCCGGCCTCTCGAGATTCAGTACGCCGACTTCGCCTTGTGGCAGCGAACTGTCCTCGGCGACGAGAACGACCCGCAGTCGCTGATCGCGCGCCAGATCGACTACTGGAGCCAGCAGTTGGCAGGGTTGCCGGAACTGCTCGATCTTCCGGTGGACCGGCCACGTCCCCCCGTCGCCACCAACCGCGGTGCATCACATAAGTTTTCGATCGATCCCGAGTTGCTGACGCAGCTGGAATCGATCGCGCAAGCAAGCAAGGCTTCGGTATTCATGGTGCTGCACAGCGCCATTGCGATGCTGCTGGCCCGCATGTCCGGCACGTCCGACATTGCGATCGGTACCCCGGTTGCCGGACGCGGCGACAAAGCGCTCGACGACGTCATCGGCATGTTCGTCAACACTTTGGTGCTGCGTACCGAAGTTGATGCGGCCGGCACCTTCGAGAGTCTGCTGAACGCTGCCCGCACCGCCGATCTTGATGCCTTCGGCAACGCCGACGTTCCCTTCGAACGCCTCGTCGAGGTGCTCGATCCTGCCCGTTCGCAGGCACACAATCCTCTCTTCCAGGTCATGCTGGCATTCCAGAACCTCGGCCAAAGTGAACAGGGGAGTGCCGAACTGGGTGGGCTGACGGTTGCGGGTGTGGATCTCCCGTCGGCTATCGCCAAGTTCGATCTTCAGTTCACCGTCTGGGAAGACGCCGACCGCGGTGGACTGTCGCTGGTCATCGACTACGCCACAGATCTTTTCGACGCGTCCACCATCGACTCGTTTGCATCGCGGCTGTCGATGATTCTCACGGCTGTCGCGCAAGACCCGACGGTTATTGTCGGTGATGTCGACCTGCTCGGCGCCTCGGAACGGCAGTTGGCGACGGGTGCCGGGAACGAGACGCAGCACGACGTCGAGCGGCGGACGCTGGTCGACATGTTCGACGCACAGGTCTCGCGAACTCCGGACTCGGTTGCCCTTCGCTTCGACGGTGAGTCACTTACCTACGCAGACTTCGATTCTCGGGTCAATCAACTTTCCGGCAAGCTGGTCACTCTGGGCGTCGGCCCCGACGCCGTGGTGGGACTGGCGATTCGACGATCCCTGGACTTGGTCGTGGCGATGTACGCCATTCTCAAAGCCGGCGGAGCGTACCTCCCGATCGACCCTGATCAGCCGGCCGACCGCAATGACTACGTGCTCGCGACAGCGGCACCGGTCTGCGTTCTGACGACTGATCGCGACGCCTTCGAGGCATCGGGGCACTATGTTGTCTCGCTGGATTCGATTGATGCGTCAGGTTTCTCGGGTGACGCGATTGTCGATACCGATCGGCTCTCGCCGTTGCGCGACAACAATACGGCGTACGTGATCTTCACTTCCGGTTCCACCGGAAAGCCGAAGGGCGTCGCGGTATCGCATCGAGCGATTGTCAACAGGCTCGAGTGGATGCAGTCCGAGTACGCCCTGACCGGTAGCGACGTGGTCTTGCAGAAGACTCCGTTCACGTTCGACGTGTCGGTGTGGGAGTTCTTCTGGCCGTTGCAGATCGGTGCGCAACTTGTTGTTGCCGCCATCGACGGGCATCGTGATCCGGCGTACTTGGCTTCGGCAATTGCCGAGTACGGCGTCACTACCGCGCACTTCGTTCCGTCGATGCTGGAAGTGTTTGTCGGCGAGCCTTCTGCGGCGCAGTGCAGTTCGTTGACCCGGGTATTCGCCTCAGGTGAGGCTTTGGCGCCGCAGGTGGCGTCGAGGCTACGGGATGTACTGCCTACCACCGCTCTGCACAACCTGTACGGTCCGACCGAGGCTGCAGTCGACGTGACATTCCACGAGGTTACGGAATCCGACATCGTGAGTGTGCCCATCGGTGCGCCGGTCTGGAATACACGAACACTGGTACTGGATGCCCGTTTGCATCCGGTTCCGGTCGGAGTTGCCGGCGAGCTGTACCTCGCCGGGGTACAGCTTGCTCGTGGATACCTCGCGCGGCCCGAACTGACAGCAGATCGATTTGTGGCGGACCCGTTCTCGGACACGGGGGAGCGGCTTTACCGAACCGGTGACCTGGTGTCTTGGAGTTCGGTTGGTGAACTCGAGTACATCGGGCGTACGGATTTCCAGGTTAAACTGCGTGGCCTGCGCATCGAGCTCGGTGAAATCGAGATGGCACTGCGCGACCACTCGGCGGTGTCGGCTGCGGTGGTCACCGTGCGGAGCGATCAGCTGGTGGCCTATGTCGTCGCGGCTGACGGCGCTCACTTCGACTGGGACGACATCTCTGCGGCTCTGTCGGTGCGGCTGCCCGCGTACATGATTCCGAATGCTCACGTAATGCTCGAGTCATTTCCGCTGAACAGCTCGGGCAAGCTCGATCGCAAGAAGTTGCCCGATCCGGTGTTGCGCGTCGCGGAGTTCCGTGAACCCCGCACCGAAACCGAAATTACTGTCTCGCAGGTCTTCTCCGACCTGTTGGGTATCGAACAGGTCGGCCGGGACGACGACTTCTTCGGCCTCGGCGGAAACTCGCTCATGGCTACCCAGATTGTCGCCCGACTGGGTCAGAGGCTCGACACCAGCATCCCCGTGAGGATGTTGTTCGACGCCTCCACCGTCGCTGAATTGGCTACGCGGATCGATTCGGGAACCGGTTCCGTATCGAGGCCTCCGCTGACCGCTCAGGTTCGGCCGGAGCTGGTGCCGCTCTCCCTGGCCCAGCAACGGATGTGGTTCCTCAACCGCTTCGAACCAGGATCGAACGTCGACAACATCCCGGCCGCATTGCGATTGACCGGTCCGCTCGACGTCGGAGCACTACAGGACGCCCTCGATGATCTGGTGCGCCGCCACGAAAGCTTGCGAACGATCTACCCGGAGATCGACGGCGTCGGCTATCAGCAGGTCCTCGAACCCGCGCGCCTGATCGACGTGACGCCCATCGACGTGGAACCGGCAGATGTCGTGGCCCGCGTAACCGACGCCGTGATCCCCGGATTCGACGTGACCACAGAAGTGCCACTGCGCGTTTCGCTCCTTCGAGTCACAGATACCGAGTTCGTGCTGGTCTTTGTCGTCCACCACATCAGCGGCGACGGATTCTCGATGGTCCCGCTGATTCGTGACGTCGTCACTGCCTATGGCGCTCGTTCAGCCGGGACTGCTCCGCTCTGGGCGCCGTTGCCGGTACAGTTTGCCGACTTCGCGTTGTGGCAGCGTGAGGTTCTGGGCAGTGAGAACGACCCGGGTTCGGTCATTTCCCGGCAGTTCGACTACTGGGGAACACAACTGGCCGGGATTCCGGACCAGCTCGACCTGCCGACGGATCGGCCTCGACCCCGAATTGCGACCAATCAAGGTGCGCACCACGACTTCTCCGTTGATGCGGCACTGCTCGAAAGGTTGAACGCGGTTGCCCGGGAGGGCCAGGCGTCGCTGTTCATGGTCTTGCATTCCGCCTTGGCGTTGTTGCTGTCCAAGCTGTCGGGTACCACTGACATTGTGATCGGCACACCGGTTGCCGGACGCGGTGAGCAGATGCTCGACGACGTCATCGGCATGTTCGTCAACACCCTGGTATTGCGAACCGATATCGACCCTGCTTCGACCGTCGCGGATCTGATCGAACTTGCTCGGGAGACCGATCTCAGTGCATTCGATCATGCCGACGTGCCATTCGAGAGCCTGGTCGAGATCATCAACCCGGAGCGTTCGCAGGCCCGAAACCCACTGTTCCAAGTCATGTTGACCATGCAGAACATCAGTGCGGCCGGTCTTGATTCGATCGCGATGAACGACGTGGACGTCTCTGCCGTGGACATCGAATCGCCTGTTGCCAAATTCGATCTCCAGCTGACGGTCAGTGAATCGACCGAAGGAGAGCCGGGCGGACTTCTCGCACAGTTCACCTATGCAACAGACCTTTTCGATGCTGCAACAGTAGAACTGTTCGCGAACCGGTACGTGGCGATCCTCGAAGCCGTGGCTCAGAGCCGCTCAACCGCGGTCGGCGATATCGAGGTAACAAATGCTGACGAACGTCGCAGAGTGCTCGAGGAGTGGAATTCGACAGCCCACGGTGTTCCCGCGGCAACGCTGGTCGAACTCTTCGACCGCCAGGTAGCAGCTACTCCGGATTCTGTTGCGCTCACGTTCGAGGGCGCATCTCTGACCTACGCGGAATTCGACTCGCGGGTCAATCGCCTTGCTCGCCATTTGATCTCGATCGGTGTCGGCCCCGATGTACTCGTGGGATTGTCGATCCGACGATCGATCGATCTGCTGGTCGCTCTGTACGCGATCGTCAAGGCAGGTGGTGCGTACGTTCCGATCGATCCGGATCAGCCCACCGAACGCAACGAGTACGTACTCGAGACTGCCAATCCGACGTGCGTGCTCACCACGGATCGAGACGGCTTCCGATCTGATGGCACAGTTGTTGTCGCCGTTGACACCATCGACTTGTCCGGCTACTCGGATGCCCGGGTTTCGGACGGGGATCGGCACACACCGCTCCGACCGGACAACACCGCGTACGTGATTTTCACGTCGGGATCCACAGGCAAGCCGAAGGGTGTCGCAGTCACTCACCGGGCAATCGTCAACCGCTTGGTGTGGATGCAGGCAGAGTACGCACTCTGCGGTGCCGACGTCGTGTTGCAGAAGACTCCGTTCACGTTCGACGTGTCGGTCTGGGAGTTCTTCTGGCCGTTGCAGGTTGGTGCCCGCTTGGTTGTGGCTGCCGTAGACGGCCACCGAGAGCCGGCTTACCTGGCATCGGTGATCGCGGAACAAGGAGTCACCACAGCGCATTTCGTGCCGTCGATGCTCGAAGTCTTTGTTGCAGAACCTGCAGTTCGAGAAGCAGTCGCACTTCGCCAGGTATTTGCCTCCGGTGAAGCGTTGGCGCCGAACGTTGCGCAGGAACTCCGTCAACTCCTTCCCGAGGCTCGACTACACAATCTGTACGGACCCACCGAAGCTGCCGTCGACGTGACGTTCCACGAGGTTACCGACGCAGATTCCAGCTCGGTTCCGATTGGTGCGCCGGTCTGGAATACGCGCGTGCTCGTGCTGGATTCGAGATTGCGTCCGGTGCCCGTGGGTGTGGCGGGAGAGCTGTATCTGGCAGGTATCCAGCTTGCACGAGGATATGTCGGTCGACCGGATCTCACAGCTGATCGGTTTATTGCCGATCCCTACGGAACCACCGGTGATCGCCTGTACCGCACGGGAGACCTGGTGTGTTGGAACCCGACTGGGGAACTCGAGTACATCGGGCGAACCGACTTCCAGGTCAAGCTGCGCGGACTGCGGATCGAACTGGGCGAGATCGAGGCAGTGCTGCGTGATCAGTCGTCGATCGCGACTGCCGTGGTATCCGTGCGCAACGACCAGTTGGTTGCGTACGTGGTTGCGAAACACGACTCTGTCGTGGACTGGCAGCTTGTCGAAACCTCACTCGCTGCCAAGCTGCCTGGCTACATGGTGCCCACGACGCACGTGGTGCTCGAGACCTTCCCACTCAATGCATCCGGAAAACTGGATCGCAAGCAGTTGCCCGATCCGATTGCTACGATCGCAGCATTCCGGGCTCCGCGCACAATTGTCGAGGAAGCAGTCGCACGCGTTTTCGGTGATCTCCTGGACGTTGCGCACGTCGGACTCGATGACGACTTCTTCGCGCTCGGCGGCAACTCGCTCATCGCGACGCAGGTTGTCGCACGACTCGGCGAAGCGCTCGACGCGACCGTTCCGGTGCGTGCGCTCTTTGATGCGTCGACGGTGGAGTCTCTTGCTGCACTGATCGATTCGTCGGCCGGAAATGGTGCTCGCCCCCCACTGGTAGCGCAGGAACGACCCTCTCGGGTTCCGTTGTCGATTGCCCAGCAGCGGATGTGGTTCCTCAACCGCTTCGATGCGGCGTCCGGAGTGGACAACATCCCGGTGGCAATCCGGTTGACGGGCGAACTCAACATCCCCGCAATGCAGGCTGCTTTGCGCGACCTGTTCGATCGACACGAGATCCTGCGTACGGTGTACCCCGAGGTCGACGGCGTCGGGTACCAGAAGATCGTTGATGCTGATTCACTTGTCCCCGACCTTTCACCGGTATCCGTCGACGAGTCCGTGGTTCTCGATCACGTGACAAGTTTTGTGTTGCCAGGATTTGACGTGACGCGTGAATCTTCGGTTCGCGCAAGGCTGTTCGATCTGGGGGAGTCTCGATACGTACTCGTGTTCGTCGTGCATCACATCAGCGGTGACGGATTCTCGATGGGTCCGCTGGTGCGGGATGTTGTGGCAGCGTATGCAGCTCGGTCTCAGGGTGCGGTTCCCGACACTGCGCCACTCCCGGTGCAGTACGCCGATTTCGCCCTGTGGCAGAGGCAAGTTCTGGGCAGTGAAGACGATCCGACATCGGTGATCGCATCCCAGGTCGGATACTGGCGCGAGACACTGGCAGATCTTCCGAATCAGTTGGATCTGCCGACCGATCGCCCTCGACCTCGAGTTCTGTCGAATCGGGGTGCGGGGCATACCTTCACCATCGATTCCGAATTGCGCGCAGCTCTCGATCGCGTGGCACGGGAAAACAACGCCTCGCTGTTCATGGTGCTGCACGCTGCGTTTGCGGTTGTGTTGTCACGTCTGTCGGGCAGCCTCGATATCGTGATCGGAACGCCGGCAGCTGGTCGAGGTGAGCGTGCACTCGACGATCTGATCGGCATGTTCGTCAACACGCTGGTACTACGCACGACGGTAGATCCGCATGGGTCATTTGCCGAACTGGTGAAGGGCACGAGAGAAACTGATCTCGGTGCATTCAGTCACGCGGACGTTCCATTCGAGCGCCTGGTCGAGATTCTCAATCCCGAGCGGTCTCAGGCGCGGCATCCACTCTTCCAGGTTGGTTTGTCCTTTCAGAACTTGCAGCGCGCGAAAGTGCAGTTGGCGGAGCTCGAGGTATCCCAGTTCCCCCTCGCGGACCTGATGGCCAAAGTCGACCTGCAACTGACTCTCGTGGAAGCGACTGAAACGGGCAACGGTGGCTTGAACGCTGAGTTCACCTATGAGACGGATCTTTTCGACGATTCGATGGTGGCGTCGTTCGCGGAGCGGTTGGTGCGGGTGTTGTCGGCGGTGACGGAGGATTCGTCTCGTCCGGTGGGTGCGTTGGAGATACTTGACGGAGCGGAGTCCGCGCAGGTTCTTCAGTGGTCGCGAGGTGAGCGGATCCCGGCTGCGGGTGTTTCGATTCCGGCCTTGTTCGCCGAGCACGTGCTGAGCAGTCCAGATGCACCTGCTGTGGTGGCCGGTGATGTCGCGTTGTCGTACACGGATCTAGATGTGCGGTCGTCGGTGTTGGCGGCGGAGTTGGTTGCTGCCGGAGTCGGCGCTGACGATGTTGTGGGTGTGCTTGTTCCGCGGTCGTGGCAGTGGGTTGTCGCTCTCGTGGCGGTGTGGAAGGCGGGGGCGGCGTATCTGCCGATCGATCCGTCGTTGCCGGCGGAGCGTATCGAGGCCGTTCTTTCCGACACTGCGGCACGGTGTGTGGTGGCGATCGACGACGTTGCAGTGGTGGTGCCTGTTGTTCGGGTCGGCGATGTCGGTGATGTCGTGGATTCGACGGTTGTGCCGGGGTGGGTTGATCGTTGGGCGCAGTCGGGTGCGGGCCTGCGTGCTGGTTATGTGATTTCGACGTCGGGTTCTACGGGTCGTCCGAAGCCGACGATTGTCCCGATGGCGGGTATCACGAACACGGTTGCGTGGTATCGGTCGCAGATCCCGGCTGGTGCCGGCGTGTTGGTGGCGTCGTCGCCGAGTTTCGACCTGACGCAGAAGAATGTGTGGGGTCCGCTGTCGGGTGGCGGCTGTGTGTTCGTGGCGCCGGCAGGGTTCGATCCGTCGGAGATATTGAGTGTGGTGGCGGGTTCGGGTGTGAGGGTGGCGAATATGTCGCCGAGTGCGTTCGAAGCTGTGGTGGATGCGGACGTCGACGGGGTGTTGTCGAGTCTGGATGTGGTGTTCCTCGGTGGTGAGCCGATTCAGGTGGGTCGCCTTGAATCTGTGATGGGTTCGGGCGTCCGGATCGTCAACAGTTACGGTCCGACGGAGGCATCGGATGTGGTGTCGTTCCGTGAGGCGTCTGTCGGTGATGTAGCGGGTGTGCCGATTGGTTCACCGATTCCGAATATCGATTTGTTCGTGTTGGATTCGCGGTTGCAGGTGGTGCCTGCGGGTATTGTCGGCGAGTTGTATGTCGGTGGGGTGGGTGTGGGCCGTGGTTACGGCGCGCGGTTCGATCTGACGGCTGAGCGTTTTGTGGCGAATCCGTTCGGCAGCGGTTCTCGTCTGTATCGGACGGGCGACCTGGTTCGTTGGAACAGTGTCGGTGAGCTGGAGTATTTGGGTCGCACAGACTTTCAGGTGAAGGTTCGTGGTCTGCGTATCGAACTCGGAGAGATCGAGTCGGCGTTGGTGGCAGTGGATTCGGTTGCATCGGCTGTAGTGGTGGTCCACCGCGACGGAGTCGTAGGCGACCGCATCGTGGCTTACGTCGTTGGCGCCGAGCCGAACCTTGTAGCAGAGATCTTGAGAGAAGCTGTGGCGCAGCGTCTGCCGGATTACATGGTGCCGTCCGCGTTTGTCGTTCTCGAAGAGATCCCCCTCAATGCCAACGGCAAGGTCGATCGACGGGCATTGCCGGCGCCGGTGTTCGAGGTTGCACAGTATCGAGAGCCGCAGTCTGACGTGGAACACGCAGTGGCAGCGGTGTTTGCTGATCTGCTGGGCCTCGAACGCGTCGGCCTCGATGACGATTTCTTCGTACTTGGTGGCAACTCTTTGATTGCGACCCGTCTCGCAGCTCGACTCGGCCAGGCACTTGACACGACGGTTCCGGTTCGTGCGTTGTTCGACGCGACAACTGTCGAAGCGTTGGCGCAAGCAGTCGGCGCAACTGCGGGTTCTGGCCGGAGGAAGGCACTCGAGGCCCATCCGCGACCGGCGCGACTTCCGTTGTCGCTTGCGCAGCAACGCATGTGGCTTGTCAATCAGATGGATACTGCCGCAGCGACGTACAACATCCCGCTGGCGCTGCGATTGATGGGAGATCTCGACGTCGAGGCTTTGCAGTTGGCGTTCCGCGATGTCATTGCCCGTCATGAGTCGCTCCGGACGTTCTATCCCGGCGACGCCAGTGGACCCAGCCAACGGATTCTCGGAGTCGACGACGCTCCGAAAATTGCGGAACCCGTCATTGTCGGCGACATGGCCGAGATGTATTCACGGGTCGTCGATGTGATGTCGACGGGATTCGACGTGTCCACCGAGGTCCCGGTACGGATAGAACTACTGCGCTGCGGTACGGACGAATACGTCTTTGCCCTTGTTGCACACCACATCGCCGCTGACGGCGAATCGATGGCGCCCTTGGCGCGCGACATGATGATCGCCTACGAGGCCCGAACCCGGGGCAGTGTTCCGGCATGGACTCCGTTGACGGTGCAGTACGCGGACTTCGCACTCTGGCAACGTGACGTTGTGGGCACGGTTGACGACGAAGACAGTGTTGCCAGTGCACAACTCGATTTCTGGCGTTCCAAGCTTCGCGGGATGCCGGCACTGGCCGGGCTACCGACAGACCGACCACGGCCGAGTGTCGTGTCCCCGGCGGCCGGGGCCGTCGAGTTCGAGATCAGCGAACAGGTCCACGCCCGGTTGGTGGAGGTTGCTCGGGACCGGAATGCGACAGCCTTCATGGCATTGCACGCCGCGCTGGCCGTACTGATTGCCCGGGTGGGCGCTACTACCGACTTTGCGATCGGCACGGCAGTCGGCGGACGAGGCGAGCGTGCACTCGACGATCTGGTCGGAATGTTCGTCAACACGCTCGCGCTGCGGACCGAAGTGGACAGTGCCGCAAGTTTCGACGACCTTGTTGTCGCCGTACGTGATGTGGACCTGGAGGCTTTCGCGAAGGCCGATATCCCGTTCGAAGAAGTGTCCGAAGCCGTCGGCGCGCCTGCTGGTCTCTTCCAGATCATCTTGTCCTTGGAACCTGCTGCCGGAGCAGAGTTCTCGCTGCCCGGGCTGTCGATCAGCGCCGTCGATGCCGCGGTGGTGTCCACGAAGTTCGATCTGCAACTGACTTTGAACAGTTCGGCAGACGGATACGGACTGTCGGGTGTATGGCTCTACGCGACGGACCTGTTCGACAAGGCGACCGTCGAATCATTTGCGGAGCGTTTTGGTCGTATTCTCGAACAGGTCACCGACGATTCGTCGATTCGGGTCGGTGATATCGAATTGCTCACCGCTGCAGAGAAAGACGAGGCTCTCGGCGCGGGAATTCAGCGCAGTGTCTCGACAGCTCCGACGTCGGCGCTTCTGCCGCAATTGCTGTCATCGATCGTCGAGAGTGATCCCGAAGCGCCGGCAGTTGTCCTGGCCGGCGAGGAAATCGACTATGCGACAGTCGATTCACGGTCTTCGCAGCTGGCGCGTCAGCTGATCGAGGAGGGCACGGGGCCCGGACAACTCGTTGCGCCGGAAAAGCTGTCCGGAATCGACGCAGTCGTCGCGCAATGGGCGATCGTCAAGACCGGAGCCGCCACAGTCTTGGCGTCGGAAGCCATTCTGACCGTCACAGCGGAGACCGTCGCTCGCGCGGGCTCGCAACCCACCCGTCCGATCAGCTACGCCGACAGGCTGCGCCCGTTGACGTCCGACGACATCGCCTACCGAACCTCCGGTTGGGAGCTGACATACGGCGAACTCTCGGACACGTTGGCAAGAGTGCGCGCGAAATACGCCGTCGACGTCGAGTCGCGGGTGCTGACTGCAGCGTCCGACAGCGTTGCCTTGGCCGATGGGATTGCCTTGCCGATACTGCTGGCGGCATCAGCCGGCGCTGCGTGGGTAGATCCTCCGGTTGACCTCGAATCGCTCGAGGACGCGTTGGCCGACGATTGGGTGACACACGCGATTCTGTCCGAGGAGGCGGTTGCGCGAATCGACCGCAACGAACTTCCGGACCTCGAGCATGTCCTCGATGCGAACGACCCACGGGGCTGGTGAACTCTCGGCACTGTGAGTGGCAGAGCTCATAGACACTCGCAGTGCCGACTGTCGGCGAGGCCCCCGGCTGTAACAATGACTGCGGGTTGCCGATGAGCTGTGGGGAGCCGGTACAGGCCTGCAAGCAAGTGGAAACAAGAATTACGTGAAGGTGAGTTGTCTGATGGCGCCAGGGGTCGACGTATCTGCAGATCGATCACAGGACGTGATCGCATGAGCGCCGACGACGTAGCAGCAGTCGACATGACACCCGGGAAGGCACGAGGAAGCCGCAAGCCTCGTCCCGCCCGCACACGACGGGTGCGAGTGCCGCTGCTACCTCAACTGCTGGCAGCTGCCGTCGACATCGATCCGGCTGCGGTCGCCATCCGCTTCGACGGACGGTCCGTCACCTACGCCGAGCTGGACGCGACGTCGTCGCAGCTTGCTCGCCTGCTCATCACGCACGGGGTGGGCCCGGAGGATCGTGTCGCGATTTCCATCCCACGGTCTGTCGAGTCGGTGTGCGCCGTGTGGGCCGTCGCGAAGGCGGGTGCGGCGTTTGTGCCCGTGGACCCGAACTATCCGGCCGATCGAGTCCTCCACATGATTTCCGATTCGGGTGCCTCGATCGGTCTGACGGTGGCGGCCGTCGCCGGCGAATTGCCGTCGAGCTTGCCGTGGTGGGAACTCGACAGCGCGGAGTACGTGGCTCTCGCATCTGATGTCCCGGCTGAACCCGTGTCGTACACCGAACGCGTCGGAACCTTGCGCCCAGAACACCCGGCGTACGTGATCTACACCTCAGGCTCAACGGGACGGCCCAAGGGCGTCATCGTCACACACGGCGGTCTCGCAGACCTCTGCGCCGAGCAAGTTGAACGCTACGGTCTGACAGCCACTTCTCGCACTTTGCACTTTGCGTCTCCGAGCTTCGACGCTTCCGTGCTGGAATTGCTCCTCGCCTTCGGCGGCGGTTCGACGATGGTGATCGCTCGTCCCGATGTCTACGGCGGAGACGAACTGGCTGAACTCCTTGTGGGGGAACAGGTCACACATGCATTCATGACTCCGGCCGCGCTCGGATCTCTTTCGGCAGAAGACGGTTTCGAGAATATCGAGGTCGTTGTTGTCGGCGGCGAAGCGTGTTCACCCGCTCTGGTGGCGCGTTGGGCGCCCGGCCGCAAGTTCTTCAACGCGTACGGCCCGACCGAAGCCACTGTTGCCACCTCGATCGCCGAACTCACCGGCGAGGGCCCGGTGACTATCGGAGGCCCCGTCCGCGGCGTCGGACTGTACGTTCTGGACGCCCGGTTGCAGCCGGTCGCCACCGGCACTGCCGGTGAACTATATGTGTCGGGAGCACACCTGGCACGCGGGTACAACGGCTTGTCCGGGACTACCGCAGCATGTTTTGTCGCGAACCCGTTCGGAACCGGCGGTGAGCGCCTGTACCGCACCGGAGATACCGTGCGTTGGATTCGGACCGACGACGGCGAGCGTGACCTCGAATACCTCGGCCGAGCCGACTCCCAGGTCAAGATCCGTGGTTTCCGCATCGAGCTCGGCGAAATCGACGCTGTTCTCGCCGCAGTGCCCGGCGTGGATTTTGTAGCGACACTGATCAGGACCGGGCCGACGGGCGAGCCCGCGTTGGTGTCGTATGCGAAGGCCAAAGCCGGAGTCGGCCTCGACCCCGACGCGTTGCTCGTCAGTGCACGGGCTGCACTGCCGCGGCACATGGTTCCGGCATCGATCGTGATGATCGCGGAGATTCCGCTGACCCCGGTCGGCAAGCTCGACGTCGACGCATTGCCCGCTCCGCAGTTCGAATCCCGCTCGTACCGAGCACCATCCACGCCTGCGCAGATACTGGTCGCCGACGCAATCGCTGACCTGCTCGGGCTCGAGCAAGTCGGAGCCGACGACGATTTCTTCGAGTTGGGCGGCAACTCCCTGATCGCAGCCAAACTGGCAGGTCGACTCGGCGCAGCATTCGAGACGCGCGTGCAGGTGAAGACTCTGTTCGAGGCATCGACTGTCGAAGCGCTGGCAGCACGTATCGAATCCTCGACAGACTCGGCCGGACATGTTGCGCTGCAACCGATGACACGTCCCGAGCGGGTTCCGCTTTCGTTGCCGCAGAAACGTATGTGGTTCCTCAGCCAGTTCGACGCGGAATCGGCGGTCAATAATATTCCGATCGTTCTGAGGCTGACCGGCGAACTCGACGTGAGTGCACTCCGTAGTGCGGTGGACGACGTCGTTGCGCGGCACGAGGTGCTCCGTACCTTGTACCCGGCTTTCGACGGTATCGGTTATCAGGAAATCCACGAGGCGTCGACTGCCGACATCGACGTGGTGCCCCAGGATCTCGACGAATCCGCACTGCTCGCAACGTTGCTGCCATTGGTCACAACAGGATTCGATGTCGCGACGGCCGTTCCGCTACGAGTTCGACTCTTCCGTACCAGCCCAACCGAATTCGTGCTGGCGATGGTGGTTCATCACATCTCCGCGGACGGTGTGTCGGTTGGTCCGTTGGTGCGTGACGTCGCGGTGGCGTATCTCGCCCGGGTGAGTGGTGAGGCGCCGGCGTGGTCTCCGCTTGCTGTTCAGTACGCGGACTTCGCGTTGTGGCAGCAGCAGGTTCTCGGTGACGATTCCGATCCGGCGTCGCTGATGTCCGAGCAATTGCGTTACTGGAGTGAGAATCTCGCGGGTCTGCCGGAGAAGATCGACGTGCCGTCGGATTGGCCGCGTCCGGCTGTGGCGTCGACGCGTGGTGGCGTGCACCGGTTCGAGATCGATGGTGAACTGCATCGTTCGCTCGAGCAATTAGCGCTGGATCGCAATGTTTCGCTGTTCATGGTTGTGCATTCTGCGCTCGCGGTGTTGCTGGCACGGCTGGCGTCGACGGATGACGTGGTGATCGGTTCGCCGATTTCCGGTCGCGGTGAGCCTGCGCTCGACGATGTGATCGGGATGTTCGTCAATACGTTGGTGTTGCGTACGTCGATAACTCCGGATACGTCTTTCGCGGCGTTGCTCGAGCAGGTTCGGGAGACTGATCTCAGCGCATTCGCGAACGCGGACTTGCCTTTCGAGCGTTTGGTCGAGGTTCTGGACCCGGCGCGTTCGCAGGCGCATCATCCGCTGTTTCAGGTGGCACTGTTTTTCCAGAATATGGCCGGTGAGGCTTTGGAACTGCCAGGGCTGCGGGTCTCGGAATTTGATGCCGGAATCGACATCGCGAAGTTCGATCTTCAGTTGACAGCATCGCCGATCGAGGATGAGGCCGGCGTTGGCACCGGTATCGCGATGTCCTGGTTGTATGCGACAGACCTTTTCGATGCCGAAACTGCGGTGGCGTTTGCCGATCGGTTGACTCGCATTCTCCGCGCGATGGTAGCCGACACGAACTCTGCTGTCGGCGACGTGGAACTGCTGTCCACCAATGACTTCCAGAGTATCGTCCGGGATTTCAACGACACTGCTCAGGTGACGGTGGGTGGGTTGTTGTTGGATGGTTTCGATTCGGTGGTGGCGGTGTCGCCGGGTGCGCGGGCGGTGGTGTTCGGCGGTGAGGTGCTGTCGTATGCGGAGTTCGATGTCAAGGTGAACAGGCTTGCCCGGTATCTGATCGGGTTGGGGGTGGGTCCGGAGTCGTTGGTGGGGTTGGCGGTTCGTCGGTCGACGGATTTGTTGGTGGGGTTGTATGCGATTGTGCGTGCGGGTGGGGCGTGGGTGCCCCTGGATCCTGATGCGCCGTCGGCTCGTAACGAGTATGTGTTGGAGACGGCTGATCCGGTGTGTGTGGTGTCGACGGAGCGTGATGGTTTCGCGGCGTCGGGTCGTCGGGTTGTGTGTGTGGATGTTGTTGATGTGTCTGGTTTTTCGGGTGCGCGGGTGTTGGATGTGGATCGGTTGGGGCCGTTGCGTTCGGGGAATGCGGCGTATGTGATTTTCACGTCGGGGTCGACGGGTCGTCCGAAGGGTGTGGCTGTTTCGCATGGGGCGATTGTGAATCAGTTGGAGTGGATGCAGGCGGAATATGCTTTGACGCCTGCGGATGTGTATTTGCAGAAGACGGCGACGACGTTCGATGTGTCGTTGTGGGGGTTTTTCATGCCGTTGCGGGTGGGGGCGACGTTGGTGGTTGCTGCTGCTGATGGTCATCGGGATCCGGGGTATTTGGCGTCGGTGATTGATGAGCAGGGTGTGTCGGTGACGGATTTCGTTCCGACGATGTTGTCGACGTTTTCGTCGTTGGTGGATCCGGGGTTGTTGGGTTCGTTGCGTGATGTGTTGGTGATTGGTGAGGCGTTGCCGGTGGAGGCGGTGCGGGAGTTTGCTGCGGTGTCGTCGGCGCGGGTTCATAATTTGTATGGTCCGACGGAGGCGGCGGTGTCGTTTACGTTTGCGGATGTGACGGCGGTGGGGTCGTCGGGCAGTGTGGTGTCGATTGGTGTGCCGGAGTGGAATTGCCGGGTGTTTGTGTTGGATTCGCGTTTGCGGCCGGTGCCGGTGGGTGTTGCGGGTGAGTTGTATTTGGTGGGGGTGCAGTTGGCTCGGGGGTATGTGGGTCGGCCGGATTTGAGTGCGGATCGGTTTGTGGCGTCTCCGTTCGGGTTGGGGGAGCGGATGTATCGGACGGGTGATTTGGTTCGCTGGAACGCATCTGGTGACATCGAGTACATCGGTCGTACTGATTTTCAGGTGAAGTTTCGTGGTCAGCGGATTGAGTTGGGGGAGATTGAGGCTGCGTTGTCGGCGCATGGGTCGGTGTTGTCGGCTGCGGTGTTGGTGCGTGGCAGTGTGACGGGTGATCAGTTGGTGGGGTATGTGGTGCCGGCTGTGGGTGCGTCGGTTGATGTGTCGGTGTTGCGGGGGTTTGTGGGGGAGCGGGTGCCGGGTTATATGGTTCCGGCGGCTGTGGTGGTGTTGGATGCTTTTCCGTTGAATTCGTCGGGGAAGTTGGATCGGGGGTTGTTGCCGGAGCCGGTGTTTGAGGCTCGGGTGTTTCGGGCTCCGGTGTCGGTGGTGGAGTTGGTGGTGGCGTCGGCGTTTGTGGGTGTGTTGGGTGTTGATCGGGTGGGGTTGGATGATGATTTCTTTGCGTTGGGCGGCAACTCGCTGATCGCAATGAAGCTGGCGTCCGAACTGACCGAAGCATTGGGTACCTCCGTACCCGTGCGCATGCTCTTCGGTGCGTCCAACGTCGAATCCCTTTCTGCGCGAATAGAAGCTGCGCGTCGAGATGGTTCGAGCACGCCGGCGAATCATGCAATCGACGTGCTGTTGCCGATCAGAGAAACTGGATCTGCGGCGCCGATGTTCTTCATTCACCCGATGAGCGGCTTGGCCTGGAAGGCATCAGGGTTGGTTCCCTACCTCGACGCCCAGTCTCCCGTTTACGGATTGCAAGCGCCGGTCATGGCGGAGGCATGGCAACTTCCGACGTCGGTTGACGCCTTGGCTCAGCGCTACGTCCAGGAAATGTTGAGCGTGAACCCGAGCGGTCCGTTCCGCATCGTCGGATACTCACTCGGCGGGTACATCGGGCATGCCTGCGCAGTCCTCCTGCGCTCCAAGGGATTCGACGTGAAGTTGGCGATGATCGACCCTCGTGGCACTGCCGAAGTCGGGGAAACTCAAGCCGGGGACAACGTCGCTGAACTGGCAGCAGGGTGGGGAGTCGATGTCGGAGACGCAATTGACCTCGGTGCGCTTGGCCGGGACGAGATCCTCGGACTCGGTCGGTCACTCGATTCCCTGTCGTTCCTCACCGGCGATCAACTCGGATCTCTGTATGATTTTGCAACCTCTGCCGCCTCGATGATCGAAGCTTACGAGCCCAGCGTCTTCGACGGTGATGCGTTGGTTCTGAGCGCCACCGTGGGAGTCGGAAGTAGTCCGGAACTGTCCGAGATTTGGCAGCCTGCCATCGGTGGCAGCCTGACGGAAGTGTCGGTGGACGCTTCGCATCACTCGATGATGGACCCCGATCAGCTCGAGTTGATCGGACCTCGCTTGGCGGCGTATTTCAGGAGTTGATCGGAACGTCGGAGGACGTCGGCACAAATCTGAACGAGAAGCCGACGTTCTTCGTGTTCGTCGGGTCAGGTCCGAGTCCGGGCTGGGTAACCACGGACGTCGGTATCTGCCTTGCGTTTCGGCTCAAGGGGGGAGCATCCTGCCAAAAGGGCTGAGCAGCTTGCAGTTCCAGCGCAATCTGAATGAGGCCGGCTTCGTCCCACACACGACCACCGAGTTGGATACCGAAGGGAAGTCCGGTCTCCTTCGACCTTCCGGCCGGCGTCGTGACAACCGGCGCGCCGGTGTAGTTGGCCCACGAGACATCGGCAGTGACACTCTCGAACAGCGAGATGCCCGCGGACTCGGAACGCTTGCTGCCGTCCACCCTGGCACCGGGTACGAGAATGGCGTCGAGGTTGTGTTCGGACAGCATGCGGTTGTATTCGTGTTGGTAGCGAAGTCTGTTGTGAGCCAACACCATGAAGTCGGCGACCGGAACAGCCATCGATGCAATTGCGGCTCCGACGAACAGTGCCCGCTCCGGCCTGTACAGTCCGATCCGGTCGGAGAACTGCTGGTGATAATTTCCGGCCTCGGCCATGTCTCCGGTCAGGAGTCCCGTCGGATAGGTCGGCATTGTCACATCGACAAGCGTGCCACCGAGTGCGACGACAGTGTCCGTGAACTCGGAGAACAGTGTCCCCAACGATCCTGGCAATGTGTCGATTTCTTTGCGGGGGATACCGAATCGGTGCCCCGCCAACGGTGACGTTCCGCCCTGAGCAGCCAAGGGATATCCCTGAGCCGGAACCGGCGGACCGACCGACGTGGTGGGATCGTGAGCGTCGACGCCCGCCATGTAACTGAGCAACAACGACGCATCGGCCGCACTCCGGGCCATCGGACCGGTATGGTCACGAGTCCAGTTGAGAGGGATCGTTCCGTACGTGCTGCAACGTCCGAAAGTCGGTTTGACCGAGGTAATTCCAGAGGCGCTTGCCGGAATGCGGAGTGACCCGCCGGTATCGGTTCCCGTTGCCAGCGGACTGAAGCGTGCGGCCAGAACTGCAGCGCTGCCGCCCGACGACCCGCCCGGTGAGTACTCGGGATTCCACGGGTTGCCCACTTGCGGCGTCGCCAAACCGATGGCGAATTCGTCGCAGTGTGCGTGGCCCATCAGTACCATGCCGGCTTCACTCAGGCGGCGCCATACCGTCGAATCGCCCGCGGCAATGTTCCCTTCGAGAACGCGACTCGACGCGGTGACCGGTAATCCTGACACGGCAAACGTGTCTTTCAACGCGATCGGCAGGCCACAGACCAATGGTGGCGCTTCGCCGGTACTCGCTCGCCCGGCGCTCGAAAGTCGTTGTGCTGCCTTCTCGGCGGCAGCGTATGCAACCTCGGGATAGATCCGGATCCAGGAGCCGATCCCGCCGTCGTACTCGTGACTGCGTGTCAGGCATGCGTCGAGCAGTTCGCCCGGATGAAGGGTGCCGTTCTGGAGCAGACTTGCGGCTTCGGTAGCACTGAGCAAGGCAGGGTCGGTCGCGTCAATCGTGCCCGGTGCCGGCAATTGATTGTGGCGAGGCATCGAGCGGTTCGGTGCGGCCGCTGCGGGTTGAACGGCAACACCTACTGTCGTGGCACTGGCCACTCCGAGTGCCGTTGCGGCGCCGAGGAAACCACGTCGGGAAATGCCAGTGTTCACGAAAGATACCTCCGAATGTGTCGCCTGGGACGATCGGGATAATTCGGATGTCAGGTTACTGGAACTGCATCTGACGACGAAGGCCACCTGCCCTCGACACCCCCTTCGGAAGTGTCGAAAGCCGGTGGCCTTCGAGAAGAATCAGAGTGTCTGTCAGACACCCAAAGAGTTGGCGATGAACGGCCAGGACTTGTGGAGATCGTCCTGCCAGTAGCCCCACGAGTGGGTGCCCGTCGGGCGGAAATCCACCACGGCCGGAATGTTCAGCTCGAACAGACGCTTGGCCATATTCGAGGTGCACAGGTTGGTTGCAGCTTCGATCACGCCGCCGACGATGATCTGGTTCTCGAGATTTGCACGACCATCGTTCATGCGCGGATTCTGCATGGAGTCGTTCGGGAAGCCGGGGAGTCCGTTGCCGGTGCTCATGTAGATCGGCGTCCCGCGCAGCTTCTCGGCGTTGAGCAGCGGATCATGATCCCGCCAACCCTGACCGTCGAGGGGTCCCCACATGTTCGTGACGTCGTCGACGCCACCGATCCACTCGGTGGTGATCCTGACGAACTGCTGGCCCATCGGATCGCTCGTCTGTGCGCAGCCGCTGTAGGCAGCGACTGAGCTGTACAGGCCGGGATGTTCGATCGCGAGATTCAGTACCGAGGTACCGGACATCGAGATTGCGGACAGTGCCTGCTTACCGTTGCTTCCCAGTTCCTTGTTCAGAATCGGGGGCAGTTCCTCACCGAGGAATGTCGACCACTTGTTTCGGCCGGCTTTCGGGTCGTCCTTTTCCCAGTCGGTGTAATAGGAAAGGCGTCCGCCCACCGGGGTCGCGACATTGACGTTCTTATCGCTGAAGAAGTCGACGACATCCGACTGACGTTGCCAGGTCGCCGAGTCTTCTCCGCCGCCCGCGCCGTTCAGAAGGTAGAGAATGGGGCGAGGCTCGGAATTATCGGCAGGAGTGATGACCTGGATGGGCACCACCTTGTCCATCGACGCGGCATAGACGTTGACGACGAGCTGCCGATCATTGATCTTCTGCACCGACTTGACGTACGAATCGCTCGTAGCCACGTCGGACGCGGAATCGCTCGTATTTGTCGGAGCGGCTTGCGCAATGCCGGCGGTGAACAGTGAGCAGGCGATTGCCAGTACTCCGACGTGTGTGGCGCGACGCCAGGCTGGTCTCGTGTTTCGCGTCAAGACTTCTTACCTCTCGTTTGAAACTTTTCGGAAGACGATTCAATGACCCCGAATGGATAAGTCGATTCGATCGTCGTATTCGTTACTTCGCCGAGACGTTTTGCGGTCTCGCGGGGGCGATTTCGATCGGCGTCCTTGGAATGGTTCTACCTCGAAGCTGCCCGACGGTATCCCCGGATTGCTGGATAAAGGAAGACTGCGATCATTCCGAACGACCAGGCAAATGTCTTGAGTACAGGCTCGAGGACTGGCCCTCCGAGAGACATTCCACGCATAGCTTCCACCGCCACGGACATGGGCTGTGCTGCAATGACGGGCTGCAACCAGACCGGATATGCCATCGTCGGAACAAAACCGCTGTTGAAGAACATGAGCAGGGTGCATCCGATGGAGACGATCTCTACGAGCGGGAGATTCTCGGACACAGTGGCAAGAGCCGTCACCATCACGGCAAATCCGATTCCGAAAACGATCGGCAGGAGAATCATGCCAATCGCAGCTACCGGACCTTGATTGAATCGGAACCCGACAAGGCATCCGACTCCGATGATGACGATGGTCGTGAGGAGAACCCGCACGGCTTCCGCAATCATTCGACCCACCAACCCGGAGGCACGATGGGCGGGAAGGGTCCAGAAACGACTGAGTAGCCCACTGGTCATTTCGCCTCGAAGACCGACGGCACTCGCAATGGACCCGAACATCGCCCCGACAAGAATGATCAACGGAACGGTGCCGTAAATACTGGGCTGCCCGGTTGCGGCGCTGATCGAGTTTCCGAGAACAACACGAAACATGATGAGTGTCAGAGCTGGGTACAGCAGTGCTTGGATCGCGGTGGATGGGTCACGCGCCCAATTGATCAGAAGGCGTTTCGCCTGGATCAGACTGTGCGTCCAGAGCGCCTGCGTGGAGCCTTCCGGAAGTGCCGCATCAGGTACGGGAAAATTCAGGGTGCGTCCGTTGGTCGGCTGCGCCGAATTGTCGACTGCCGTCATCACGACCGCCTCGTGCTTGCCCAGTAGGCGAGCGGAGCGCACACAGCGATCAATCCGATCGACCACATGACCACGGGGAACATGGTGTTCCAGGTGACGCCGCCTTGGGCGAGGTCACGCATCGCGAAGGAGAACTGCGACACCGGCTGATTACGTACGAAGGGACGGATCCACTCGGGGAAACCGGTTTCCGGCACGAAACCACAGGAGAGCATCCCGAGGATCAGCTGGGGAAGAGTCAATGCCTGACTCGTAGCTTGAGGACTCTTGGACAGCGAACCGATGGCATCGGCGCCGAATGACAGACACGTGCTGAACACCAGTGCCAAAGTGCAGAACAGAATTGCCTGATTGAGGCCTTCGGCGAATCGGAATCCGATTGCGTGCCCGTAGATGAGAGCAGCGGTCAGTGAGAATACTGATCGCACGAACCCACTACTCATACGCGAGAGCAGGGGGACTGCTCCGTAGACGGGCATTGTCTGCATCCGGGAACTGAAACCTGTGATCCGCTCCTTGGCGGCCATCTGAGCAGCTGAAATCGAGGTGAAGGCCATAGCCTGCAACACGATGATCGGCATCAGGAACTGGGCGTAGTCGATGCCTTGTAGTTGCATCACAAACTTCAATGGCAGGTAGAAGCCGACAGTGAAAATCAGTGGGGCAATCACAGCGATGACAAGTTCGTAGCGACGGATCATCGAGCGCAACGTGCGGCCCGTCAGTACCCACCACTGCATAACTGCTGAGGGGTTAGGGCGTCGATGCCGCCCGACGCGCGTGGCGGCCGGAACCGAAATCTCCCGAAGAGCCACCTTTTGCAGGGACAAGTTCGTAGTCGGATATTTCGTCGTAGCGGTCACGACACATCACCGGCTTTGCCGGCGTCGGCGGTTGACTGATGACCGGTCAACGAGAGGAAGACATCGTCGAGGGACGGACGCCTCAAGGCGATGTCGGCGAGGGGGATTCTGGCATGGTCCAAACGCCGAAGCGCCTCGGCGAGCGTCGCGGAACCGCGCGGAGCGGGGATGGCGATCTTGCCGCTGTCCCGGGCGAGATCGAATCGGAAATCCGGCGGGAGCAGGTTTCCCAAAGCGTTGGCGACAGCGCCGAGCATGTTGGTATCCGTCGGCACGATCTCACAGAAGCTTGCTCCGGTGCGCGCCTTCAGTTCGTCTGCGGTTCCCTCGGCGATGACCGAACCCTTGTCGATCACGATGATGTTGTCGCTGAGAAGATCAGCTTCCTCGAGGTACTGCGTTGTCAGCAGAACAGTGATGCCCTGATCCTTGAGAGTCTGCACGAGATTCCACACGCTCTGCCGGCTGCGGGGATCCAATCCCGTCGTCGGCTCGTCCAGGAATACGACCTCGGGGCGAACGACGAGGCCACAGGCGATGTCGATACGGCGACGCATGCCGCCGGAATAGTTGGCGACGGTTCGGGCGCCGGCTTCGACCAGATCGAATTCTTCGAGGAGATCAGCTGCTCGCTGCTTGGCAGAGGCGCGATCGAGTCCCATGAGACGCGCGAAGAGTTCGATGTTCTCCCGGCCGGTCAGAGCATTGTCGAGGGCCGCGAACTGGCCGGTCATCATGATCGAGCGTCGAACCTCCGCAGCATTGCGTACGGCGTCGTATCCGGCGATCATGGCGCGGCCACTGTCCGGACGAATGAGCGTCGAGAGCACTTTGACGGTTGTGGTCTTGCCTGCGCCGTTGGGGCCGAGGATGCCGAGAACCGATCCTTTGGGGGCCTGGAAGCTGATGCCGCGCAGGGCGTGGACATCTTTGAAGGACTTGTGAACGTCCTCCACGACTACGGCCGCATCCGTGGGAAAGGGCATTAATTCTCCGCTGTCTACATGAAGATGGTGGGGCTACCTGGTGGCTTGGTGTGCCGATGCGGCCGATGGTGAGGCCGAAATGGGCACCGAGTGGATGGCCCGCACGGATTGCGGGAACCTCGATTGTGTATCTCCGAACGCCTTGAGCATGTTACCGGAGGTGGTCCACGCAACTCGGGGCGAAGACGGCCCCGTCGGACCTTTTGCCTGGTTCCCTCAGCAAGTGTGCAGTTGGGCGCCAATCATTTTGTGTGGCATTGCACACTTGTGACTGTCTGTTCGATGACTGACGTCACCCGAACATTGATGTTCCGAGATGGTGTATCGAGTGATAACCTGCCGTCCATGGGTGCCTCGCTTTCAGTTGTCGTTCCGGTCTATAACGAAGAAGAATATATTTCGGATTGTCTCGAGTCTTTGTTGCAGCAGGGTGATGATATTGCTGAAATATTGGTTGTCGACAATAATTCGACAGACGGAACCGCCGAGATAATTCGCGATTTCGAACGCCGGTCTCCAAAAGTTCGCTATCTGTTGGAAACTCGACAGGGCGTCGTTTTTTCAAGAAACTTGGGGTTCAATTCTGCTCAGGGTGATTTGATCGGGCGAGTAGACGCGGACACGAGGGTGTCTGCAGGCTGGGCCAGTGCGGTCGTCGAGTTTTTTGCCGCGCATGAATTCGACGCTGTTACCGGTTTCTCGTTGTTTTATGACTCGCCTTTTGTGACGGTGCAACGTTCGGCGGTCGCCAAGCAGGATGCACTCGGCACATTCCGGGGGCTGAAAGATGCGCCTTCTCTGACCGGTTCGAACATGGCGATCCGGAAATCTGCGTGGTCAATCGTTCAAGATTCTGTCACTGATCGAACAGATTTTCACGAAGATGTCGATCTTTCGTATTGTCTTCTTGGTCGTGAAATGAAATTTGTTCAGGATCTTTCGATGCGAGCGGAAGTTTCCGGTCGTCGCGGAGAAACCGGACCGATAGATTTTCTTTCTTACAACAAAGCCTCCATCCTTACGTTGAAGCATCATGGCGCTATGACGCGTCGACTGCGCCTGATGATTTTCCGCAGTTCGATATTGCATGCGGTGTTATGGCCCGTCTACCGAATGTATGACAAAGATACGGACAAGCTGTCTTTGAAGAGACTTTTCTTTCGGCCTTCAGCGCGGCAGATGCCAGTTGATTCGGGAGATCGCTGACTTAGGGAAGGTGTTTGTCGACGCCCAGTGTGTCGAACAGTTTTCGGATTCCACTGAAATCCTGAACCAGCAGTTCGGACCCGGGGGAATGCTTGATGTCCTCGATCATCCGGTTCCCGCCGGAGATTTCCTCAGCATCCATGATCGCTTGCCAAGCACCGAAGTCATTGCCGGCAAAAGCGGCCATCGCTTCGGCCGCACCGTCGGCGAAGCGTCGACGCGCATCGGCGTCGAGAGCCTCGAACACGGAAACGGCTAGAGCGTCGGCAATGGACGCGTGGCAGAGTTCGTCCCGATTGTGGAGTCGGACCGTCGCACGGTTCACCGGCTGAATTTCTTCACCGTCGATGATCACGTCGAGGTACGAACTGATCGAGATTTCCGCGACAGTCATATAGGCCAGGGAGACAACTGCGCGTGAGCGAGCATCCGGACACTCGGCGAGCGCCTGAGCCCGGCTCCGGACCGTCTGTACTTCCGGCAAAAGTTTTGTCGGCAGCGACAACCCGCGTCCACGACGGGTCAAAGAACTTGCGTTGAGGTGCATCAACGTGTGGTACTGCTCGTCGACCATCGCCTGATTCACCGCTACTTCGACGGAATCGCCGAATCCGATGTCGAACGCGTCCACGGCAAGTAATTCGAACCCCGGGTTAACCACCGCTCGTTCGATATCCATCACGTTCTTGTTGAAGGCGATCCATGCCCAGGCTCGAAGTCGCACTTGTTGCTCGGGCGTGAGTGCCAGGTAGGTGGGGTGCTGCGCGAAGGGAAGTAGCGAGTCCGGATAGTCGAGCTTTGTGGTGTCGAAGAGATCCTCGAGTTCGAGCTCGGATCGCTTGACGGCGGCTCGGCGCGACCAGTTCTCGGCGAGCCGACGGACGATTGCACTTTCGGCAGGATCCTCGGCATCGAAACCGGGAAGGGTCGGTGGAGCTACTCCGTGTCGCATCGATCTGTCCTACTTCCGTGAGCCGATCTCCTCGAAGACCTGCCGGCACAGGGTGTCCAACTCCTCTGATCGGGTCCCGAGTCCCTCCGCGGCAGATTTCACCACGTCCGAGAAGTTCTCCAGATCCCCGGTTGCGGAGTCCAGTCGGACGCATGCCGTGATCAAGGCTTTGCGGGCAGTCTCCGCATAGGGGTTTCCCGATTGAACGTCCCAATACACCTCGGGTTCGCCGTTCACGATTCGCGCCAGCAAAGCCGAAAGCGTCCGGTGTGGGGGAGTCTCGACGTCGGCGACTTCTTCGGCGGTCACGTCGAGTTCTCCCAGCGCAAGGCCGAAAGCCAGCACCGATGCGTGGGTCAAGGCTTGAGTTGCCGCGGCCAGTCGGTCGTGACGATCCGGGTTCATCACGGAAACCGTTGCTCCCCACGCACGCAGATTTTCGACAAAATCTGCACCTCGTGGACCGCCCACGTACGGAACGGCGATAATCGGTCGTCCCGAGGGGCCGAGTGAGGGCCGAAACATCGGATTGACCCCCAGGAATTCGCCCGTTCGGCCCGAATTCTCGACGGCAACCGACATTTGAGACTTGACCGACAACGTGTCGACGATCAGCGCATCGGTGCGAACGACTCGCACAAGCGTGGGTAAGGCTGCGAGTGCGACACTTTCTGGCACGGCCAGGATGACGATGTCTGCTGAGGTGAGGGCCCGGAGCAGGATATTGTCCGGACCGGTGATATCGCCGCGGAGAGGGCTGTCCGAGTCCGCCGGATCGAGAATTGTGACAGACCGTCCGTCTCGGCGCATGAGATCGACAAACATGGATCCGACCGCTCCGGCACCTCCGACCACGATCACCTCGTCACACCGAACCGACGACATCACCACTACCTGCCGAGTTCGTCGGTGTGACTGGCAACGACGTCGAGCGCACGAAGCAAAGTCGACGCTTTGACCGTCGTTTCGTCGAACTCTTCCTCGGCATCGGACAAAGCAGTTATGGCGCCGCCGATGCCGAAACTGACTCCTTTGGACGTAGCGACCAACGAGCGGATGACGATCGACAAATCAGCAGCGCCGCCGAGGGCAAAATATCCGATGGATCCGGAATACACTCCGCGAGGACCGGATTCGAGACGGTCGATGATCTCCATGGTTCGTACTTTCGGCGCTCCCGTCATGGATCCGCCAGGAAATGCGGCCCGAACGCAATCGACAGCAGACGACTCTGCGCGCAGTGAGCCACGGACGGTCGACACCATCTGATGGACCGACGAATACGATTCGATCCCGAACAGTCGTGGAACGTGCACACTGCCGGGAACGCAAACTTTTGCAAGATCATTTCGCGTGAGGTCAACGATCATCAGGTTTTCGGCGCGGTCCTTCTCGCTGTCGAGTAGGTCCTGTCGCAGTGCCGCATCCCGTGCTCGGGTGACGCCTCGAGGTCGTGTGCCCTTGATGGGTTTGGACTCGACGTTGCCTTCGGAGTCGACGCGCAGAAACCGTTCCGGGGAGGCGGAGATCACCGCGATTCCGGTGAAATCGAGCAGTGCGCTGTAGGGGGTCGGATTGATGCCGCGCAAGAACTCGAAAGTGCGTCGGGGATCGATCGTCTCGGTGACACTGGCCATGTTTGTCAGGCACACCTCGTACGATTCGCCGACGCGAATCTGTTCGAGTGCATCCTCGATCAGGGCCAGGTATCGATTCCGGTCATGACGCAGACGTGCTTGTGTCCAGACGGTTTCACTGATCAGAGGAACAGGGATTCGCTCCCCGGTTGCAGCACCGATGTCGGCCAGAACATCGACGGTATGCGCGAGCCAGTCGTCCTCGGCTGAGCTGTCCCGATCACCGCTGTTCCAGTCTTCCGCCGACGAGTTCTCGCGTAGACGCAGAACGTGTGTCCGACCGGCAGTGTGGTCGATGACAACAGCGCGGTCGGCAAAGACGAATGCAGCGTCGGGAGTATCTGCGGAGTGCGCCGAAACGCCACCGGTCTGCGCTTTCAACTCGTATCCGAGATATCCGACGTATCCGAGATTGAAGTCGAGTTCCGGATCCGCCGGAATGAACCGTGTGGCCAGTTGCCCATCCAGATAGTCGAAGAAGGGAACATGAATGTTCTCTTCCGGCAATCCCTTTCGGGCAACTGTGACAACTCCGGGGCCCACGTCGTACGTGATGAACTCGGCCAGTGGTCCGGAAGCGTCACCCATGATCGTGAACCGAGTGTCGGGTTCCGACGTCGCAGCTCGATCCAGCCAATACGCGTTGGGGCCGTCGGCGAACAAGGCAGCATATGCAGCCGAAGGATCCACCGCGAAATCAAGACGAACCCTGTCGACTCGGTAGGACGACGCGGGGCGCAGGCTCGATGCGTGCACAAGCGGAGCCTGGTGCATGACGGACTCGAGAGTTCGCCCGATCGAGAGATCGCGGAAATTGGCCAGCAGTTCGACTCCGAATTCGGTACTGATCGATTCGGGGTGGAACTGAACTCCCCACATCGGCTTTGTCCGATGCCGCACGCCCATGACCAAGCCGTCCGACGTCCAAGCGGTCCGGACAAAGGCGTCGGGGAGGTTCTCGACGGTCAGCGAGTGATAGCGGACTGCACGAAACGGTGAGGGCAATCCGGAAAAGACTCCCGTGCCGTCGTGGTCGACGAGCGAAATTCTGCCGTGCATGGGCGTCGGTGCGAGCACGACGTCGGCACCGAACAGTTGGCAGAGTCCTTGATGTCCGAGGCAGACCCCGAGTAGGGGGAGTGAACCTTCCTCGATGAATCTTCGGCTGATTCCGAAGTCACGCTCCCGATCGGGCCGGCCTGGGCCTGGCGAGATCACGACGTTGTCGAACGAGGCAAGGTCGAGGGAGTCCCAGTCCGCGTCGTTGGTGACAACGGTGGGTACGACGCCGTTGACCTTGGTGAGAAGTGTGAAGAGGTTGTATGTGAACGAGTCGTAATTGTCCACGAGGAGCGTGCGGGAACTCATGACGATGATCCTGATCTCGGGCCGACGGATTCCCGAACAGTCTCCTCCTCTGTGGCTTGGCCGTCGATCACCAGGTCTTCGAGTCGGCAAGTCTCGGAGATCAGGAGTTTGTACAACGATTCGAAGAACTCGGGTGACAGATCGTGCCGAAGGGCGAATTGTCGAGCCCGTTCCTGCACGAGGTGCACACGCCCGGGTTGCATCATCGGAACGTTGCTGACCCGTTTCCACTCTCCGATCTGCTGGCAGAGCAGCAGTCGTTCGCGGACCGTCTCGAGCAGCGAGGCGTCGATGGCGTCGAGTTCGCGGCGAAACTGTTCGAGATCGTCGATCCGAGCGTCATCTGACTCGGCTGCATGCTCTTGGGTAGGGCGGGTCGAGGGCTGGAAGTCATCCACGGTGCCTCCTGCTGGTGCTCGGTCGGAGGCGACGCCGACCGATGCCCGAACCACGCTCAGACACCGGACACCGGTACCCCGACCGGACATCGCCGTTCGAGAAGGTGTTCCACCAATATGGCGCCGCGAAACAATCAACATTCTTCTCGAAGTAGCGTGCCTCCCGCGTTCCGATCGGATATCGATTGCGTGAATCAGCTTGCCATTCAGCAATTTTGGTTCTTGTTTACTTTTTTGTGACCCACGTGGTGATCTGGGCATGTACAACTTCCTTGCCGGCCCGGTCGAAAATCGAAATCGGTACGACCAGTTCGGCGCCGGTCGTGATGGCATCGAAATCAGGCAGGGCGTCGAGTTGCGCCACTGCGCGAAGGCTCGTCTCGGCCTTGGCGAGATATTCGACGGACATCGACTTCGGAATCCATCGGTGAGTGTCGGGGACCGTTGCTTCACTGAGCATTCCCATGGCAACCTCCGCGAGATTGCAGGCTGCGATCGCGTGAAACGTTCCCAGATGGTTGTGTACACCCCACCACTTCGGCGCCCGAACCTCGCACAATCCCGGTTCGAGCTTGGTCACGCGGGGGAGTATCGACGCGAAGTACGGGACTCGAACCGACATGGCCAGGGAGAAAAGCGCATGCCCCACGGAGTTGTCCGGGAGTCTCTGCCAGCCGCGATAGGTAGGGCTTGATGTCGTCATGCAAACATCTTACTGCCGAGTAAGTTCGCTGTCGCGCGCATCACGTAACTCGACTAGGCCTGAGGAGTTGAGTAATCCGGCCGGCTGCGGCATACTGGTCGGGTTGCCTTGTCTGGGACACGGTCGCTTGCGGCCGAGGACAGTCAAGGGTGAGACGTCACGAGTAGTCGGTGTGAGACCTTCAGGGAATCAGGCCGATGATCGTGACCAAGTAAGACGAGATGTAAAAGCACGACGGAAGCAGTACCTACTTTGTGTTCGAATTCGAACACGTCCGGTACACATCAAGCGCCAGATGATCGAAAGATCGTCCGGCGCAGGATGAGTGAGAGAGCGACACGCCCGACCGCGTGTACCGGAGAACAATGACAAACGAACAGCGGCAGCGGATCTGGATACGTCCCGATCGCTTAAGTGTTCGTCGTGTCATCGTCCAGGCAAGGACTGTGCAGACGAGGTAGCTCGAGCCTGACCAGGTGGGCTACGAAACGCGGCAAGAAAAGGACACTAAGCGTGGCGGGACAAAAGATCCGCATCAGGCTCAAGGCCTACGACCACGAGGCGATCGACGCGTCAGCGCGCAAGATCGTCGAGACGGTAACCCGTACGGGTGCCCGCGTCGTTGGACCTGTGCCGTTGCCGACCGAGAAGAACGTATATTGCGTCATCCGCTCGCCGCACAAGTACAAGGACTCGCGCGAGCACTTCGAGATGCGTACTCATAAGCGGCTGATCGACATTCTCGACCCGACGCCGAAGACGGTTGACGCGCTTATGCGTATCGACCTTCCGGCCAGTGTCGACGTGAACATTCAGTGACGGCGGAGACAAAAACAATGACTGATACCAAGATCAAGGGAATCCTGGGCACCAAGCTCGGCATGACCCAGGTCTTCGACGAGAACAACCGGGTTGTCCCGGTCACCGTCGTGAAGGCTGGGCCGAACGTCGTAACCCAGATTCGTACCGAAGAGCGTGACGGCTACACCGCTGTGCAGCTCGCGTTCGGCGCAATCGACCCGCGCAGGGTGAACAAGCCGGTTTCCGGTCAGTTCGCCAAGGCAGGTGTGACCCCGCGTCGCCACGTCGTCGAGCTCCGCATTGCGGATGCCTCCGGCTACGAGGTCGGCCAGGAGCTCACCGCCGAGGTTTTCGAGGACGGCGCATTCGTCGACGTCACCGGAACCAGCAAGGGCAAGGGCTACGCCGGCGTCATGAAGCGTCACGGCTTCAAAGGACAGGGTGCATCGCACGGTACCCAGGCTGTTCACCGCCGCCCGGGCTCCATCGGTGCCTGTGCAACCCCCGGTCGTGTCTTCAGGGGCACGCGGATGGCTGGACGCATGGGTAACGACCGCATCACGACGCAGAACCTCTCGGTCCACAAGGTGGACGTCGAGAACGGTCTGCTGCTGATCAAGGGTGCGATCCCGGGCCGCAAGGGTGGCCTCGTGATCGTCAAGAGCGCAGTGAAGGGTGGTGCACGGGCATGACCAGCACCGAGACCAAGTTGACCCTGGACGTCAAGGTTGCCGGCGGCAAGACCAACGGCACCGTTGATCTCCCCGCTGCGATGTTCGACGCGCCGGCCAACATCGCGCTTCTTCACCAGGTTGTTGTCGCGCAGCTTGCAGCTGCACGTCAGGGAACCCACTCCACCAAGTCCCGCGGTGAAGTCCGCGGTGGTGGCAAGAAGCCGTACCGCCAGAAGGGCACCGGCCGCGCACGCCAGGGCTCGACTCGCGCTCCTCAGTTCGTCGGCGGCGGTGTCGTTCACGGCCCGAAGCCGCGTGACTACAGCCAGCGCACCCCCAAGAAGATGATTGCCGCCGCTCTGCGCGGGGCTCTCTCTGACCGCGCACGCAACGAGCGCATCCACGTGATCACCGAACTGGTTGCAGGGCAGACGCCTTCGACCAAGGGCGCTCAGGCGTTCCTCGGCGAGATCTCGGATCGTAAGAAGCTGCTGCTCGTCGTGGGTCGCCAGGACATTGCAGCATGGAAGAGCGTGCAGAACCTGGAAGGCGTGCATCCCATTGCACCCGACCAGCTCAACACCTACGACGTGCTCAATGCGGATGACGTCGTGTTCAGCGTCGAGGCGCTCAACGCGTTCATCCACGGGCCCGCCGAGACCGCCCAGGAAGACAACAAGGAGGAGGCCAAGTGACGACCATCGCTGACCCCCGCGACATCCTGCTGGCACCGGTCATCTCCGAGAAGTCCTACGGACTTATCGAGGAAGGCACCTACACCTTCCTGGTGCACCCGGACTCGAACAAGACGCAGATCAAGATTGCCGTCGAAAAGGTCTTCGGTGTCACTGTGACCAGCGTCAACACCGCCAACCGTCAGGGCAAGCGCAAGCGGACGAAGTTCGGTTACGGAAAGCGCAAGAACACCAAGCGCGCTCTCGTGACCCTCGCCGCCGACAGCAAGCCCATCGAGATCTTCGGAGGACCGGTCGCGTAAGCGCCGGGACTTGACGAGACATAGAGGACGAGAAGACTCATGGCAATCCGTAAGTACAAGCCGACAACACCGGGCCGTCGTGGCTCGAGCGTTTCGGACTTCGCCGAGATCACTCGGTCGACCCCCGAGAAGTCGCTGGTTCGCCCGCTGCACGGTCGTGGTGGACGTAACGCACACGGTCGTATCACCACCCGTCACAAGGGTGGCGGACACAAGCGTGCCTACCGACTGATCGATTTCCGTCGCAACGACAAGGACGGAATCCCGGCCAAGGTCGCTCACATCGAGTACGACCCCAACCGCACAGCAAACATCGCACTCCTGCATTACGCAGACGGTGAGAAGCGCTACATCATCGCCCCTAAGGGCCTGGTGCAGGGTTCACCGATCGAGTCCGGTGCAGGCGCCGACATCAAGCCGGGCAACAACCTGCCGCTGCGCAACATCCCGACAGGTACCACCATCCACGGTGTGGAACTGCGTCCCGGCGGCGGTGCCAAGATGGCCCGTTCCGCAGGTGCCAGCATCCAGCTGCTGGGCAAGGAAGGCGCCTACGCCACGCTGCGTATGCCTTCCGGTGAAATCCGCCGCGTCGACGTGCGCTGCCGCGCATCCGTCGGCGAGGTCGGCAATGCCGAGCAGTCGAACATCAACTGGGGCAAGGCCGGCCGTATGCGTTGGAAGGGCAAGCGCCCGACCGTTCGTGGTGTCGTGATGAACCCGGTCGACCACCCGCATGGTGGCGGCGAGGGCAAGACCTCAGGTGGACGCCACCCGGTCAGCCCGTGGGGTAAGCCGGAAGGCCGTACCCGCAAGAACAAGGCAAGCGACAAGATGATCGTCCGTCGCCGCCGCACCGGCAAGAACAAGCGCTAGGAGGGAGTGAAGGATGCCACGCAGCCTTAAGAAGGGCCCGTTCGTCGATGACCACCTCCTCGCGAAGGTGGATGTACAGAACGAAAAGGGAACCAAGCAGGTCATCAAGACCTGGTCCCGTCGTTCGACAATCATCCCGGACTTCATCGGCCACACGTTTGCGGTTCATGACGGCCGTAAGCATGTCCCCGTGTTCGTTTCCGACTCCATGGTCGGACACAAGCTCGGAGAGTTTGCACCGACCCGTACGTTCAAGGGTCACATCAAGGATGATCGGAAGGCGAAGAGGCGATGAGCAACACCGAAACCGCCAACCCGACTGCCAAGGCAGTAGCACGCCACGTGCGCGCTACGCCGATGAAGGCACGTCGCGTTGTGGACCTGGTCCGCGGGCGCTCGGTTGAAGACGCCCTGAACATCCTCAAGTTCGCGCCGCAGGCAGCGAGCGAGCCGGTCGCCAAGGTGATCGCCTCCGCAGCAGCCAACGCCCAGAACAACCTCGGTCTCGACCCGAGCACGCTTGTCGTTGCTACGGCGTTCGTGGACGAGGGCGCGACCCTCAAGCGGTTCCAGCCGCGTGCACAGGGACGTGCGTTCCGTATTCGCAAGCGCACCAGTCACATCACCGTGATCGTGGAGAGCCTGCCGAAGTCCGGAACATCGACCCGTAATCGCCGGAAGGGAAGTGCTCAGTAGTGGGCCAGAAAATCAACCCGCACGGCTTCCGCCTCGGCATCACCACCGACTGGAAGTCTCGCTGGTACGCAGATAAGCAGTACGCGGAATACGTCAAGGAAGACGTTGCAATCCGCAAGCTCCTCGCCACCGGCATGGAGCGCGCGGGTATCGCAAAGGTCGAGATCGAGCGCACCCGTGACCGTGTTCGCGTGGACATCCACACGGCACGTCCCGGAATCGTCATCGGCCGCCGCGGCGCCGAAGCCGATCGCATTCGTTCCGAGCTCGAAAAGATGACCGGCAAGCAGGTTCAGCTGAACATCCTCGAGGTCAAGAACGCAGATGCCGAAGCGCAGCTCGTCGCACAGGGTGTGGCCGAGCAGCTCTCGAACCGCGTTGCTTTCCGTCGTGCAATGCGCAAGGCCATTCAGTCGGCCATGCGTCAGCCGAACGTCAAGGGAATCCGCGTTCAGTGCTCCGGACGTCTCGGCGGCGCCGAGATGTCCCGGTCGGAGTTCTACCGCGAAGGCCGTGTGCCGCTGCACACGCTTCGTGCGGACATCGACTACGGCCTCTACGAGGCCAAGACGACCTTCGGTCGCATTGGCGTCAAGGTTTGGATCTACAAGGGCGACATCGTCGGTGGCAAGCGTGAGCTCGCCGCCAACACGGCCGCACCGGCCGGGGATCGCCCGCGTCGTGAGCGTCCGAGCCGTCCCCGTCGTTCCGGTGCCACCGGCACCACTGCGACGAGCACCGAGGCCGGTCGCGCAGCGACCGCAACCGCCGATGCTCCCGCAACTGAACAGAATCAGGAGGGCTGACGCATGTTGATCCCAAGGCGGGTCAAGCACCGCAAGCAGCACCACCCGAGCCGTTCGGGTGCGGCCAAGGGCGGCACCAAGGTCACCTTCGGCGAGTGGGGTATCCAGGCTCTCGAGCCTGCATACATCACCAACCGTCAGATCGAGTCCGCTCGTATCGCAATGACCCGGCACATCAAGCGTGGTGGCAAGATCTGGATCAATATTTTCCCGGATCGCCCGCTCACGAAGAAGCCGGCCGAAACCCGCATGGGTTCCGGTAAGGGTTCGCCCGAGTGGTGGATTGCCAACGTCAAGCCCGGACGCGTGCTGTTCGAGATGACATACCCCAACGAGGAGATTGCACGCGAGGCTCTGCTTCGCGCGATGCACAAGCTCCCGTGCAAGTGCCGGATCGTGTCCAGAGAGGAGCAGTTCTGATGGCTACTGGAACCCCAGCAGCAGAGCTCCGCGAGCTCAGTGAAGACGAGCTGGTCACCCGGCTCCGTGAGGCGAAGGAAGAGCTTTTCAACCTTCGTTTCCAGATGGCTACCGGCCAGATGGACAACAACCGACGACTGCGCACCGTTCGTCACGAGATTGCGCGCGTCTACACCGTCCTGCGTGAGCGTGAGCTCGGACTCGCCACGGGTCCGGATGCAGGTGACGCGGCATGAGTGAGGAAAAAGCAGTGAGCACAGAAGAGCGCGCGAGCCGTAAGGTCCGTGTCGGATACGTAGTTTCCGACAAGATGGAAAAGACGATCGTGGTCGAGCTCGAGGACCGCGTCAAGCACAAGCTGTACGGCAAGATCATCCGCCGTACATCCAAGGTGAAGGCGCATGACGAGAACGGCGTTGCCGGCGTCGGCGACCGCGTTCAGCTGATGGAAACCCGTCCGCTGTCTGCGACGAAGCACTGGCGTCTGGTCGAGGTCCTCGAAAAGGCCAAGTAAGCCTGATCGTTGATCTCGAGCTGATCGAGAACCACCGAATGGCCCGCTTCCCCTTTGGGGGAGTGGGCCATTCGGCTTCGAATGGACATCCCGGTGTTACCTGCCAGGTTTGCGTTTACCCACGTTGATTTGGTAATCGGGGGAGTGTTCCCTACAATAGAACGGTTGCCTGTGGCAGAGTTGTGTCTTCACGTGCGCAGCTCGACCGGTGCTTGCAGTGATCGTCCTGCCGATGAACTTCGGTGGGACTGCAGCTCAGACACGACGCAGGTAGCAACAATGACCGCGCGCATCGGGTCGGTAATCCGTTGCGTACGAAATTCCAGGTCTAGGGAGATCAAGTGATTCAGCAGGAGTCGCGAGTTCGCGTCGCTGATAACACGGGTGCCAAGGAAATCCTTTGCATCCGCGTTCTCGGCGGTTCGTCACGTCGCTACGCCGGGATCGGCGACGTTATCGTCGCCACCGTCAAAGACGCCATCCCGGGCGGAAATATCAAGAAGGGTGAGGTCGTCAAGGCCGTCATCGTTCGCACCACGAAGGAGCGCCGTCGTCCGGACGGTTCCTACATCAAGTTCGACGAGAACGCAGCAGTGCTCATCAAGGCTGACAGCGATCCCCGTGGAACTCGTATCTTCGGACCCGTCGGCCGTGAGCTGCGCGAGAAGAAGTTCATGAAGATCGTTTCGCTCGCCCCGGAGGTGCTGTAATGAAGGTGCACAAGGGTGACACAGTTCTGGTCATCGCCGGCAAGGACAAGGGCGCAAAGGGCAAGGTCATTCAGGCCTACCCCGCGACCAGCAAGGTCCTCGTCGAAGGCGTAAACCGCATCAAGAAGCACACCGCGGTTTCCGCGAACGAGCGCGGAGCATCCTCCGGCGGCATCGTTACGCAGGAAGCCCCGATCCACGTTTCCAACGTTGCAGTCGTCGACTCGGACGGAAACCCCACTCGCGTGGGCTACCGCACCGATGAAGAGTCCGGCAAGCGCGTTCGGGTTTCCCGGAAGAACGGGAAGGACATCTGACATGACCTCCACCGAAAACAAGGCCCTGCCGCGTCTCAAGGCACGCTACCGGGCTGAGATCAAGGACGCGCTTAACAGCGAGTTCCAGTACGCCAACGTCATGCAGATCCCCGGTGTCGTCAAGGTTGTCGTCAACATGGGCGTCGGCGACGCTGCCCGTGACGCCAAGCTGATCAACGGCGCTGTCCACGACCTGTCGCTGATCACAGGCCAGAAGCCTGAGATCCGTAAGGCTCGTAAGTCCATCGCGCAGTTCAAGCTCCGCGAAGGCATGCCGATCGGCGCTCGCGTCACCCTCCGTGGCGACCGCATGTGGGAGTTCCTGGACCGCCTCGTGTCCGCGGCGCTGCCCCGTATCCGCGACTTCCGCGGCCTGTCGGGCAACCAGTTCGACGGCAACGGCAACTACACGTTCGGCCTCAACGAGCAGTCGATGTTCCACGAGATCGACGTGGACAAGATCGATCGCCCCCGTGGCATGGACATCACCGTAGTGACCACCGCAACCAACAACGAGGAAGGCCGTGCACTGCTCAAGCACCTCGGCTTCCCGTTCAAGGAGAACTGAGCGCATGGCTAAGAAGGCATTGGTCAACAAGGCCAACAAGAAGCCGAAGTTCGCGGTTCGCGCTTACACTCGCTGCCAGCGTTGCGGTCGCCCGCACGCTGTGTTCCGCAAGTTCGGCCTGTGCCGTATCTGCTTGCGCGAGATGGCGCACGCAGGCGAGCTGCCCGGAGTTCGCAAGAGCTCCTGGTGATCTGAGACCTTCGGGTTTCGTTTCGTCACGCTTCTGAATGGGCGTGGGTTCCTTTGGAACCCACGCCCATTCGGCGTTTCATTGCGTTCTGCACTGCCTGCCGCTGGAGCTGTCGAGCTCCCGAGCGGCCGTCGGATCACTACACACTGTGACCCCGGTTTGGATAGAACAGCTTTGTTCCGTACACTAGAGCGGTTGCCGTGGCTGTCGCATGCTTGCGATCAGCTCGGTGCGGTAACTTACGTCGTCCGACACAAGTTGGGCGGCCCAGCCGAATTGCTGGAGGCCCACGGCCGGACTCGTCCGGTGTTGTATGGGAACCACAGCGAGAAAGGTGTCGAGGTCGAGATATGACCATGACTGACCCCATCGCAGACTTTTTGACGCGTCTGCGCAACGCCAATACGGCGTACCACGATGAGGTGAAGCTTCCCCACTCGAAGATCAAGGCGAACATTGCCGAGATCCTCAAGCGCGAGGGCTACATCTCCGACTTCCGTACCGAAGACGCAACTGTGGGCAAGACCCTCATTGTCGATCTGAAGTACGGCCCGAGCCGTGAGCGCAGCCTTGCCGGCGTGCGACGCGTCTCCAAGCCCGGTCTCCGGGTTTACGCGAAGTCCACCAACCTGCCCAAGGTTCTGGGCGGCCTAGGCGTGGCGATCATCTCCACGTCCACCGGCCTGCTCACCGATCGCCAGGCGGCCAATCAAGGAGTAGGCGGGGAAGTCCTCGCCTACGTCTGGTAAGGGAGGCCACCACAATGTCGCGTATTGGAAAGATTCCGGTCAACGTCCCCGCGGGCGTCGACGTTACGATCGCCGGCCAGGACGTCACAGTCAAGGGGCCCAAGGGCACCCTGGCACTGACAATCGCCGAGCCCATCGAGATCGCCAAGGCTGAGGACGGCTCCCTGAGCGTCACTCGCCCCGACGACGAGCGTCGCAGCCGTGCGCTGCACGGCCTGTCGCGGACCCTTGTTGCGAACATCATCACCGGTGTTACCGAGGGTTACACCAAGAAGATGGAGATCCACGGTGTCGGTTACCGTGTGGCACTGAAGGGCAAGGACCTCGAGTTCGCGCTCGGCTACAGCCACCCGGTCCCGATCGAGGCTCCCGAAGGCATCACCTTCGTCGTCGAGTCGCCCACCCGGTTCTCGGTGTCCGGCATCGACAAGCAGAAGGTCGGGCAGATCTCGGCCAACATCCGTCGTCTCCGTCGTCCGGACCCGTACAAGGGTAAGGGCGTGCGTTACGAGGGTGAGCAGATCCGCCGCAAGGTCGGAAAGACGGGTAAGTGATATGAGCCAGACTGCAAACCAGAAAGCCAAGCGGGTTCCGCTGGGCAAGGATGCGTCCACCAAGCGTCGTCTCTCGAAGACGCGTCGTCACTTCCGTCTCCGCAAGAAGGTGTCCGGCACGCCCGAGCGTCCCCGTTTGGTCGTCAACCGGTCCTCGCGCCACATCCACGTTCAGCTCATCGACGACCTGGCAGGCCACACGTTGGCTTCCGCGTCGACGATCGAAGCCGACGTGCGAGTGGCCGAAGGCGACAAGAAGGCTGCGAGCGCGAAGGTCGGTCAGCTGATCGCCGAGCGCGCCAAGGCTGCCGGCGTCGAAGCAGTTGTCTTCGACCACGGCGGACACGGCTACCACGGTCGCATCGCGGCTTTGGCAGACGCGGCTCGCGAAGGCGGGTTGAAGTTCTGATGACTAACATTTTCTACGGAAGGACAGCCTGATGCCGGGACGTCAAAGGCGTGACGGCGGAAGCGGACCCGCCGGACAGAATGGCCCCAACAGCGGTGACAATGCCAACGCTCGTGGGGACAACCGCGGAGGCGGCCGTGACCGTCGCGACGGTGGACGTGGCGGAAACGCTGCGGAGAAGTCGCAGTTCATCGAGCGCGTTGTCACGATCAACCGCGTCTCCAAGGTCGTCAAGGGTGGTCGTCGCTTCAGCTTCACCGCACTCGTGATCGTCGGAGACGGCAACGGACTCGTCGGCGTCGGCTACGGAAAGGCCAAGGAAGTTCCCGCGGCCATCCAGAAGGGTGTCGAGGAGGCTCGCAAGAGCTTCTTCCGCGTCCCGATGATCGGCAACACCATTACTCACCCCGTTCAGGGTGAGGCTGCTGCCGGTATCGTCATGCTCCGCCCGGCAAGCCCCGGTACCGGCGTTATCGCCGGTGGCGCGGTGCGTGCCGTACTGGAGTGCGCTGGAATCGCGGACATCCTGTCCAAGTCGCTCGGTAGTGACAACGCCATCAACGTCGTTCACGCGACCGTTGCTGCGCTCAAGGGTCTGCAGCGTCCCGAGGAAGTTGCGGCTCGCCGTGGCTTGACCCTCGAAGAGGTTGCACCCGCCGGCATGCTGCGCGCTCGCGCACAGGCTGCTGGGAGTGTGAAGTAATGGCAGATCTCAAGGTCACTCAGATCAAGAGCATCATCGGGACCAAGCAGAACCAGAAGGATTCTCTGCGCACGCTCGGTCTCAAAGGCATCCGTCAGACCGTTGTTCGTGAGGACAACGCACAGAACCGCGGTCTGATCAACGTGGTGCGCCACCTCGTAACAGTTGAGGAGGTCTAACCATGACCATCAAACTGCATCACCTGCGCCCCGCACCCGGATCCAAGTCCAACAAGATTCGTGTTGGTCGTGGTGAAGGTGGCAAGCGCGGTAAGACCGCAGGCCGCGGCACCAAGGGCACCAAGGCACGTAACACCGTGCGCGTGGGCTTCGAGGGTGGACAGATGCCGCTTCACATGCGTCTGCCCAAGCTCAAGGGCTTCAAGAACCCCTTCCGCACCGAGTACCAGGTCGTCAATGTCGGCGACATCGCCCTGCTGTTCCCCGAAGGTGGAGCAATCACGGTCGAGGATCTCGTTGCCAAGGGCGCAGTCCGCAAGAACCAGCTCGTCAAGGTTCTGGGCGACGGCGAACTGACAGTTGCCATTCAGGTGACCGTCAACAAGTTCACCGGCTCTGCCAAGGAAAAGATCGCTGCTGCCGGTGGTACCACCACCGAGCTGTAAGTGATCGCGCATAGCTAGTTCGATGGCCACAGCGCAGCATTTGCTGTGCTGTGGCCATCGGCATCTATGCTGGATTTTCCTGTGAAGGTGCCCCTCCCGAAGGGGTCCGAACGGTTGGTTGTATCTTCGGCTTACCCATTTTTCGTGGTCTGCCCGCTTAGTTCCCATTTGTGGCTGTTAGAGTTCTGAAATTCGGCAGATCAACCGGTCTGTCTCCCTACCGTCGTGCCAGGAGGATCTTTGCTTTCCGCCTTCGTTTCGGCCCTCAGGACCCCCGACCTGAGGCGGAAGATCCTTTTCACCCTCGGCCTCGTTGCCCTGTATCGGGTCGGCGCAGTTCTGCCATCACCTGGTGTGGACTACGCCCGTGTGCAAACCTGCATCGACATCGCCAATTCAGGTGATTCAGCGGGTATCTACTCGCTGATCAACCTGTTCTCCGGTGGCGCGCTACTGCAGCTATCGGTATTTGCCATCGGCATCATGCCGTACATCACGGCGAGCATCATCGTGCAGTTGCTGACCGTGGTCATTCCCAAGTTCGAGGAACTCCGCAAGGAGGGTCAGTCCGGCCAGGCCAAGATGACGCAGTACACGCGTTATCTGTCCATCGCCTTGGCAGTGCTCCAGTCGACGGGCATCGTTGCGCTCGCAGCTAGGGGCCAGCTACTCCAGGGTTGCGATGACATCATCGCGGACAAGTCTATTTTCGGTCTGATCATCATTGTGCTGGTCATGACTGCCGGTGCAGCCCTCGTCATGTGGTTCGGTGAAATCATCACCGAACGCGGCGTCGGCAACGGCATGTCGCTCCTGATCTTCGCCGGTATCGCTTCGCGAATTCCGGGTGAGGGTAGTTCCATCCTCAGCAGTCGTGGCGGTCTCGTATTCGCCTTGGTCTGCTTCGCGGCACTCCTGATCATTGCCGGCGTCGTCTTCGTCGAGCAGGGTCAGCGTCGTATCCCGGTGCAGTACGCAAAGCGCATGGTCGGCCGTAAGATGTATGGCGGGTCTTCGACCTACCTGCCTCTCAAGGTCAACCAGGCCGGCGTCATCCCCGTGATCTTCGCGTCGTCGCTGCTGTATCTGCCGAACCTGATCGCGCAGCTGACCTCGGCGAGCACGGCCGTCGATCCCAGCTGGTGGCAGCGGATTATCAACACCTACCTGGTCAACCCGGCAAACCCGGTGTACATCCTGATCTACTTCGGGTTGATCGTGTTCTTCACCTACTTCTACGTCGCCATCACCTTCAATCCTGAAGAGCGTGCCGACGAGATGAAGAAGTTCGGCGGATTTATTCCAGGTATTCGTCCGGGTCAGCCGACTGCGGACTACCTCAACTACGTGCTGAGTCGCATCACCCTGCCAGGTGCGATTTACCTTGGCACCATTGCTGTTCTGCCCAACCTGTTCCTCGATATGGGGAGTGGTGGTGGCGCGCAGAACCTGCCGTTCGGTGGCACCGCGGTGCTGATTATGGTCAGCGTCGGCCTCGACACGGTCAAGCAGATCGAGAGTCAGCTAATGCAGCGTAACTATGAAGGGTTCCTCAAGTGAGACTTGTCCTCCTTGGTCCTCCCGGTGCCGGCAAGGGCACCCAGGCCGCGATCCTGTCCGAGAAGTTCGGAGTTCCCCACATCTCCACGGGTGATCTGTTCCGCGCGAATATCGGCCAGGCCACCGCTCTCGGCGTGGAAGCAAAGAAGTACATCGATGCCGGCGAACTCGTTCCCAGCTCGATCACGAACGACATGGTGAAGGCTCGCGTGTCCGAACCGGACGCCGCAAACGGTTTCCTGCTCGACGGATTCCCGCGTTCGGTCGAGCAGGCTGAGGCACTCGAAGGCATCTTGAAGGATCTCGACGCCAAGCTCGACGGCGTTCTGTCCTTCGTGGTCGACGAAGATGTCGTAGTTGAGCGCATGCTCGCCCGCGGTCGTGCAGACGACACCGAAGATGTCATCCGTAACCGACTTCGGGTGTACCGCGACGAGACGTCACCGCTGTTCGACTACTACAAAGACAGCGTCGTCTCCGTTGACGCCATCGGCGAGGTCGAAGAAGTCAATGCACGCGCACTGGCAGCGTTGGCCAAGTAATGGTCTTCGGGCGTAAACGCAAGGTTGTTCCGTTCCGCTCCGCGGGCGAACTCGATGCAATGGCTGCGGCCGGCGCGATCGTGGGTTCGGCATTGGTAGCGGTACGCGCTGCGGCAAAGCCCGGTGTCAGCACCCTCGAACTGGATGCGGTAGCAGAATCTGTGATTCGCGACGCCGGCGCAGTTCCGTCGTTCCTCGGGTACCACGGTTTTACCGGTTCGATTTGTTCGTCGGTCAACGATCGCGTCGTTCACGGAATTCCGACGGCCGGGGACATCCTGGCCGAAGGCGATCTGGTGTCTATCGACTGTGGCGCAATTCTCGACGGCTGGCATGGTGACTCGGCGTGGACCTTCGGCGTCGGCAAGCTGAGCGAAGCTGACGAACAGTTGAGTGAAGCAACGCGGTTGTCGATGGATGCCGGTATTGCCGCGATGATCGCCGGCAACCGACTCACGGACGTGTCGCACGCAATCGAACTGGGCACGCGTGCAGCTGAGAAGTTGCACGGCCGTTCCTACGGAATTGTCGACGGCTACGGCGGGCACGGTATCGGGCGCGAGATGCATATGGATCCGTTCCTCGCCAACGAAGGGTCCCCAGGTAAGGGGCCTGAGTTGGTGATCGGTTCCTGCTTGGCGATCGAACCGATGCTGACGTTGGGAACAACGGATACGGTGATTCTCGACGACGACTGGACTGTGGTTACGGCTGACGGTTCACGTGCTGCTCATTGGGAGCACACGGTTGCCGTCACCGAAGACGGTCCGAGAATCTTGACACTTCGACCGGAGTAATTCGGAGCTGATGCTCGACAAGTGTTGGCGGCGAGAGTGATTCGCTTGCAGAAAGTCCCGGCCCTGAATGGGTCGGGACTTTTTTCTTGGTCTCGGCGTCGGCCAGGAGGTGGCGGCGAGGAGACGTCTGGGGGAGGCGCATTTGGCCTGGTCGTTCTTCTCGCGTAGCATAGCTAGGCGGTGCGCCATGCGTGTCGACAGCTTGTGTGTGTAGGACTGCCGCTACGGGGAATCACCGCACCAGTCGATGTAAAAATCATGTCGATGAAGAAACCATTGCGTGCCAATGTAACGGAAGCCGATGCACGAAGCATGCCAAACCAAACGGATCGCGGAGGATATGGCTAAGAAAGACGGGGCCATCGAGGTCGAAGGACGAGTAGTCGAGCCGCTGCCCAATGCAATGTTCCGCATTGAGCTCGAGAATGGCCACAAGGTCCTCGCCCACATCAGCGGAAAGATGCGTCAGCACTACATTCGCATCCTCCCGGAAGATCGCGTTGTCGTAGAGCTTTCGCCCTACGATTTGTCGCGCGGACGCATCGTTTACCGCTACAAGTAACGAACTTCCCGGACCTGACCTGGGTCAGGGAGAAGTACGTCTGCCGTGGTTCGTCCTGGCAGGCTGCGACAAAACAGGAGATCAGAAGACGTGAAGGTTCATCCGAGCGTCAAGAAGATCTGCGAAAAGTGCAAAGTGATCCGCCGTAACGGTCGGGTCATGGTGATCTGCGAGAACCTGCGTCACAAGCAGCGTCAGGGCTAGATCGAGCTTTTCGAAGATCTGCTTGGCAACAAGCAAAGAAGACCTTCCAGTACCAGCCATTGTTGACGAGACCCCACGCGATCGTTCACCGATCGACAAGGTCGGACAATGGTTCACCCTCGGCACGGAGGCCGGGGCCCCACTGAGTTAGTTGATGAGATCATCTACGCCTTACGGCGGCGGTACTCGACAAGAGGCACAGGGGATGGGCTGGGAGCAGACCTCCGCACACCGATAGGAAATGCCAACATGGCACGTCTCTCTGGTGTTGATCTTCCTCGCGAAAAGCGTATGGAGATCGCACTGACATACATCTACGGCATCGGCCGTACCCGCTCCAAGGAAATCCTTGACGCCACCGGCGTCAACCCGGATCTCCGGAGCAAGGACCTCTCGGACGAGGACCTGGCAAAGCTCCGCGAGTACATCGAGGAGTCGCTCAAGGTTGAGGGTGACCTTCGCCGCGAGGTTCAGGCCGACATCCGTCGCAAGATCGAGATCGGCTGCTACCAGGGCCTGCGCCACCGTCGTGGTCTGCCCGTGCGTGGTCAGCGCACCAAGACCAACGCCCGTACCCGTAAGGGTCCGAAGCGCACCATTGCCGGCAAGAAGAAGGCGAAGTAATGCCCCCGAAGTCACGTAGCACCGGTCCGAAGAAGACCCAGAAGGCGCGTCGCAGGGATAAGAAGAACATCCCGCACGGCGCTGCTCACATCAAGAGCACCTTCAACAACACCATCGTGTCCATCACGGACCCCGCCGGAAATGTCATTTCCTGGGCGTCCTCGGGACACGTCGGCTTCAAGGGTTCGCGTAAGTCGACTCCCTTCGCCGCTCAGCTCGCTGCTGAGAGCGCTGCCCGCAAGGCGCAGGAGCACGGTGTCAAGAAGGTTGACGTCTTCGTCAAGGGACCGGGTTCGGGTCGCGAGACCGCGATTCGTTCACTCCAGGCCGCAGGCCTCGAGGTCGGCACCATTTCCGATGTAACTCCCCAGCCGCACAACGGCTGCCGTCCGCCCAAGCGGCGTCGGGTATAAGCGGGAAGGAATAGGTAGAAAATCATGGCACGTTATACCGGACCCATCACCCGCAAGTCGCGTCGTCTGCGCGTCGACCTCGTTGGAGGCGACCAGGCATTCGAGCGTCGCCCGTACCCGCCCGGACAGCACGGCCGCGCGCGTATCAAGGAGAGCGAATACCTGCTCCAGCTGCAGGAGAAGCAGAAGGCTCGCTTCACCTACGGCGTCATGGAGAAGCAGTTCCGTCTGTACTACAAGGAGGCGAACAACCGCCCCGGTAAGACCGGCGAGAACCTGCTTCGCATCCTCGAGTCGCGTCTCGACAACGTCGTGTACCGCGCAGGCCTCGCTCGTACGCGCCGTCAGGCACGTCAGCTGGTCACGCACGGTCACCTTCTCGTGAACAACAAGAAGGTCGACATTCCTAGCTACCGCGTTTCGCAGTACGACATCATCGATGTCAAGGAAAAGTCGCTCACCACGCTTCCGTTCCAGGTTGCACGTGAGACCGTCGGCGACCGCCCGGTTCCCGCATGGTTGCAGGTTGTCGGCTCGCGTCTGCGGATCCTGGTTCACCAGCTTCCCGAGCGCGCGCAGATCGATATTGCTCTGCAGGAACAGCTCATCGTCGAGTACTACTCGAAGTAAGGCGTTTCGCTCTCTGTGAGTGGTTGCGGAGTCTTCGGACTTCGCAACCGCTCACAGGGCGCAAGCCCTTTCTGCCCCATCGTGGGCGTCAAATAGTGGACGCCCGTACAGGAGGAAATACCAATGCTCATTTCTCAGCGACCCACGCTGACCGAAGAGGTCATCGCTGATAACCGCTCGAAGTTCGTCATCGAGCCCCTGGAGCCAGGTTTCGGGTACACGCTCGGCAATTCGCTGCGCCGCACGCTGCTCTCGTCGATTCCCGGCGCTGCTGTAACCAGCATCCGTATCGACGGAGTTCTCCACGAGTTCACCACGGTCCCCGGAGTCAAGGAAGATGTCACTGACATCATCCTGAACCTCAAGGGCCTCGTCGTGAGCTCCGAAGAGGACGAGCCGGTCACCATGTACGTCCGCAAGCAGGGCCCCGGCGCTGTTACTGCAGGCGACATCGTGCCCCCGGCCGGCGTCATCGTGAACAACCCTGATCTGCACATCGCCACCCTGAACGACAAGGGAAAGCTGGAGATCGAGCTCGTAGTCGAGCGCGGTCGCGGCTATGTCCCCGCCGTCCAGAACAAGGCGTCCGGCGCAGAGATCGGCCGTATTCCGGTCGACTCGATTTACTCGCCGGTGCTCAAGGTCACCTACAAGGTGGAGGCCACTCGCGTCGAACAGCGCACCGACTTCGATCGGCTCGTTCTCGACGTGGAAACGAAGAATTCCATCACTGCACGGGACGCGCTCGCTTCTGCGGGCAAGACCCTGGTGGAGCTCTTCGGCCTGGCCCGTGAGCTGAACGTCGAAGCAGAAGGCATTGAGATCGGACCCTCGCCTGCCGAGGCCGATCACATCGCTTCCTTCGGACTCCCCATCGAGGATCTGGACCTCACCGTCCGTTCCTACAACTGCCTCAAGCGCGAAGGTGTTCACACCGTCGGTGAGCTTGTCGGCCGTACCGAGTCCGATCTGCTCGACATCCGCAACTTCGGACAGAAGTCCATCGACGAGGTCAAGGTCAAGCTGCATTCGCTCGGCCTGTCCCTCAAGGACAGCCCCGCATCCTTCGATCCCACCACTGTTGCCGGCTACGACGCCGCCACCGGAACGTGGAGTGACACCGATGCCGGTTCCTTCGGCGATGCCGAGGGTACCGAGGACTACGCCGAGACCGAACAGCTGTAGCAGCTCAGGTCCTTTACTAGGAGATCATCATGCCCAAGCCCAAGAAGGGTGCCCGCTTCGGCGGGTCGGCTTCGCACCAGAAGGCGATTTTCGCCAATCTGGCTACCGCGCTCTTCGAGCACGGTCGCATCACCACCACCGAGTCCAAGGCCAAGGCACTGCGCCCCTACGCCGAGAAGCTCGTCACGCACGCTAAGGCCGGCACGCTGGCTCACCGTCGTGAGGTTCTGAAGGTCATCCGTAACAAGGATGTCGTTCACACCCTGTTCGCCGAGATCGGCCCGTTCTACGCGGATCGTCCCGGTGGATACACCCGCATCACCAAGACGGTCCCCCGCAAGGGCGACAACGCTCCGATGGCAATCATCGAGCTCGTCAAGGAAAAGACCGTCACCTCCGAGGCTGACCGCGCACGTCGCGTCCAGGCTTCGCAGGACGCACCGGTAGAAGCAGCTGTTGAAGCTGAGTCTGCTGCTGTAGAGGCTGACGTCACCGAGGTTGTGGAGGCCGACGAGGCCCCCGCAGCCGAAGAGGCCAAGAAGGACTAGTTCCCTTGGTTTCAGCACACGCTGAATCGAATGAGCCCGCCGCCCCCCTCGGGGACGGCGGGCTCGTTCGATTGCGCCTCGACATCTCCTACGACGGAACCGATTTCTCCGGCTGGGCCAGACAGACCGATCTACGTACAGTGTGCGGCGAGATCGAGGATCGGCTTGGAACTGTTCTGCGGCTTCCGGTTCAGTTGACCGTCGCGGGCCGGACAGACGCCGGAGTACATGCGAGCGGCCAGGTCGCGCACGTCGATGTACCGGCAGATCTGTTGCCCGACGATCCGTCCCGGTTGGTCCGCCGCCTGGCTCGATTCCTTCCGAAGGACGTTCGGGTCAAATCGATTACTGTTGTTCCCGCTGATTTCGACGCTCGATTCTCCGCGATGCGACGCTATTACGAGTACCGGGTGTCCAACGCTGCGTTCGGCGTCGAACCACTTCGGTCCCGCGATATCGTTTCCTACCCGAAGCAGTTGGATCTCGCTGCTATGCAGGAAGCGTCGCAGCGACTCTTGGGACTCCACAATTTTGCTGCGTTCTGTAAGCGGCGCGAAGGTGCGACTACGGTACGCGAGCTTCAGCGTTTCGACTGGGCGCAGGACGGCACCGTGTTCACGGCATACGTGAACGCAGATGCGTTCTGCTGGTCGATGGTTCGGAGCTTGGTCGGCGCGGTCCTGTCCGTCGGCGAAGGGCGTCGAACCTCTGATTGGTTGGCCGGGCTGCTCGATGAAACCTCGCGGTCGAGTTCGATTCTCGTAGCGCCGGCTCATGGTTTGTCGTTGGTGCGGGTCGATTATCCCGACTACTCGGAATTGGCTGCTCGCAATGCGATTACGCGCGAGACGCGTGAGCTGCCCTCCGGTGGCGGTTGCTGCGGCGACTGAATCCTGATGTACGACGCCCCAGCGCGGAGCGATAGCTCACGACGATGCCCTCCCACATCTCTGAAGTGGGAGGGCATCGTCGTATCCAGATCTATCCTGCGAGTTGGCGCGCAATCACCAGTCGCTGAATCTGATTGGTGCCCTCGAAGATCTGCGTGATCTTGGCTTCGCGCATGTAGCGTTCAACCGGGAAGTCCTGGGTGTAGCCGTACCCGCCGAAAACCTGAACCGCGTCGGTCGTGACCTTCATTGCGGCGTCGGTGGCAATGAGCTTGGCGACGCTGGCGTTGCGGGAGTACGGAACTCCGGCGTCGCGGCGGCGTGCGGCATCGAGATAGGTGGCGCGGGCAGAGTCGACGGCGGCAGCCATATCTGCAAGAACAAATCCGAGGCCTTGATGATCGATAATCCGCTTGCCGAAAGCCTTGCGTTCCTTGGCATAGGCGACAGCGTCGTCAAGTGCGCCCTGAGCGATGCCGACAGCGACGGCAGCGATTCCCAACCGGCCGGAATCGAGGGCACTGAACGCTATGGGGAGGCCTTGGCCTCGTTGTCCGATGAGGCGCTCGTCCGTAATGAAGGCGTCGTCGTAATTCGCGGAGGCTGTCGGGACGGCGCGCAGTCCCATCTTTTCTTCAGGTTTCCCGAAGCTGAGCCCTTGGGTGTCCCTGTCGACCAGCAGGCACGAGATGCCGCGTGATCCGTCGTCGCTGGTTCGAGCGAACAGGTTGTAGAAGTCGGCCTTGCCGCCGTTGGTGATCCACGCTTTACTGCCGTTGACGAGGTATCCGCCGTCGACGGGCGCGGCCTTGCAGGAGAGTGCTGCGGCGTCGGACCCCGCTTGAGCTTCGGAGAGGCTGTATGCGCCGATGGTGTTGCCGCCCAACATGTCCGGCAGCCATCGGTTCTTCTGTTCATCGGTTCCGAAGGTGAACAGAGGGAAGCAGGAGAGGCTGTGCACGCTGACTGCGACAGCAACTGCCGCCCAACGTGAGGCGATCTCTTCGAGAACTTGAAGATAGACCTCGTAGGGTTGATCTCCGCCGCCGAATTCTTCGGGGTAGGGCAGGCTCAGGAGTCCAGCTTGTCCGAGGGCGGGAAAGACCCCCTCCGGATACTTTTCGGCCTTCTCGTACTCGTTGACCTTGGGTGCAAGAACCTTGTCGGCTACATCGCGGGTCAATTCGATGAGATCGCGTGCTTCTTGGCTGGGCATCAGACGTTCGACCGGCACTGTCGACTCCTGTTTCTGTAGTAGTACTGAAGACGATACTGCAGTACTCTTTTGAGTATGGCAAGGGTGACGGCACGCAGGGCGCAACTATTCGATCAGTTGGTGGTGCTCTTTCTGGACGAAGGATTTGTGCACCTGACGCTCGATGAGATCGCCTCACGCCTCCATTGCTCCAAGAGCACGCTGTACACGGTTGCTGCCGGTAAGGACGATCTGGTCCGCGCAGTCACTGTTCATTTCTTTCGCGCTGCGACCGATGCAGTCGAAGAAGCGGTCGCGGTTCAGACGGATCCACTAGCGCAGGTGACCGCGTACCTCGAGGCCGTGGGCGATCAGCTTTCCCGGGCATCGCACCAGTTCATGGAGGATCTGGCCGGGTCCTCACCGGGGCGGCAGGTGTACGAGAAGAACACGTCGATTGCTGCCGATCGGGTTCGTGAATTGATTGTTCGAGGGGTTGCAGTCGGGGCATTTCGAGAGGTGCATGCATCGTTTGTCGCCGATGCCGCAGCGACGACGATGGTTCGGATTCAGCAGCGTGAGGTGTATCTGGCTACGGGCCTCGATGATGCGCAGGCATATCGAGAACTAGCGGCACTCATCACCACCGGGATCTCGGCAACAGTGCACCGTTAGCATCAACGGCATGACCGATCTGAACGTCGAGGTAATTGTCGGTTCGGTTCGTGTGGGTCGTATCGCTCCCGCAGTGACCGAATGGTTTGCCGAGCAAGCGCGAGCAGTGCCGGGTTGGAAGGTCTCGGTCATCGATCTTGCAGACTTGTCGCTTCCATCTGATTTTCGCAGTCAACGGCGACCGAGACGTTGCGTCGACGCATCGGTGGCGCGGACGCCGTCGTTGCTGTCACTTCCGAGTACAACCACGGATACCCTGCCGCTCTGAAGACGGCACTCGATTCGGTGAAGCATGAGTGGCGTGCAAAACCGATCGGATTCGTTTCTTACGGCGGGCAGTCGGGAGGGCTCCGTGCAACAGAACAATTGCGTCAAGTAGTTGCGGAACTGCACATGGTTTCCGTGCGACAAAGTGTGAGTATTCACCAGGTGCGCAAGCAGTTTCGTGACGGAGTCCGGAATGTGGATGCTGCCGCGGTGGATGCTGCCGGCCGGATGATCGATCAATTGGATTGGTGGGGACGAGGATTACGCGATCGGCGTGCCGTCGAACCCTATCCCTGCTGATTCGTGGATGGAGACACCCGGTAGTCTTCGCCCGGCCGGGGACGGCCGATGAACGCCGTTTCGGCTGCAATCGTGACCAGTGTGAGCGCAACACGAGTCTTGTTCGTGCGAACGATGATTTTGTCGCCCAACGCATCTGGCTGGATAATTGTGAGATCAGGTTCGAGGTCCGGCCATTGGCGGGGGTCGCTGTAGACGTAGATCGCCGTGACGCCCGCCCGTGGTGGTAGTGCGTGAACGCCGTCGAAGACAACGGCATTGAAGTTTCCTTCCAGGCTGTGTCTGTGCCCCTGGCCGTGTTCTTGCCCCGACACGCGTAGACGATCAGGAACTCCCATCGAGTCGACCAGCGATGCCCAGGTCTCGGGGCGGTCGGTGTGAATCAGGACGCGCGCTCCCGTTGCGATGGCGCGAAAGATCAATTGTTGTGCCACATAGAGTTCCCCGGCCACGAAGACTCTGGTTACTCCGGTGCCGGCCACCGGGGCTGTCACGCCCTGACCCCTCTCGTCCGAGCCGAGGAGTTGTCCGCAACCGGAGAGGGGGAGTGCCAGTGACGCCAACTGAGATGCATCCATTGTGCTGGCGGGGGAGATGGTGTCGAGTGCGGCGAGGACCGTCGGCAGGTTGGTGATCAGGGCATCCCGCTGACGGCCGCGCATCGAGATCAGTCCGGCGACAGGAGCTGCCTCCGGTGGATTCCTGGTTGTGAAACGGCACGTTGCGCTGACCGTGGTCAGCCCGGGTTCCGGTCTTGGGCGTAATCGAACAGTCACCGATGTACCCATGGTCGGTATTGCCCACACTTGCGCGAGGGTTTCGGTGGTGATCGATGTGGGTTCGATGCCGTATCCGAAGTTCGAGACTCCGGGAAGCGGTGTCGACCGCCAGTTTTGGGCTACTTCACCGATATCGATGCCGCGACTTACCTGGGCGGTGGCAGAGGAAACTTCGGGGGCGGTCAAAATACGGGCGCGGGCGCCGGTAGCTTCGAGTACCCGAACGACCCGGCTCGTCGCGACGGAGATGCTCCGCGCTGCGCCTTGTTCTCCACCGCCGCGCCGCTCGACGGCGTCTGCGCCCTCGACGCCGTCGAAACGTAGTGCGAGCCAGACTGTTCTGGTTGCGGTTGCCGGTAAGGGGCCGATCAAACGGTCATATACCTCGGTCGCCGGAGTGCCGGCAGCCACGCGATTTCCATGGCTGACAATATCGATACCGGTGAGTGAAATGTCGTGTTGGTGGAGACAATCTGCGAGCGCCGACGTCGGGAGCACATGGGAAGCATGGAACGACAATCGTCCGATTCTCGTCAAATAGTCTCGGGGTGGAGTGATTTCGACGACGGTGACCAACGATGAACCGTCGACGCGGAGTCCGATGGATTGTTCAGTCGGAGTCTGGAAACTCACGATTGTTCCGTCTGAGGTCGAACGGCCGCGCAGATAGCGAAAGCAGGTTCTCGCCCAGGTGATGATCGACCATCCGCCGACATGCAGGAGTAGCACAGCGGCTACGCCACAAGCGATTCCGAGCACCCACCAATGGTTGAGCCCTGCGAACGCGGCGACGCACGCTGCGCTGACACCACAGGCCTGTGCGAACACCACCTCGTGCGCCGAGACCCTGTGCGACGACGGCCATTTTTTCAGGCGCGATCGATCCACGGTTTCACCCCCGAATACCTGACCTTGTCGTGGACCGGACGTGGACCACAGTTTCAACCCCGGGGGGAACTGTACTGTGTCATCTCAGGGGACGTACGGCACGGGGGGAAGCATGGCTGCGACACCGACCACGAAGTGGCAGGTCAACGGATACCGATTTTTGGTCCGACGTATGGAACACGCACTGGTGCGCCGAGATGTGCGGATGCTGCACGATCCGATGCGATCACAGTCGCGTGCACTGATTGTCGGTATTGTGCTGGCTTCTCTGGGGCTCGCAGGTTGTGGGGTGCTTGCACTCTTCCGGCCGCAAGACAAGATTGCCGATGCACACATCGTCGTCGGAAAGGATTCCGGTGCAATGTTTGTCGCGATGGAAGGGACATTTCACCCGGTACTCAACCTGGCATCGGCGAGGTTGATCATCGGATCGCCGGACAAGCCTGCGCTGGTGAAGGATTCGGAGATCAGCGGGAAGCCGCGAGGAGCGCTTGTCGGTATCCCCGGAGGGCCGTCGGCGCTACCGGAAGCGGCGGATCCGACACACGCGCAATGGACGGTCTGTGACACGGTCGGAGTAGACGGAAAACGGTCTCTGTCGACGACGATACTGGTCGGGGAGCCGAAACTTGGACTCGACGCGTCGTACCTGTCCGATGACCGGGCCCTGCTGGTTCGCTCGGGCGCTGATCATTTCCTGGTGTACGACGGAAAACGAGCATCGATCGATATCGGCGATCCGGCGATCGCCCGGGCGCTCGGGTTGGAAGATGTGGAACCCCGGCCCATCAGCGCCGGAATGCTCAATGCAATTCCCGAAGTTCCGAGAATCGCGGCTCCATCGATTCCCGGTGTGGGGACAGTTCCGCGATACTCGTTGCAGGGCAAGACCGTCGGATCTGTCGTTCAGGTCTCGACGGGTTCGGAGATCATCTACTACGTCGTTCTGGAAAACGGAATCCAGAGAGTAAGTTCGGCTGTGGCACAACTGATCTACTTCGCCGATTCGCAGGGAGATTCGGGAATGACCTCCGTGACGCCCGACGCGATCAATCGTATTCCTTCGGTAAACCAGCTAGCGCTGACCGCGTTCCCCGTGGTCGTGCCCTCCGTGGTGACAGAGCGGGATGCGCCGGTGAGTTGTCTAGCTTGGAAGCCGGACCGGGCTTCGATTGCGGCCGAACGTAGTTCCGCGACGGTGAGTGTGATTGTCGGCAGCGACCTTCCCCTTGCGTCCGATGCCAAAGCGGTTGCACTGGCGCAGGCTGACGGGCCGGGGGATCGGCTGGATTACGCCTACATCTCGCCGGGTGCTGGAGGATTTGTGCAAGCGACCGGTATCGATGTTGACAGCGCGCGACGAGATGGAGTGTTCTACATCGCCGATACCGGCGTGAAATTCGGTGTACCGGACGAAGATTCGGCCAAGGCCCTCGGTCTCGTGCGAACTCCGGACCGCGCTCCTTGGCAACTGCTCGAATTGCTTGCATCAGGGCCGGCGCTGGACAAAGCGAATGCCCTTGTCGCGCACGACGGAATGACACCGGACCCGTATCCCGCAGCGCCGGCCAACTGACGACAACTATCCAATGCGGACCGGTCCGTGTCAGCTACTCGCGCGTTCGGAATACTTTCGTCGTATCGGAAATGACGCCAGTAGAGCCAGTATCCCCAAGATTCCGACGCAGGCAACGCCGAGAAGTGCCGCGTCACGTGCCCGATTGTCTGCGGCGGGAATTATCGGAAGTGGAGCAATTGCCGTCGAATAGGCTGGGAGCGGATAGTTTTCGCTGTCAGTGGGGATGGCGGTGACAGCGGCAAGCGGATCGATTACCCCGTGCCCGACGTAGGGATTCCAGCCTTCGGCAGGGGCATGAGCGGTGGACTCAATGCGGTGTACTACTTGCGTTGCCGTGAGCTCGGGATATCGAGATCGAACGAGCGCAGCTGTTGCCGCTACGTACGGCGCCGCAAAGCTGGTTCCGTTGATCGCTTGAAATGCCCCGCCGGGGCCGAACGTTCCGTTGGTCAGGCCGGATTCGGACGGGTGCAACGAGACGATCCCGGTACCGGGCGCTGCCACGTCCACCCACGGCCCGCCGAGACTGAACGGGCTTGCTGCACCGTTGGGATCGACAGATCCGACAGTGAGGACATAGTCGTCATACCACGCCGGGCTGGCGATAGTACTGATCGAATTCCAAGGATCTGCACCAGGTCTCAGTGGATTCGGGGGTGGATTCTGCGTCTTGCAGCCACCTGATCCGACATTTCCGGCGGCTGCGACGATGACGACGTCCTTGTCGACCGCGGCATAGTGGATTGCTGCGCCGAGTCGTTGATCGTTGATTCCGTCGGACGCGGACTTGCAGGCAACTTCCGAAATATTGATGACCGTGGCACCCAGGTCAGCAGCATGACGGACAGCCGTGGCCATGGTGTCGACGTTTCCGTATCCGGACGAGTTTTCGGCGACATTCGGATCGTCTTGTCTCCCTGCGACCGAGTAGGCGGAACTGGACTGTCGGATAGCGATGACAACCGCACCCGGCGCTGCGCCGGAGAAGCCTGATCCGTTTTGCGGCTGCGCGCCGATCAGTCCGGCGACGACAGTCCCGTGGGCGTCGCAGTCCTCGGTTCCGTCCGACATTCCGACGTAGTCGCCACCGGCCTCCACATTGGGGAGTCGGGGATGGGCGTTCACCCCGGTGTCGATGACGGCAATTCGCTGACCGATGCCCGTGGTGAGAGGCCAGACAGCATCGAACGCCAGGTCGCGCTGGGCGAGCGGAATATCGGGACCTTCTCCGCCAGGTGCTGCGGGAATGCACAGCGTGCGCTGCTCAGTAGCTTGTGGTGGCGCGGGGGCGGCGTCTTCCGGAAGCATCGACGGTTCGATGGGCAACGGAATCGCGCCGGAAGCTACGCCCGGACCTCCGAGGAGCGCCACGGCCGCAATGGAGGCAAGTATCGAGGTAGCGCGAATCCGTCGGGTCATCCGAGTGCGTCCGCTGCTCAGAGTCCGCGCATGACGGAGAACAAGTCGGTCACCCAGCAGATCAGGGGCACGATCAAAGCGATCGCGGCTAGGTCGACAAGCTCCGCAGCTCGTCGCATGACCGGGCTGAAGACCCGACCCGGGGCGATGATGCCCATGACGAGCGCCACGATGAGAACAATCATGGAGAGGGCAAAAATGGCGAGGCTGTCGTCGCGACGAGCCCACATCAGTGAGATGAGAACGACAAGGACGATGGAGGCGCCGGACGCGATGAGGGGAACTGCCTGATTGCTACCGGCGAAAGTGCGTCCGCGGAGCATCAGAACGCCGGCGGTCACGCCGGCAAGCGCGGTACCGGACCAGACGATTCCGCCGTTGGAATCGACCGCTGCGACACTGACTGCCCCGATCAACGTCACAAGCGATGTTGCCACTACCAGGCCGGTCAGGTAGCTGCGGGCGCGGCCGGTTCTTTCGGTAAGTTCCTGGAAATCCGGCAGTTCGGGTTCGGTTGTCAGATCCCGCGCTTCATCGAGCGGATTCCCGGGAACGGGAACCGGCGGCAACGGAAGCTTGGCGAACAGCATGGAAAGGCGTGCGTGTTCGCCAGAATGATCAGTGACGCTGCGATACTCACGGCGCTGAGCGTCTCGAGCGGAACGTCGGGAAGCGTAGTTGCGACGCCTGCTGCGATAGCTGCGGCGATCGAGATTCCGAAAAGTGCTGTGAATGTGGCTATTCCGACACCGCACAAGCGAAGGCAGAGTAGTGTCACCGACGCGACGAGTACCGACCCCAGAAGGATATGCGGAGCGTGTATCGGGCCAGGAACGAAGAGGATGCCGGCGGTGAACGCAGGCGGCACCGAGGCGCATCCGAGGACGATTGCGCTTCTGCCGTCGTCGTAGACGCGGGCCGTCACGATCGCGGCGATAGTCAACAGTGCCGCAGCTGTCAAAGCGCAAGCGGCCCCTGTTAATCCGGTTGATCCCAGAGCCAGAGCAGAGGTGCCGACGAGCGTAGCGGCGATGGCAACCACAGAACCGGTGGTGCGTGCGGTGTCCGGAGTCCAACGACGGTATGTCTGCGCGTCAGTGGCCGCGACGGTGTACATGATGTCGTCGAACAGTGGTGATGGAGCGGCGGTGTCCGCGGTTTCGAGGATGAGCAACTCGCCGTCGCGGATTCCGTGCTCGTGCAGTGAGAGTGTGGGCGAGAGGGGTTCGCGACCGACTTTGGCCAGGGACCAGTCGCTGGGTTCGAAATGTTCGGCGGTGGTGTCGAAATCGTTGGACTCGCTGTGGTTGCGAATTGTGTCGACAATGCCGGGAATGACCAATGTGAGTGGAATGCGTAGTGGCACTGCGAGATCCACCTGTGTATGTGCCGACAAGATGGTCAGGCGACACAGTTCGGCCGCTGGCGCCGTTCGGCGATCACTCGCCATAGATCCTGCGTCGGTTGTGGACATGCTCACGATCAACCCCTCCGAAGTGACACCTCATTCGCGAATCCCCATTCGCGTCACCCCTGTTCTTCGGAACCTTACGACATCGAGCTGACAAATGCTGCTGCCGCGGACGCAATCGAACGGTTGCCGAGACTGACTGTGTCGGCGGGATGAGCTAATGTCTGTCGTTGCGTGATCTTTGCCATGGGGGACAGTTCGGCAAATGATGGACGGGTCGATCATAGGATTGCGCGCCAATATCACTGTTGGGGGTGGAGTGAATTGAGCACAGTCAGGTTTCCGCGTCGACCTCGACGTGAAGCGCCGCGGGCGCCGGGGGGTGAGGTGACGCTGCAGGCGCCACCCGAGATTCCGCGTGCCACGCCGGGGAATCTGCTAACCAAGTTGTTACCGGTGGTCATGGTGGTAGCCATGATCGGAATGGTCGCATTGATGTTCACGTCGGGGATGGCACGAAATCCGATGTCGCTGTTGTTTCCGGTGATGATGATGGTGTCGATGCTCGGAATGTTGGCAGGTGGCGGACGCAGTGGTGGTGCGCGCGCATCCGAGGTCAACGAGGACCGCAAGGACTACTTACGGTATCTCGATCAGTTGCGTCGCGACGTCGATGACACGGGCCAAGCGCAGCGCCGCGCTCTGGAGTGGAGCAATCCGGAACCGGCGTTGCTGTGGACCTTGGTGGGAACGTCGCGAATGTGGGAACGTCAAGCCGTAGACGCAGATTACTGTCACGTTCGGGTCGGCCTCGGGAGTCAACGACTGGCGACTCGGTTGATCCCGCCGGAGACCGGTCCCGTGGAGGATCTCGAACCCGTTGCATCCGTGTCGCTTCGGAGATTTGTCCGTTCTCATTCTGTTGTCGAGGACCTTCCGACGGCTGTGTCACTGAGGGGCTTCCCCTCGGTATCTGTTGCGGGTCATCGGGAATCCGCCCGGGCGTTGGTCCGGGCTATGGTGATGCAACTGTGTACTTTTCACGGTCCGGACGTCCTCCAAGTTGCAGTGGTCTGCGGGCCGGACACTGCATCGGAATGGGAATGGGTCAAATGGTTGCCGCACACGCAGCATCCGGATGCGTCCGACGGCGCCGGTGCAGCGCGGATGGTGTACGGCTCGTACCTCGAGTTGGAAGGATCACTGGGAGACCAACTGGCGATGAGGGGTCGGTTCGCGCGGAATGCGCCTGCGGCAGCGGGTGTGCCCCATGTGATCGTCGTTGTGGACGGAGGACTGCTGGAAGGCGATTCGGGGCTTTTGACCGCAACCGGATTGGATTCGGTGACAGTGGTCGACCTGTGCGGTTTCTGCCCGGCACTATCTGCCAGTCGAGGTCTCAGGTTGGTGGTGAGCGACGATCAGGTGGGTGCGGTCAGTAGCGTCGGCGTGGAGAAGTTTGCGAGTCCCGATGCTTGCACGACAATAACTGCTCAGTCATTCGGAAGGAGGATGGCGCCGTACCGTGCGTCTACTCAGAACGCGATCGATTCAGGCGACGACGATGAAACGGCGCGTTCGTGGAGTCAGATGTTGGGAATCGGAAATGCAGCGCGGTTCAACCCGGATCATGCATGGCTGCCGCGCCAAGGACGCGATCGATTGAGAGTGCCGATCGGTGTCGGAGCCGACGGGCAGCCTGTCGAGCTGGACCTCAAAGAATCTGCCGAGAATGGAATGGGTCCCCATGGTTTGTGTATCGGTGCAACAGGTTCGGGCAAATCGGAGTTTCTTCGGACGCTTGTTCTCGGCTTGATCGCGACACACTCACCGACTGCCTTGAATCTGGTACTTGTCGATTTCAAAGGCGGTGCGACTTTTCTCGGTCTCGAGGATTCGCCCCATGTTGCGGCAGTGATCACGAACCTTGCCGAGGAACTCGCGATGGTCGATCGCATGAAGGATGCGCTTGCGGGAGAAATGAATCGGCGTCAAGAACTTCTCCGATCGGCCGGAAACTTCGCAAATGTCTCGGATTACGAAAAGGCGCGAGTTGCGGGGGCTGCTCTCGACCCACTGCCGGCATTGTTCGTGGTGGTCGACGAGTTCTCCGAACTGCTCAGTCAACAACCGGAGTTTGCCGACCTGTTCGTGGCGATCGGTCGGCTGGGACGATCGCTGCACATCCACCTTCTGCTGGCGAGCCAACGCTTGGATGAAGGAAAACTACGTGGCCTCGACAGTCACCTCTCGTACCGTATTGGTTTGAAGACATTCTCCGCCAACGAGTCCCGAACTGTCTTAGGAGTTCCAGACGCGTACTACCTGCCAGGAACTCCAGGCGCGGGATATTTGAAGGCGGATTCTGCAGAAATCGTGCGTTTTCAAGGCGCGTACGTGTCCGGGCCGTACGAAGGCGCTCGAATCGCTCCGGCGCGACTCGCGACGGAACAGTCTGTTGCGCTCGCTCCGGTGCTCTTCACTGCTGCGGCGGTCCTGGGTGATCAACGCGGCGATGCCGTGGTGGAACCGGACTTCGTGGATATGGGTGAGGCGGGAGACGAATCGAGAACTCTCATGGGAGTTCTCGTGGACCGAATCAGAGGGCACGGTCCACGCGCCCATGAAGTGTGGCTTCCGCCGCTCGATGCATCGCCGACACTCGACCAGTTGTTGCCGCGCGCTGCCGCGGGTGATTCGAATATTCTCCGCGGCAACCTGACTGCGCCCTTCGGGATTGTGGACAGACCGTTCGATCAGCGGCGAGAACTGCTGGTAGCCGACCTCAACGGTTCGACTGGCAACCTCGCGATCGTCGGTGGCCCGCAGTCGGGAAAATCGACAGCACTGCGCACGCTGATCATGTCGTTCGCGCTGACACATACGGCCGAGCAGGTTCAGTTCTACTGCCTCGATTTCGGCGGTGGCACGCTGCTGGGGTTGCGCGATCTCCCTCACGTCGGTTCGGTGGCAAATAGATTGGACGGAGACCGGGTTCGGCGAACCGTCGCCGAAGTGTCGGGGGTAGTCCAGGAGCGTGAGCGATTGTTCCGTGATCACGGTATCGATTCGATGGTCGAATTTCGTCGGCTACGAAACAGTGATCCCACTGGTGAGAACGTCGCGGCCGGCTTCGCTCACGACCAATTCGGTGACGTGTTTCTGGTGATCGATGGTTGGCCGAGCGTTCGTTCGGACTTCGAACCGCTGGAAGCATCGATCAATACGCTTGCCGCCCAGGGTTTGTCCTTCGGTGTTCACGTCATCGTCACCGCGTCGAGGTGGGCCGATATCAGACCGGCTTTGAAGGATCAGTTGGGAACCCGCATCGAACTGCGGCTGGGAGATCCGGGTGATTCCGATGCCGGACGGCAGAAGGCCAGCATGGTCCCCGAGAGTCACGCAGGGCGAGGCATTACCCGCGAGGGATTGCACCTCCTGACGGGGCTGCCTCGCATGGATGGAATTGCGAGCAGCGTGGAGTTGAGCGCCGCGGTGTCGGCGACCGTTGCACGGATTACGGCGATGTCGACCGGACGCTCTGCGCCGGCCCTCCGTATGCTTCCCGATTCGTACACTCGGACAGATCTTTTGAACGTCGTCGGCGAAAACTGGCCGAGTGCAACCGCGGCCGACGGTAGGTGCCTGCGTATACCGATCGGACTCGGCGAAACCGATCTCGCGCCGGTTTACATGGACTTTGCCGAGCATCCGCATCTCCTCGTGTTCGGTGACACCGCCTGCGGAAAGACGTCATTGCTCCGTGGAATCGCGGAAGGCATCATGGCTTCGAACACGCCGGCGCAGGCAAAACTGATAATCGGTGACTATCGGCATTCGATGCTCGGGGTTGTCGAGGGCAATCACCTCGGTGGATATTCGGCCTCGGCGGTGACATTCGGTGAACTGATGGTGGACCTTTCTCGCATTATTGCAGCGAGGCTGCCGAGCGGGGACACGACGCAGCAACAACTGCGGGAACGTTCGTGGTGGTCAGGCCCGGAGATCTACGTGATTATCGACGACTACGACTTGGTGGCGACATCGACCGGCAACCCGGTTGCAGCACTTCTCGAACACATTCCACATTCGAAAGACATCGGGTTGCACTTGGTGATTGCGCGGCGTTCCGGCGGTGCGGGTCGCGCACTGTTCGAGCCGGTGATCGCTCGGATCCGCGACATGGGTACTGCAGGTGTGGTGATGAGTGGTAATCGTGACGAAGGGAACCTGGTCGGAGCAATTCGCGGTTCGGCCATGCCGGAAGGCCGGGGGACCTATGTGTCGAGATCGCAGACACAACTTGTGCAACTGCCCTGGATGCCACCACTGTGAGACCGGGGGCGAACGCCACTGCTGTCATACCGGGCGCGACTTTGTCGGTGTCCGTCCATATCGGGACGTCCAATGCATGGTCGGCCACGGCCCAGCGTGAATTTTGTTGTCGCGCAGACATCGAAGGAGATTCTCGGGATCACTCGCGTTTCGGCGGTGTCAATCCGCTCGACTACATCGATGACGACTACATCGAGTTCGGTGGACGAATTACCTCCACCGTTCTCGAATTGGTGACGTTGATTTCGCATGCCGTTCAAGGCTGCGGTTTGTCCGACGCCGATGTGCTGTACCTGAGTTACCCGTCGGAGTGGGGTCATGCACGTAAGGGGCGACTGTTGGTGGCCGCGCGGCAAGTCGGCCACGACGTCGTTCTCGTCCCGTCTGCGATTGCTGTCGCTCGTTCGATGCGTAGCGTCTGGCGATCGAGGTGCATCGTGGTCGAGATTCGCTCCGGTGACGCTGTCGTGTCGTGCTTGCGGGACTTCGACGGGGATGTGACGGTCATGAGTACGCGCCGCGGGCGTCTTGCAGAATTGCCTGACCTGTTCGCAGAATTCGACGAGTTGACCGGCCGCGACACAGTGGTAGTTGTCGGGCGACAGTCACATTCGGTTGCATCATCCTTGGAGCGGGGTTCGAGAAGCATCCATGGTTATGCCAGCGTTCGTGTTCTCGACGAGAGCCGTATCGTCCGTTCCATCGTAGATCCACGGGTCCGTCTGGATGCGGTCACCGCTGAGAATTCGGCCGGGCGGGCGGTTGACAACTCGGCCTTCGGGGATCGGTGGGTGCCGCCGTCGCACATCGTTGGACCAACACATCCCACGCGACGCTCGCGTCGTTGGTGGCCGGTGGTGACGGCCTGCGCGGTGGTCATCTGCGCGCTTGCGGCGGGTGTGGTGATCGTGAGCGGTCGTGGCGGTACCGAAGACGCAAACACCGCCGGAGGTATCGAAGGCACCGTCGTACACGGACTGACGGCCGACGCATCCCCAGTGGATTCGCCTGCAACCACTTCGACGCTTTCGCGCACGTCGGACGCATTGCCGACCACAACCACTGTGCCCCTGGAACTGGGGCGGGTTCGACTGGACTTGCCGGCGGGCTGGTCACGCGAACCGGGCCGTTCGACAACGGGTCGGACGGACATCGTGCCGCCGTCGGGAACGGATAGGAAAATCGTCATTGTCGAGAAGGAACTCCGCGAGGGAGTGGAATTCGATGAGGTCGAAGGTGCTCTGCGTGCGCAGTTCACGACCCTCGAGGACCCGTCCCGGTTTCAGGACTTCGAGTCCGTCGTGACAGTTGAAGGACGAAAGACCGTGTTGTACATGGAGTTTCCGGATGGGTACTCGGAGGTTCGCTGGAAGGTGTACGTCGAACGTGGACTGCAGGTGAGTATCGGTTGTCAGTACCTGGTCGGAGAGTGGGACATGTTCGAGTCGGAATGCGGTCGAGTTACGGGGAGTCTGACTTACGTCAACTGACCGGTGCGCTGTCGGCAAAATTTCTTTCGAAGTGCCGGAACCGACAGAGAACGGGCGGCGTCCAAGTATGTGTAGCGAACATTCGGCCTTTGTTCGGGAGCAGTTGATCGACAGATCCAGCTCGAAACGAGGCCAACCGATGTGAGCGAACGCCGCCACTAAACCGGTGTACGCCAAATGGCCGGTGCACATCACAAGCAGTGCATGTCACAAGCAGTGCACGTCACCAGCAGGGGGAAGACATGGGCTTTACCGCAACAACCGCAGAATTGATCAGTTCGGCGAATACCATCGATGGTCATTTGGGGGATATCAAAGGTTTGGTGAACGCAGTTCGTTCCGAAGCCGAGGCGTCGAGCAGTTCATGGAAGGGCAGCGCTCATACCGAATATGCCGACATCATGGTGCGATACAACAATGCTGCAATGAAGTTGGATGCAGCGCTCACTGACATCTGCGGCCAGATCAAGCAATCTGCAGGCACATTCGACACCGCCGAAGGCGACAACGTGAATGCCTTGCGCGGTGCAACCGTCAATATGGGCTGACCGTATCGGACCGCCGCGATAGCGGTAATCGATTTCAGCACAAGAGTATTCGACCGCTTTTGCAGTCACGCAAACCGCAGTGTCATCTAACACGGTACGGCCATCGGAATGGGAGTAACTATGAGCGAGAACATGATCAAGTACGACTTCGGCGGACTCGCCATGCTGTCCGACGAAATGAAGAGGCAAGCGCAGTCGATCAACGACAAGCAGGGCGACATCAAGGTTGTCGTTGACAACTTGCAGGCCGGATGGGAAGGCGCGGGTTCGGAGGCGTGGAATGACGCTCAGCGTCGTTGGGGTCAGGCGTCGGAGGAATTGAACATCGTGCTGGCCCAGATCGCCGGAGCCACCGCAAACGGTTCGGAGTCGATGCGCAACGCTGACAGTGCTGCAGCGAGAGGCTTCGGAGGCTGATCACGACGCTCGAAGCGCCGTAAAATCTTGGGTTCCACGTCTACCCCAACGGACATAGGTCGTTGGGGTAGACGGCTGCCTACGTCAACCAGTTCCTGCGCCTGCAGGATTTGTGACGGGTGGTAGAACGTGCGATCCGGTGCGCTCTTTGACCTGAGGTGGGGAAGCCCGGTATCGTCTATCGGTGGCGTGCCGTAGGCCTCCGCATATTGACGTCCCGGGTGAGTGATCTCCGAGATGACGATGCGCAGGGTCCAGCGGTTCTCGGGTCTCAACTGGCCGCCGAGAATTGTCTTTGCGATACGCACATGGTCAGCAGTGGAATGAAATAAGACGAGGAAGTTCTGTGTCTACGTACACCCCGAAGGCCGGAGATGTGACCCACGCGTGGCACGTCATCGACGCCACCGACGTGGTGCTCGGCCGTCTTGCCGTTCAGGCAGCGACCCTGCTGCGCGGTAAGCACAAGCCCACCTACGCACCCCACATCGATGGTGGCGACTTCGTCGTCGTCATCAATGCCGAGAAGGTTGCCATCAGCGGCAACAAGCTCGAGGGCAAGAAGCTCTACCACCACTCCGGATTCCCGGGTGGCCTGAAGTCCCGCACCGTCGGAGAGGTCCTTGACCGCAACCCCGACCGTCTCGTGGAAAAGGCCATCGTCGGCATGCTCCCGAAGACCAAGCTGGGTCGCGCGATGAGCAGCAAGCTGAAGGTCTACGCGGGCCCGAACCACCCCCACACCGCGCAGCAGCCGGTGCCGTTCGAGATCAAGCAGGTCTCACAGTGACATCGCCGGAAGAGCAGAACGTGACCGAAGAAAACATTGAAGCAGTGGAAGAATTCATCACCGCTGAAGCAGTCGAGGTCGTAGAAGAGGTTGCAGCGGCACCGCTGGCACCGATCGTCTTCGATCGTCCGATCCAGACCGTTGGTCGTCGTAAGGAAGCGGTCGTTCGCGTCCGCATGGTCCCCGGCACCGGCGAGTTCAAGCTCAACGGCCGCACCATGGAAGATTACTTCCCCAACAAGGTGCACCAGCAGCTGATCAAGGCTCCGCTGGTTCTCGTCGAGCGTCCCGAGTCTTTCGACATCATTGCACTGCTCCACGGTGGCGGCCCGTCCGGTCAGGCAGGCGCATTGCGTCTGGCTATCGCGCGCGCACTCCTCGAGGTCACCCCCGATGATCGTCCGGCACTCAAGAAGGCCGGCTTCCTGACGCGCGACGCGCGTAAGGTCGAGCGTAAGAAGTACGGACTGAAGAAGGCCCGTAAGGCATCGCAGTACTCGAAGCGCTGATGCTTCGCCGAGGTTGACCGAACTGGTCCGCTTCGGCACCTGTTCACCACAAGAGCGGGCGTCCATTGTTACCGGACGCCCGCTCTTGTGGTGTCAGGGAAGACTTTTCACAGAACACAATGAAATCCAGGGAGTTGTTCGATGGGTCGGTTGTTCGGAACTGATGGTGTGCGTGGATTGGCCAATTCCGATCTGACCGCGGATCTCGCCCTGCGTTTGTCGGTCGCTGCCGCGCACGTGCTGGCCTTCGATTCCGAGAGAACAGACGCGAAAAAGACGAGCGGGGGCACCCGGCCGATTGCCGTGGTCGGACGTGATCCACGCGCGAGTGGTGAGATGCTGCAGGCGGCTGTCACCGCTGGACTGAGTTCGGCCGGCGTCGACGTTCTCGACGTCGGAGTTCTACCGACTCCCGCGGTTGCATATCTGACCGGTCTGTTCGACGCGAGTCTCGGCGTGATGATTTCCGCCTCACATAACCCTATGCCGGACAACGGAATCAAGATATTTGCCGCCGGCGGCCACAAACTTGGTGACGACGCGGAGGCCGCGATCGAGTCGGTGCTGGGCGGCGGGGCAAGTCCGACCCTCCCGACAGGTTCGGGCATCGGGCGCGTCCGTAGCGTCGACGATGCGGCCACGCTCTACTTGAAGCATCTCGATACTGCGCTCCACGAGTCGCTCGAAGGGCTGACAGTGGTGGTGGACTGCGCCAACGGGGCAGCGTCGGAGGTTGGGCCCGCAGCGTATCGCGCGGCCGGAGCGACGGTGATCGCGATCAGTGCCGAGCCTGACGGTCTCAATATCAACGACGGCTGCGGTTCCACCCACCTCGAGAATCTTCAGCGCGCGGTTGTCGAACACGGCGCAGATCTTGGGCTTGCCCACGATGGGGATGCAGACCGGTGTCTGGCAGTGGACGAGACGGGTGCAGTGATCGACGGTGACGTGATCATGGCTGTACTTGCCGTAGCCATGAGTGAAGCCGGAGAATTGGTCGACAACACGCTGGTTGCGACTGTGATGAGCAACTTGGGTCTGCATCTGGCGATGCGAGCGGCTGGTATCGACGTCGTCACTGCGGCAGTCGGTGACCGCTACGTGCTCGAGGAGCTTCGCGCCGGTGGATACAGCCTGGGCGGCGAGCAGTCCGGCCATGTCGTGTTTCCCGGGTTCGGAACTACCGGTGACGGCGTTCTCACAGGCCTGCGACTGCTGGCCAGGATGGCGCAGACGCGCAGGCTCTCCTCAGATCTGGCCGCTACGATGACAACACTTCCGCAGATCTTGATCAACGTGAAGGTCGACGACAAAGCGGCGGTTGCGGCAGCTACGTCGGTGGTGGTGGCAGTTGCCGATGCCGAGCGTCTTCTCGGCGAAGCCGGTCGGGTGCTGCTCCGGCCGTCGGGCACCGAGCAATTGGTCCGTGTCATGGTCGAAGCTGAAGACCTGAGTTTGGCGCGCAAGCTCGCAGACGAGCTGGCGGCGACCGTCGCTGCGGTGTAGCGGCGGTAGGTTTTCCCGTCCGCGGATGCTCGGTTCAGGCTCGTAGTAGTTCGCGGGAACCCCGGGCGGCCTCGGTGCGTCCAAGTAGTCATGGACCGTCGGATTCTTGTGCGGTCGGGCGAACGGAGTGCCGCATGGAGATCGATTACGTTGCCACTGACGAGTTGGAGCGTCGCACCGCGGCTGCTGCACATCAGTTGAGTGTCGCGGCAAGCATGCTGGCGTCTCCGGCGTTCTCGGGTTCGTGCGCGGGTCGCGATTATGTCGAGCAGGGCCGCGCACTCGCCGAAGCGCTGGCCGGTCTCCAGATACGGATAACGGAACGTGCTCAGTTCCTCGAAGATCTCGGTACCCGAATCGGTGATTCGTCCCGAACGTTTGTCGAGGTCGATCGGGATTCTGCAGGTCGACTGCGCTCGGTAGGCAGTGGACGCCCGGACTCAATGTTGTGATGTTCATACGAGACATTGCCGGTGTGCGCTCTGAAATGAACGTCTCGGAATCGGTTATTGCACAAAGAAACTCATTCTGCGATCCCGAAGACGTTCTCGAAAGCGGCGCGGTGGGACTGTCGTTCTTCGATCGCTTTCACGGCGCTGCCGCGCAGATGGGAATGGATCACCGTACGCGCAGTAGCTATGACGAGATGTATCGTGCGGAATCCGGAATCGATCTGACGGCTTTGTCGAATGACATATCGCGTATGTCTGCTGCCGTGGATATCGTGTCGTCGGGCTCCAGATTTTTTGTCACGCTATCTAATTCGTTGGCGGACATCTGGAATGTCGAGGGCGTGGACCATGTGTCCGCACAAGTGCGGGCAGAAGGTCGGCGAGCGGACGCTGATGTCGAATCCATGCCGATTCTCGCCTCGGCGTCCGAGGAATTTTCCCGAATAGTTCGAACTGCAGTGGTGGACAAAGCATTCAAAGTTTCGTCGTTGGACCGGGAGACGGTCGGTGGTATCGACGCGAAGGGTGTCGACCAGTTGGCGGCTGTGTGCCGAGGCGGCGGAGTTGACGCAGTCGAGAAGGCGGCAACATGGTTTGCGCCGTTGTCGGACATGCGGTTTCGTGGTGTGCGGAACGCGCATCCCTTTGTTCAGGTTGAAACTTGCAGAGCTGCAGTCGATCTTGTTCATCCGTGGTTCGATCGGGTCTTCCGGAAAGTGTATCTGGATACGCGAGAGGAGTTCGATCGGGCGTGCGAGGACTGCCGTGTGGCGCTCACCGAAGCCTTCGGTGTTGCCACAGCGGTGGCGACTCAGTTGTTTCCGATCGGGAGTGAATCCGGCGGCGAAGATTCGTGGTCGGAGCCTTCGGTTTTGTCGAAAGAATCGGCGGCACTGCTGAAAGCGTCGTCGTTGGACTTGGTCGTGGGCACTGACACTTGGGGATTCTCCGCCGCGCCGGACGGCCGTGGTGTGAGCCTCGAAGTTCGTGATTCTGTTGGCAGGTCGCTCACTGTGACAGTGGAATTGGATGAGAATGGTTGGCCGCGAATCGTTGTCGATGCGGATACGAACATGGGCATAGACACTGGACGAGTCCCAGAGTCAGAGCCACAGCCAGAGGTGGAATTGGTGCCCACAGTCTCCGAAGCGCCGAAACAACAGGCCGAGCCAGTCGCGGTTTCAGATCCTGTCGAAATTCACGAATCGAACGAATTTCAGTATCAACTACCGGATCCTGTACCGCTGGATTCCGTTCCCATTGATTCCGGACCCATTGATTCCGGACCCAGCCCGGCGGATCCACCCAGTCCGGCAGAGCCACCCACCCCGGAAGAGTTACCGGCCGCCGTCGAGACTGGAGCCGAGTTGGCTGGAGCGGGGCCGATATGAGCGGGGCACAGTTCGATGCGATCAGCCGGGTCATGGATTCGCAGCTCGCCGAGTTTCGGGCACGACGGGCCGTTGCCGAGCGAAGCTATGAAAAACAGTGCCGAGAATTCGGGGAGGTCGTCAGATCGCGAGTGGTCCACGAAAGTGACGATCCAACTCTTTCGGTAGCGGAACCGGACCAGTCCCGATTTCTTCGGTCGGCGTCGGAACCTCTGCCGGGAGATCGGAGCAGCGCAATTCTCAACCCAGCAGGATCGAGCGTCGACTACCGCGGAAGTGCTTGGTTGCGGCGCGCGTCCGACTGAGTGTGGGCGTCGAACATCGCTGACGTGTGCGGGATTTCGGAATCCTGATCAGCGAATGCTTCGTAGCGTTTGTCTCCGGTCAGGTGGAACAGTAGGAATCCCGTCAGGACACAGCGGGCAGTGAGCTGAGTTTTGCGCTCCGACCCGCCGAGGCCCAATGCGCCGAGGAGTCGACGACCTTCGATGAGACCGGCGTCCTGCGCGTCGTCGATGGTTCGTCCGACGACGGGGCCACCCCATTCGCGGGTGAGGGGCCGGGCAATGCTGGTGAGTGAATCGACGTCGTCTTCTCCGGCGAGGATGAGACCCGGTGCTGTGATCTTGGACGCGTAGTTTTCGGCTTTGGGAGCGGTCGGTGCTGGGAACAACGCAGCCACAGCAGCGACATTGCCCCGCTGAGCGGCGGCGAGAACCGCGGCTCCGGCGCCCATTCCGTGTCCGGCGAACGCGACGTGGTCGGGATGAACACTGATCTGTCCGGGGCCCAATCGCACTCCGACGCAGATGTCCAGTGTCGAGCGCAGATCGGCTGCCAAACCGAGGTGTGAGGGGATGGGTCCGCGTTCACTCTCGGGTGCTGCGGCGACGATTCCCCAGGAAGCAAGGTGTTGGAGTGTCTGTTCGTACTTGTGTGCACCCACCATCCACCCGTGCGCGAAAGCAACGGCGGGCAGGTTGAAACCAGCTTCCGGGGTGTATACGACTCCGGGCTGACCGGCGAGGGCGAGGTTGCCGCGCAGTACTCGGTGCGGTCCGCGCTTGGACAGCTCGCGGGTCAGTGTCTTCAGTTTCGGTGCCACGGGTCAAGACGTTATCCGATGTGGCGTCTGCTCGACGCGTGGACGGTCGCCACGTCGCCGGAGATCGTCGTGAGGCGGCGTCGGGTAACCGCAGAATGCACTGACCGTCGCCGTCCAAGTACCCTGAGTCACCATGTGCGGAATCGTGGGATACGTCGGCCACCGCCCGGCTCTGGGTGTTGTGGTGGAGGCTTTGCGGCGAATGGAGTATCGCGGCTATGACTCTGCGGGAATCGCGATTCTCGATGGAGTCGGTGGGGTCGAGATCGAGCGTAAGGCCGGGAAGCTGGCCAACCTCGAAGCTCGGTTGGAAGAGGTCGGTACCGACAGTTTTGTCGGCACCGCGGGAATCGGTCATACGAGATGGGCGACGCACGGTCGACCGACGGATCGCAATGCTCACCCGCATCGTGATGCGAGCGGGAAACTTGCGGTTGTCCACAACGGCATCATCGAGAACTTCGCGCCGTTGCGCGCTGAACTCGAAGCTGCGGGCGTCGAGTTGCTCAGTGACACCGACTCCGAGGTAGCTGTCCATCTGGTGGCGCGTGCGTACGCGGAGGGCCCGTCGTCGGGTGATTTCGTGGAGAGTGCGTTGTCGGTGGTTCGCCGCCTCGAGGGTGCGTTCACGTTGGTGTTCACTCACTCCGATCATGCGGACACGATTGTTGCCGCGCGTCGGTCGACGCCGTTGGTGGTCGGTGTCGGTGAGGGCGAGATGTTCCTCGGCTCCGATGTGGCGGCGTTCATCGAGCACACTCGCGATGCGGTGGAACTCGGACAGGATCAGGCCGTCGTGATCACGGCGGACGGTTACACGATCTCGGATTTCTCCGGCAACGAGGCGCAGGGTCGCCCGTTCCGGATCGATTGGGACCTTGCGGCTGCCGAAAAGGGCGGTCACGACTACTTCATGCTCAAGGAGATCGAGGAGCAGCCGACCGCGGTTGCGGACACGCTTATCGGTCACTTCGAGAACGGCAAGATCGTCCTCGACGAGCAGCGGTTGTCCGATCAGGAACTGCGGGACGTCGACAAGGTTTTGTCGTGGCTTGCGGTAGTGCCTATCACTCCGGCCTGTTGGCGAAGTACGCGATCGAGCATTGGACGAGGCTTCCCGTCGAGGTCGAGTTGGCCAGCGAATTCCGTTATCGGGATCCGGTTCTGGATCGTTCGACGCTCGTCGTCGCGATCTCGCAGTCCGGTGAAACTGCGGACACACTCGAAGCGGTGAAGCACGCCAAGGATCAGAAGGCTCGGGTTCTCGCGATCTGCAACACCAACGGTGCGCAGATCCCCCGTGAAGCCGACGCTGTTCTCTACACCCGGGCAGGACCGGAAATTGCGGTCGCGTCGACCAAGGCTTTCCTTGCGCAGGTCACGGCGAACTACCTCGTTGGCTTGGCGTTGGCGCAGGCCCGTGGCACCAAGTATCCCGACGAGGTTGCACGCGAGTTCGCCGATCTCGAGGCGATGCCGGCGTTGGTGCGCAAGGTCATCGAGAATGCAGAACCGGTACGTGAGTTGGCGCGCAAGTTCGCGACAGCGTCGACGATTCTGTTCCTGGGGCGCCACGTGGGTTATCCCGTTGCGCTCGAGGGTGCGCTCAAGCTCAAGGAGCTTGCGTACATTCACGCCGAAGGTTTTGCGGCCGGTGAGCTCAAGCACGGGCCGATCGCGTTGATCGAGGAGGGCCTTCCGGTCATCATCGTCATGCCGTCGCCGCAGGGTCGTGCAGTGTTGCATTCGAAGTTGGTCTCCAACATTCAGGAGATCAAGGCTCGTGGCGCTACAACCATCGTGATCGCGGAGGAAGGCGACACCGTCGCTGCTGCGCACGCCGATCACCTGATCGAGATTCCGGCGTCGCCGACGCTGTTGCAGCCGTTGCTGTCGACGGTTCCGTTGCAGATCTTTGCGGCGGAGGTGGCTGCAGCGCGCGGCTACGACGTCGACAAGCCGCGTAACCTGGCGAAATCGGTTACCGTCGAATAACTTTCGGCTTGGACGCAGTGAGACCCGCAACCACCTCGGTTGCGGGTCTCACTGCATTTTTCATGCTTGGACGACGACGGTCCCGCGCATGTCGGGGTGCGGGGTACACGTGTAGTCGTAGGTTCCGGGTTCGGTGAAGGTGACCGTGTAGGTTCCGGACTTCTTGAGTGGGCTGCGGAGCAGGCTTCGGGCTGATCCGAGGCCGCGGACGTCGTGAGCCATTCCGTTGTCGTCGAACACCCAGGTGACGGTGTCGCCTACTTTCACGGTGATGGACGCGGGGGAGTAGGCCATCCCGGTGACGGTGACTACCGGTCCGCTCACCGTGGGTTGGGGGGTGGTCGGAGTGGAATCCGTGGTGGAACTGCACCCGACGAGACCGAGGGCGAGGACAAGTCCTGCGATCATCGGGCGTAAACGTGATTTCATGGTTTCGAGGGTAGCGACAGGTGAGAAGGAGGGTTCCGACATGCGTGGGTACTTCACGGCGGATCAAGTGCGAGATGCCGAGGCTCCGCTTCTCTCATCGCTGCCCGAAGGGGCGTTGATGCGCCGAGCCGCGTACGGCCTCGCGCAGGTGATTGTCGATGAATTACGTTCTCGGACAGGCGGGGTCGTTCATCGCACGGTGGCGCTCCTGGTCGGTAGTGGCGACAACGGGGGTGACGGACTCTGGGCGGGCGCATTCCTGCGTAAACGAGGAGTCGTTGTTCGAGCAATCCTGTTGGACCCGGCGCGAGCCCACCAGAAAGGCCTCGACGCTTTTCTTCGGGCCGGTGGGCGCGTGGCTGCGGACCTCGGTGAGCCGGATCTGGTCGTTGACGGGATCGTCGGCATCTCGGGCCGCGGTGCACTGCGACCGGATGCTGCTGCGATGGTGGCGCAGGTCCGTTGCCCGATCGTGGCGGTCGATCTGCCTAGCGGCGTCGACGCTAATACCGGTGCCGTCTGCGGGCCGGCAGTGACGGCCGCGGTGACGGTGACGTTCGGCGCTCTCAAACCGGTGCATGTATTGGCGTCGCCGCAGTGTGGGCGAGTGGAGTTGATCGATATCGGACTGGATCTCGGAGAACCGGATTTCCAGTCTCTGGAGCCTTCGGACGTCGGGGCACTCTGGCCGGTGCCGGGGCCAGGCGACGACAAGTATTCGCAAGGCGTTGTGGGCGTGATCGCGGGTAGCGACAGGTATCCGGGGGCTGGGGTGTTGTGCACGGGGGCCGCGGTGACGTCGACATCCGGTTTGGTGCGCTTTGCCGGTCCTGGGGCTGCCGAGGTGTTGTCACGATTTCCCGAGGTGGTTGCGAGTAGCACCTTCGAGGAGGCGGGCCGGGTGCAGGCCTGGGTGGTCGGACCCGGGATGGGAATCGACGCCGGGGCGGCGGCCTTGCTCGAGTTGGTGCTCGCGACGGATGTTCCGGTCGTGATCGATGCCGACGGGCTGACGCTGCTGGCCCAGGATCCGGATCTGGTCCGCCGGCGCACCGCGCCGACTCTGTTGACTCCGCATGCGGGTGAGTTCGCGAGGTTGGCCGGCAGAGAGGTCGGCGCGGATCGGGTGAGCGCCACGAGGGAATTGGCGTCGGATCTCGGTGCGAGCGTGCTGCTCAAGGGACACACGACGGTGATCGCAGATCGAGTCGGAAGGGTTCTGGTCAACGATGCAGGTGGTTCGTGGGCGTCGACGGCCGGATCGGGTGACGTTTTGTCCGGAGTGATCGGTGCGCTGCTTGCGTCCGGGCTCACGCCACTCGAGGCTGCTGCCGTGGGGGCGAGGGCTCACGCTCTCGCCGCGAATCTGGCGGCAGCCGGCGGAATGGTTGACGTCGCGGGTGCCCCGATTTCTGCATCTCCGCTGCTCGGAAGGGTGCGGGACGCGGTGAGGGTGCTTCGCAGTTTTGCCCGAGACTGAGTGATCTCAAACCCGAATTGGCGTCCGAATTTGTGAGGGTGGCAGGATTGCTGCCATGAAGCTTGCCGAGGGAAGAGCGCCGAAAGACCCATCAGAAGGGGAATCGGCAAGCGCCGGAGCATCGGTGAGCCCTCAGACCGAAGCTGTCGTAGACCTCGACGCCATTGCCCACAACGTGCGCGTCCTCTGCGAGTTCGCGGGCGATGCGGCGCTCATGGCAGTCATCAAAGCGGACGGCTACAACCACGGTGCGGTCGCTGTTGCGCGCACTGCGCTTGCTGCCGGTGCACGCGAACTCGGTGTCACGACAATTCCGGAGGCATTGGTACTCCGGGAAGCGGGAATCACGGCGCCGATATTGGCGTGGTTGCATGGCGTCGACGCGGATTTTGCCGCCGCCATCGGTGCGGATGTGGAGATCGGTGTGTCGTCGCCGCGCCATCTTGCTGCGGTTGTGAGCGCCGCGCGTGGCCTCGGACGGACTGCCACGGTGACGTTGAAGGTCGATACCGGCCTCAATCGCAATGGTGTGTCGCAGACGGATTGGCCGCAGATGCTCACCGATCTGGTCGCGGCCCGCGACGAAGGCACTATCCGGTTGCGCGGTGTGTTCTCGCATCTGGCGCATTCGGATGAGCCGCACCACGATGTCATCGACCACCAGAAGCAACGTCTGATCGACGCGGTTGCAGAAGTTCGGGCTCATGGATTTGAGCCCGAAGTTGTGCATCTTTCCAACTCGGCAGCTACGGTTACACGCCCTGACCTGCAATTTGACATGGTTCGGCCGGGAATTGCGATATATGGATTGTCGCCAGTGCCTGAGCTGGGCGATTTCGGTCTCAGACCGGCTATGACGTTGCGAGCGAAGGTGATCTTGGTGAAGAAGGTGGCCGCCGGCGAGGGGGTTTCCTACGGACACCTCTGGACGGCACCGCACGACACCACGCTGGCGCTCCTGCCCGTCGGATACGCGGACGGGCTTCCACGTTCGTTGAGCGGGCGTTTCGAAGTGCAACTCGGTGGGAAGCGTCGACGCGCTGTCGGACGGATCTGCATGGATCAGGTGATGGTCGACATCGGACCCGACGGAGACGGCGTTCGGGAAGGCGATACCGCGATCTTCTTCGGAAACGGAGACCAGGGTGAACCCAACGCACAGGCGTGGGCGGAAGCCTTGGACACCATTCACTACGAGGTCGTGACCGGCCTACGCGGGCGAACTGTGCGTACCTACATCGGTGGGGAGAGTTCATCATGAAGACTGCAGGGCGAATGAGCATTCTCGGCGGGCTCCTCAGCGCGGTGGCGCTGGGTTCGATGGCCGGTCTCAATGCACTCAAGACAGCGACGCGGCCCGGTCGGGAGATTTACGCCGACGAAGACTTCGATTTGATGACCCGCGATCGTTCGAGCGTCGTACGCACCGAGGACGGGGTTGACCTGGCCGTACGTGAGGTCGGTCCGGATGACGCGCCACTCACGGTCGTCTTTGTTCACGGATATTGCCTCAGTGCCTTGTCGTGGCATTTTCAGCGCCGACAGCTTGCCGAGCGGTGGGGCGACGACGTCCGCATGGTGTTCTACGACCAGCGTGGACATGGCGATTCGGGTAAGTCGAAGGCTGCGAACTGTACGGTCTCGCAGCTCGGTCGCGACCTCGCCACCGTCGTCGAAGCCACGGTGCCGACGGGGCCGGTTGTGCTTGTCGGGCATTCGATGGGCGGCATGACCATCCTCGCTCTTGCCGGCCAACGCCCGGAATGGTTCGAAGGCGGCCGTGTGGTCGGCGTCGGATTGGTATCCACGACGGCAGCAGGTCTCGCGGAAACCGGACTTACTCGCAATCTGCAGAACCCGGTCATCGACGGTTTCCGGTTGGCTGTCCGGACGTCCCCGGGCGTCGTACAGCATGCGCGGGGCGCCGCTCGGGTGCTCATCACACCGATCCTGCGGGCAGCGTCGTACGGCACCGATGTCAGTCCGCGTCTGCACGAACTGTCCGACGGAATGCTTGATCGCACGTCGGTCGTGACCATCGTCAACTTCCTGCGGACATTGGAATTGCACGACGAGAGCAGTTCGCTCCCCGTCCTGGCGCACACGCCGGCTGTGGTGATCTGCGGTGATCAGGACATGATGATTCCGTTTTCCAGTTCCCAACGATTGGCCGCCGACCTCCCGGACTCCGAACTGGTCCGTGTCCGCGGCGCGGGGCACCTGGTTCAGCTCGAGTTCCCGGCCATCGTCACCGACGCGATCGAGCATCTCGTCGCGCGTACCCGTACCGAAGTGAGGTCCGATGTCGGCTGAGACTCTGCCTGAATCGGGAACAGTGACCTTGGAGACGACGGAAGACACGGAGGCATTCGGACGTCTGATCGCCTCCGGACTCGTCGCCGGTGATCTTGTGGTTCTCGACGGTCCGCTCGGTGCCGGGAAGACCGCTCTGACCCGCGGTATCGGGGCTGGACTGGGCGTCCAAGGTCGGGTGACGTCGCCGACGTTCGTGATTGCGCGTGAGCATCGCCCGGGGGTCCGCCCCGGCGGCGCACAGCCGGTCGGGATGATTCACGTCGACGCCTACCGACTCGGCGACAGTGGCCCGCATGCCCTCGACGAGCTCGATGCTCTCGACCTGGATACCGACCTCACCGACGCCGTAGTCGTGGTCGAATGGGGCGGCGACGTCGTGGAGCGACTGGTCGAGCGTCACTTACGGGTGCAACTTCACCGCGAACCCGAGTCGGATGTGAGGACTGCCAGTTGGTCGTGGACGTCGTGACACTCCTCCCGGCCCGAAAGTAGTTGCTCACGTGCGAGTACTCTGAGATATCGTGCTTGTTCTCGCGATTGATACTTCTACTCCGGCTGTGACTGCTGGAGTTGTTTTGCTGTCGGCGTCCGACGAATCTTCACTGTCGGTGTCCGACAAATTGTCACTGTCGGTGTCCGGCGAGGTGGAGACCCTTGCCGGTCGAGTGACCGTGAACCCCCGTGCTCATGCCGAGGTGCTCACCCCGCATGTCCTCGAATGCCTGGCCGAGGCTTCGATCACCCCGGCCGACATCGGAGCAGTTGTGGTGGGCGTCGGTCCGGGCCCGTATACGGGTTTGCGGGTCGGGATGGCGACGGGTGCCGCGTTCGGTGACGCCTTGGGTATCCCCGTTTACGGCGTGTGCAGCCTGGACGCTATTGCCGCGGCCGTCGAGACTGCGGAAAACCTCCTGGTCGTGACCGATGCGCGTCGACGCGAAATCTATTGGGCGCGTTACGACAAGGGCGTGCGCGTCGAGGGGCCTGACGTGAATTCCCCGGGTGATGTGGAGGCGTCGCCGTCGACGCGCATCGCCGGATCTGCGTCGCACGTAGACCTTTTCGATTTGCGGGTGGTGCCGGCGGAGACGCCGTCACCGGCAGGATTGGTCAAGGCCGCGGCCGTAGAGATTCTGGCTGGTTCGATTCCGGAACCGCTCGAGCCGTTGTACCTACGGCGCCCCGACGCCAAAACGTTGGCGGAACGCGGACTATGAGTTTCACCATCGCGTCGATGACAGTTGACGACGCCGAGCGGTGTGCGGAGTTGGAACGTGCTCTCTTCGCGGGGGACGGACCGTGGAGCGCTCAGGCTTTTGTCTCCGAATTGGCAGGATCCCACAATCACTACTTCGTGGCCCGTGAGCCAAGTGGCCATGTCCTCGGGTATGCGGGAATCGCGTTGCTGGGCGCTCCGCCTGACATCGAGGCCGAAGTGCACACCATCGGAACGGATCCGGGGGCGCAGCGCCGCGGTATCGGCGGCGCGCTTCTCGATGCACTCTTGACTCTGGCCGACGAGCGCGGAGCAGCGGTGTTCCTGGAAGTGCGCACGGACAACGAACCGGCAATCGCGCTGTACCGGCGAGAGGGATTCGAGATCGTCGGAACCCGAAAGAAGTACTACCAGCCCAGTGGGGCAGATGCGTACACGATGCGGCGCCGTGCCGCGGGTGTCCGCGAGAATGAGGAGCAGCAAGCATGATCGTCATGGGTGTCGAAAGCTCTTGCGACGAAACGGGAGTCGGTATCGTTCGGTGGAACGGTGACGGAACCTGCACGTTGTTGGCGGACGAAGTGGCGTCGAGTGTGGATCAGCACGCCCGCTTCGGCGGTGTGGTGCCGGAGGTGGCGTCGCGCGCACATCTCGAGGCCATTGTCCCGACCATGCGACGCGCTCTGGCAGTTGCGGGTATCGACAAGCCCGACGCGTTGGCTGTGACGATCGGACCCGGTTTGGCCGGAGCACTGTTGGTGGGCGTGGCCGCAGCCAAAGCGTATGCGGCAGCGTGGAACATCCCGTTCTACGCGGTTAATCACCTCGGTGGACATGTGTCGGTGGATACGCTCGAACACGGACCGTTGCCGTCGTGCGTGGCGCTGCTGGTGTCCGGTGGGCATACGCATCTACTTCACGTCGAGGATCTGGGTAAGCCGATCGTCGAACTCGGAACAACCGTCGACGATGCTGCCGGTGAAGCGTTCGACAAGGTCGCGCGGCTCCTCGGTCTCGGATTCCCCGGTGGCCCGGCGTTGGATGCGGCTGCGCAGGAGGGTGATCCGAAGGCAATTGCGTTCCCTCGCGGCATGACCGGCTCCCGTGACTCTCGGCACGACTTCTCGTTCTCCGGGCTCAAGACGTCAGTTGCGCGGTATGTCGAGTCCAAACAGCGTGCAGACGAAGCGATTTCGATTCCGGACATCGCGGCGTCCTTCCAGGAAGCTGTCGCCGACGTCCTGACGATGAAGGCGGTTCGTGCAGCCAAGGACGTAGGCGTGGACACTCTCGTTCTCGGCGGCGGCGCTACCGCGAACTCTCGGATTCGCAGCCTCGCCGAAGAGCGGTGCGCCGAAGCTGGTCTGACGCTGCGAATCCCGAAGCCGCGACTCTGCACCGACAACGGCGTGATGATTGCTTCCCTGGCAGCGCACCTGATCGGTGCCGGGGCTGGGCCGTCCGAGTTGAGCGTGGCAACCGACCCGGGATTGTCGGTCTCGGTCAGCCAAGTCCTGCGCTGAGATCAGCCGGCCGGGGTCAGTTCCCGATCGGTGCCGGAAGGCGGCGCAGCAGCGGGAGTGGTTGCTGTAGTCGGTGCGGTGGTGTCCTCGCCGGCCGGAGTCTTGTCGTTTCCGGGGCTTTGTTCGGGCGGCGCGATCGGTGCATTCGCGCCGGGCTGCGGCCACCAAGCCGGCGGATCGGGCAGCGTGATGCCGGGGATCGTCGGCCATGTCGGCGGTGTTGTCTGTGTTGTCGTGGGCACGGTAGTGGGCGGTGCCGTAGTGGTCGGATCGGTTGTGGCCGTCGACGTCTCGGGTAGCGCAGCGGTGGGACGCGAAGTATCGGGCAGCGGCGCCGGCGGCAACGTGTACTGGTGCGTGGGGTAGCGCTGTGTCAGGGGGTAGCGGTAAGTCGGGTCGGCTTGTACCGCAGCCGAAGGCAAAGGATCGTTGGACGGAATCAATGTCGAACCGACGCTCGGACTGATTTCGCTGGTCGTGCGAGACGTGGTGGACCCGGTACCGGCGGGTGAAATCGGAGTATCGTCCGTCGGCACCAATTCTTTGGCACCGTAACCGAAGACGAGGCCGCCGACCACCAGGGCGCCGATCAAAGCGCCGGACGCCCGCACTGCTGTTCCCGTCCGTTCGGTACTGTCGGGTGCGGACAATGCGTAGCGCAACGAGGTCACTGAATCGGCAAGTAGCGCAGCACCTTTGGCGGCAGCAGCTTCGGGTTCGTCGAGTTCGACAATGGGGAGATCCACGGCGTCGGCAATTGCCGAAGTGACGACCGGGATGTGCGCGCCGCCACCGATGAGGACTACGGCCTCGACGGTTCGGGGTGCGTCGGCCAGCACGCCGCGGATGAAGGTGACGGCGCGGGCGATGTCCGGGGCGATGATGTCCTCGAACTGGGTGCGAGTGACCATGATCGGTTTCAGTGGCAGGTCGACGGTGACGCTGCGCATCGTGGAAAGCTGTTCTTTGGCGACGTGGCAGCGGGACACGAGAAGTGCGGCGTCGGCGTACCGGCCGAGGTGCTGAGCCGCTGTTTCGGTGACAAAATCGACGAGGGCGCGATCGATGCCGGCGCCGGTCAGAACGTCGGTACGTTCGGCAGCGAGAACCTCACCGCTGTGGTCCACGATGGAGACGGCCAGCCCGTGATCGCCGAGATCGATATGGGCAGTTGTGCTGTACCGCTCGACCTTTCCGGTTTCGGAGAGATAGGCGTGCACTGCTGCAGGCTCGGGGATGAGCCGAACAAGATCTGACGAGCGAGACAGTGCGGAACGGATGCTCGCGAGCTGTTCGTTCGTGCGGAATGTGACTCCGATGGACCGCGGCGCGCCGGCTCGATCCGAGACCTGAGTGGTCATCAGTTTGATCGATGCGCGCACGAGGTCGCCGACATTGGTGTGAACCTGATCAGCAGAGACGAACCGTACTTCAGCTGTCAATCTGCCCGGTACGGCAGAAGCGGAATCGGTATCGACGAATGCGGAGTAGACGCCCGACGACCCGGTGGAGATTCCCAGTGAACAACTCATCTTGCACCTCCTCGCTGGTGTTCCTGTGACAGCATTTCGGCCGCCGTTACATGAACGTTACAGAACGATCGTGACGATTGCTCAGTACTTTCTTGCAAGAAGGTGAGATTTTCGGACCGAAAGGGTGGTTTTACCAGCAGGATTGTCGATTATGGATCTATGCGAAAAAAAGTCGGAACCAGTGCGATAGATGCGAGTCGACGGCGCAAGTTGATCGCCGGTGCCCTGCTACGTCCGACGTTGACGGTGTTCGCTCTGGGAAGTGCGTACTTTCTGCTGCCGTGGCCCGATGCCCATACCGGCGGGGCATTTGCCCTCTTGATCTTCGGCGGGATCGCGGTGCTGGGGGTCACCGCCTGGCAGGTCAAACGAATCCTGGACTCCGACGTTCCCGCGTTGCAGGCCGTCGAGATGGCGTCGGTCGTAGTTCCGACTTACCTTTTGGTCGTCGCGATGACCTACTTTGCGGTCGAGCGTGCCGACCCGGCCAGTTTCACCGAGCCTCTGTCGAGAATGGCGGCGCTGTACTTCTCGCTCACGGTCTTCTCGACGGTGGGTTTCGGAGACATCGCAGCACAAACTGATCTGGCCCGGGCATTGGTGTCCCTGCAGATCGTGTGCAATCTGGTGCTGATCGGCTTCGGCGTCCGGTTTGTCGTCGCTGCTGTGTCCTGGTCCAAGCAGCACAGGACACAGCAGGAGGTGACGGATGAAGCTAGCGAATGACGGGCACGAGCAATTCGACGTTCTGATCGACGCCCGCGCCGGTCAGTGCGGGATCGCGGTGAATGTCGTTGAAGGAAAGTTCGCGGTACAGCGACGCCAGGCCCTCGGGCGACTTGTTGCTGTGATCGACGGAGTACGGGCTCTCGGCTTCGAACAGGGTCGCAAGGAGTGAGACCGTGCCGTCGTGGTTGTCCGCGATCTCGATGATCCGGCCGAGCTGCGGGAAGTCGATGTGAGAGGCAGTGTTGATCTCCCAGAACCCCTGCTCCGGGGTTGCCCCGGGCCACGGAGTGATCTTGTTCTCGTGGGTGTGGCCGTTGACCCAGGCAAGCACGTTGGGGAAGCGGTGCAGTAGGTCGAGAAGCTGCGAACCACGCAGTCGCGGCTCGAGAATGTTCTCGGGGTCGGGGATGAGGTTGTCCATCGTGTCGCTCGTGTGGTGGCTGAACAGAACGAAGTAGGTGTCGTCCCCGCCCTGGGTGATGCGCGAACCGGCCGTGTCGTAGAACGTTCTGCTGCCGGCGCGGAGGGTGTCCTCGATCCAGCGGAACTGGGCTGCGCCCAGTGAACCGTCGACGAGTCCGGCGCGGTTCGTGGAATCCATGCTGATTCCGACGACACCGGGAGCGATCTCGAACGAGTAGTAGCCGATTCCGGTGTGGCCGGCATCGGGTGCAAATCCATGCCCGACCGGCCCGGGACCGGCGTGTTGCGGTTCGAGGTGGGCCGCAATGAACTGCTTCGGGGTGAACGGGGCACGAGCCGGGTCGGGTGTGACCTGACGCGGCGGCGTCGTGAATGCCGACAGGATTCCCGGAATGGCGCTCGGATCGAATTTGGTGGCGATATCGATCTGCTTCGCCTGTTCCGGAGTGCCGGGAACCTCGAACTTCAAGGAGCCGGTGTACATCGCCTCGAGCGGCGGGATTCCGCTGGGCACTGTGCCGGACACCGAATCGTCGTGGTTGCCGAACACGCAGTACCAGGGCGTGTTCAGGCCGGGGCTGGACACCGGGGTGAATGCCGCGCCGAAGAAGTCGGGAATCTCGGGAAAGCCGGCCTTCTTGTACATGTCGAGCATCGGGGATTCGGGGTTCCAGTACAGGTTGGCCCCGGAGTTCTGGACGCCTTCGTAACGGTCCTTGGCGCCGGTGTTCGCAACCACGGTGCCGCCGTTGAGCGCGGTGAGGAACCAGTCGAGTTCGGCATGTTCCTTGTTGTCCGTGTTGTCGCCCGTGGTGACGACAGCGTCGAACGGACGTGCCGTATGCGGACCACACGCGAGGGAATTGACGCGTCGGACAAGGGAAATCAGACCGTGCGCGGTCAGTGTCTCCTGCGGGCGGAACGCCGAACCCGTGAACTGGTGCACGTACTCGAACCGCATCGGCGACTGGGCGTCGACGATATGGACGTCCGTCAGCTGCACGATCGAGGCCAGGGGAGTGCGACGGTCTTCACGCCCGGACTTGGGTTCTGCAAGTTCTCCGCGGACGATGTTCGCCCAGGCCGGGCCTGCTTCGAGCTTGCGGTAGCCGCTGCTGCCGATCGGGGTTGCCACAGCTTCGAGAGTGGTGCCGGCGCCCGATGTGGGGAGTGGCGCGGCTCCGGCGTACTGCAGCCCCCAGGGCTTGCCCAGTCCGACGGCGCCTACGGCACCGAGTCCGGCAAAGGTCAGGAAACTACGGCGATTGATATTCGTCACGCATGAACAATAGGTGAACGAACAGTGCGGGCGTCCGATTTCGCCCAGGACGTAACAGAAAATATGTGCCCAGTCCTTGAGGGTTGGCACTCTCACGTATAGAGTGCCAATTGGCGCTGATCGAGTTCCGGCTCCCGCGACGACGGAACTCAGGACGTGCCGTAAACGGTAAACCAAACAGCGGTTCGAGGATTGCCTCGGACGCACATACCCCAAAGTGGAGGGCTCATCGTGGCGAGCGTCAACATCAAGCCGCTCGAGGACAAGATCCTCGTCCAGGCCAACGAGGCTGAAACGACGACGGCTTCCGGCCTGGTCATTCCTGACACAGCCAAGGAAAAGCCCCAGGAGGGCACCGTCGTTGCAGTCGGCGAAGGCCGCGTCAACGAGCAGGGCAACCGCATCCCGGTCGACGTCAAGGAGGGTGACACGGTCATCTACTCCAAGTACGGCGGAACCGAGATCAAGTACGCCGGCCAGGAGTACCTGATTCTGTCGGCACGCGACGTGCTGGCTGTCGTCTCCAAGTAAGACATACGTGATCCGCCCCGGAGTCCACACAGGATCCCGGGGCGGAGTGCGTTCACGCGCAGCGTCCCTAAGATTCAGGAGCAGGCAGAACAGATGGCAAAGCAAATTGCGTTCAACGAGACCGCACGGCGCGCTCTCGAAGCTGGTGTCGACAAGCTCGCCGACGCCGTCAAGGTCACCTTGGGCCCGCGTGGACGCCACGTTGTGCTCGCCAAGGCTTTCGGCGGACCGACCGTCACCAACGACGGTGTGAGCATCGCCCGTGAGATCGACCTCGAAGATCCCTTCGAGAACCTCGGTGCGCAGCTCGTCAAGAGCGTCGCCACCAAGACCAACGATGTTGCCGGCGACGGCACCACCACCGCTACGGTCCTCGCTCAGGCGATCGTCCGCGGCGGCCTCAAGAACATCGCCGCCGGTGCAAACCCGATGGCACTCGGCGTCGGAATCAACGCTGCCGCAGACAAGGTCGTCGAGGCACTCATTGCCGCTGCGACCCCCGTCGAAGGCAAGAAGTCGATCGCTCAGGTTGCCACCGTTTCTTCGCGTGACGAAGAAATCGGCGACATGGTCGGCGAGGCACTCACCCGCGTCGGCACCGACGGCGTCGTGACGGTCGAGGAATCCTCCACCGTCGCCACCGAACTCGTTGTCACCGAAGGTGTGCAGTTCGACAAGGGCTACCTCTCGCCCTACTTCGTCACCGACATGGACTCACAGAAGGCCGTGTACGAAGACGTACTCATCCTCCTGTTCCGCGAGAAGATCGCCTCACTTCCCGATTTCCTCCCGCTGCTCGAGAAGGTTGCCGAATCCGGCAAGCCGCTCTTGATCATCGCCGAGGACGTCGAAGGTGAAGTTCTCTCCACCCTCGTGGTGAACTCCATCCGCAAGACGATCAAGGCCGTCGCCGTCAAGGCGCCGTTCTTCGGTGACCGTCGCAAGGCGTTCCTCGACGACCTCGCCGTCGTCACCGCCGGCACGGTCATCAACACCGACGTGGGCCTCTCCCTCAAGGAAGCCGGGCTCGAACTGCTCGGTGGCGCACGCCGCGTCGTCGTCACCAAGGACGAGACCATCATCGTCGACGGTGCCGGCACCGAAGAAGACATCGCCACCCGCGTCGCACAGTTGCGTCGCGAGATCGAGAACACCGATTCGGATTGGGATCGCGAGAAGCTCGAAGAGCGTCTGGCGAAGCTGTCCGGCGGCGTCGCGGTCATCAAGGTCGGCGCAGCCACCGAGACCGAGCTCAAGGAACGTAAGTTCCGCGTCGAGGATGCGGTCAACGCAGCCAAGGCAGCTGTCGCCGAGGGCATCGTCCCCGGCGGTGGATCGGCACTGGTTCAGGCCGGCACCGAGCTCATCGGCAACCTCGGCTTCACCGGCGACGAGGCCACCGGCGTTGCCGTTGTCCGCGCAGCTCTGAACGCTCCGTTGTTCTGGATCGCCACCAACGCCGGCGTCGACGGTTCCGTCGTCGTCCACAAGGTTGCCGATCTGCCCAAGGGCCACGGCTTCAACGCTGCGACCCTCACCTACGGCGACCTCCTCGCCGACGGCGTCATCGACCCCGTCAAGGTCACCCGTTCGGCAGTGGTCAACGCCGCTTCCGTCGCTCGGATGATCCTGACCACCGAGAGCGCAATCGTCGAGAAGCCTGTCGACGCAGTAGCTGACACCGGACACGGTCACAGCCACTAGTTTCACAGCTTCACGAAAAAGGGATCCCCCGCCGAATATCGGTGGGGGATCCCTTCTTTCGGTCTTCGTTAGATGAGCGGGATCATCGCGAACGGTTGGCCTGTCGGCTGCGGCGATCCGCCGGGCGGTTCTACCGTGAACGCCAATTTCGTATTGGAGCCGATGCCGTCGAGGACAACCTGAGTGGTGGGTTTGACGTCGGAAGGAGACATGGTGCCGGCGGGTGTCATGGTGTCGTCCTCGACGAGCCACATCTGGTAAACCGTGTCCGGACTCGGGGGAGTCACGTTGTTCATCGTCAACACCGCAGCGTCTTCGGACGGGGAGTAGACGGTGGTTGCTGTTCCGCCGCCGGGGACGTCCAGAGTGGTGGAGTGTACGTCGGGCGCGGCCATGATCTCCGACGCCGTGTTCGGGGACGGGGTGTTGTCGCTGACCTGAAATCCGATGCCGATCCCGCCCACGACGATGACCGCTGCTGCTGCTGCGGCGAGTACCATGACCCACGGACTGCGGCGCTTACGACGCTCTGCCAGTGATACCGGGGGAGCCTGCTCGGGTGTTTGCGGCGTCAGCGCGACGGTATCGAGAATCCGATTGCGAAGTGCGGGTGGCGGTTCGAGCGCGTCGACCGTGCTCAGTTCCGCCATCGTCTCGGCGGTGAGCCGGACCTGCGATTCGAATTCGGCGCGGGTGGCCGCGTCGGTGCCGGCCAGGAGAACGTCGACGGCCCGACGCTCGTCGGGATCGAGGGCGTCTATCGCATAGGTGTACGCCCAGGCGATCAGCTCTTCGTCCATCTCAGTTCACCCCCAGGCATCCGCGTAGCCGGATAAGTCCGTCGCGAATTCGTGACTTTATCGTGGGTATCGCCACGCCGAGGTCTTCGGCCACCTCGCGGTACGTTCGCCCGCCGTAATAGGCGAGGGTCACAGATTCTCGTTGCGTCGGCGTCAGCGTTTCCAAACAGGCCGTGATGGCGCGATGTTCGTCTCTGCGGGTGACTTCTTCACTGACGACATCGAACTCCGGTGTCGTGTTTGTTGTGTCGTAGAGGGTCTGGCGGTCCGAACTCGACTGCTCGGACCGAACCCTGTCGACTGCTCGCCGGTGCGCCAGGGTGAGTAGCCACGCGAGCGCCGACCCGCGAGCGGCGTCGAATTGCTCTGCAGCGCTCCACGCTTGGAGATATACCTCTTGAACCGCTTCCTCGGAGAAACCCGGATCGCGAAGAACACGGAGAACCATTCCGTAGACGCGCGAGCTGGTCCGATCGTAGAACTCGGCGAACGCCGATTGATCACCGCGCGCTACCTGCTCGAGAATGAGCGCGAGTTCACGAGATTCCGTGACTCGCGCGGTGCGTGCGGCAGAGTTTTCCGTCGGGCAGGTATCAGCCTCATCCGGTGCCTCGTCTGACTTCATCGAGTACAACCGTAGCCTGCTGTGCGCCTTTGTTAACCGCGGGCGGGTAATAAAGGCGCACAGCAGTGAGGATTACTTCGGCATCAATACCGAGTCGATGAGGTAAACGGTGGCATTGGCAGTCTTGACTCCGCCGCAGACAACCGTTGCGTCGTTGACTTTGATGTTGTCGCCCGAACCGGTCACCGTGACGGTTCCGCCCTCGGCAGTCGGGTGTGTTCCGTCGATCGCGTCGGGAGCGATCTGCCCGGGAACTACGTGGTAGGTGAGGATCTTCGTCAGCGTCGCGCTATCGGTCTTGAGGGTGTCGATGGTGGCCGGGTCGATCTTGGCGAACGCCGAGTCGATGGGAGCGAAGACGGTGAACTGGCCGCCGTTAAGGGTGTCGACGAGGTTGACGTCAGGATTGAGCTGGCCGGATACCGCGGCAGTCAGCGTGGTCAGCAAGGGGTTGTTCGATGCTGCTGTCGCGACGGGGTCCTGAGCCATTCCGCTTACCGAGCCGGCGCCGGTGGGTACGGATGCCGCGTATTCGGCGCAACCCGCGCCGACCAGATCCGAGGCGGGTGCCATCGCGCTGCTCGGAGTCATTGCCATGTTCGAACTTGTCATTGCCGCGCTGGACGTGGCGCTCGATGAATCTTCCTTGTCGGAGGAACAACCGACGACGCCGACGAGTGCAAATGATGCTGCTGCCGTGACTGCCAGAACTCGAGTCGAGGTAGATGCGTTCATGGGTCTGCCTTCCGTAAATGAAGTGCTGGTGTGCACGTCTGTACAAGGCATTCGGAGTCGGCGCCGCGATGGATGGGTGGAGTTCTCGAGAAAATGAGAAAGCCCCCGAGTTCATCGGGGGCGTTCTGGTCTCGGTGTGCAGATCGTGCTGTGTGAGCCGATCTTGCTGTGCCGCTGGGCGCGCCGCGTCTTCAGGAGGCGAGGCGCCCGTTCCGGCGGTGACGCGCGAGAAGTTCACGTTCGGTCTCCGACATCCCGCCCCAGATGCCGTACGGCTCGGAAACGGTCAACGCGTGACTACGGCACTGAATGAGAACCGGGCACTGACGGCACATCTCCTTGGCACGGGTCTCTCGCTGAGTTCGGGCTCGACCACGTTCGCCATCCGGGTGAAAGAACATCGAGGAGTCGACTCCGCGGCACAGTCCGTGCATCTGCCAGTCCCAGATGTCTGCGTTCGGCCCGGGAAGATGATTCGGTGCAGGCATATTGACTCCTTACTGCAAGCTCGTCTTGTTCAACGAGCGGATCAAGTTGCCCGAAGATTATCCGGGCCTTCTGCATGTTCGCGCTCGCTAACCGTAAGGGTGCTGAGTAAATCGCGTCAATAGGCTCGCGAGTGGGAATCGGCATATTCCGCAAGGCAAGAGTTAACGAGGAAAATATTTACATTTCGGCCACTTCGTGCGTAAGTGAGTATTTCGGCAATAACTTACAGTGCGGTGTGATGTGTAAAGGTTTCATGTAATTGAAATTGAAACTAGCAGGTCAAATGGCAAATATTTGTGACGGGTCGTGACTGGCTACCGTTTTGAGCCCTACGGGCTCGGTGGACAGGACTATGTTGAGCGGGCATTATTCGGACTAACGTCGCATATTGACAGTTGGGCAAGCGTCCGATAAGTAATGTGTAGTTAACGTAACAGCTATGTTTCTGTTAAATATCGAAGTAACGAGAATTCTGCATTTGGCTGAATATTTGGTGAACGACGACGAAGATGGTCCATTTTTCCATCCCGGTATCTGGGACGCGCTGGCGTAGCGCCAGCACTGAACTGCTTGCCGTGAGCTGCTTGCCGTGAACTGGCTGCCCGGAACTGACTGCCCGGCTGCGACTGCAATGATCTGACGGTGTCGACAACTGTGCAGTCCGTGGCCTTTGGTGCGGAACCTCAACTCGTCCTGCTTCCAGTCCCTGCTTCGGTCGAGAGTTGGTGGTTGACCGCGGTCGCACTCGGCGGACAAGGGCGCTATGCGCAGGCGCGCGCCGCACTGGATGTGGTGGACCGGAGAACTGCCGGCCAGGTCACAGATCACGAACGGACGTTCGCGTCGTTGGCCGCGAGTACGCGGGCGTCGTTTCGGCGGCAAACGGGCTGGCACGCACAGGCTGCGCTTGACGACGGTCGGGCGCTCGCGATTGTTGCCGGACTCGACCCATCGCCATCGGTGGACGCCGCTGCCTGTGATGCGCTTACCGGCCTGGCTGCCGACGCACTCGGCGTCGGACGACTTCCGCTGGGTTGGCGCCTTCTCGCGGAATGCGGAGAGCGCATCGGTGAAGGACTGTGGCGCCAGTCGATCAGGCTCGAATGGGTCTCTGCGGAGCTTGCGCTGGCGTCCGGAGACTTCACCCGCGCGCTTCGACACGCTGATAATGCCGTCGAACTGTCCGGCGATTGCGGCTCTGTCCGGCACAAGGTGAAATCGGACCTCTTGCGTTGTGCCGCGATGACGGGTTTCGACGCGAATGAGGCGGCGCAGCGTGCACGGGCGGTGTTCGATCAGTGCATGGAGTTCGGGTTGTTGCCCTTGGCCTGGGCTTCCTCGATGCTGATCGAGGGTGTGAGCGGCGTCGCGACGACGCCGAATTCGAGCGTCCTCGACACGGTGATCGCACTCCGTGGGGGCGTTTTCCGTAGCCCGTCGTAGTGAGGTGTGCCACGAAATAGCGGACGAGTCTCGAACAGAGAAACGATGCCGCAGCGGGCCGGGGATGCGCGGACCAGTCGGTCTGGATGGTTACTCTTAGAGGGTTCCGCTGAGAGTGGAAGCACACCCACTCGGGAAGTGCCACTGTAACGCCAGGATTTTCGCTGACGATGACTAATACGAGCGATGAGTTGGACTCCGCGGTCGCCGCTGCAGCGCAGGGCGACCGTACAGCTCTAGCTTTGGTTTTGGAAAACATTCGACCGATGGTGGTTCGTTACTGCCGTGGTCGGGTGGGTGCGGCGGAGAGAGGTCACCTGTCTGCCGATGACGTCGCGCAGGAGGTGTGTCTGGCTGTGATGACCGCATTGCCGCGTTATCAGGATCAGGGACGACCCTTCATGGCTTTTGTGTACGGCATCGCTGCACACAAGGTTGCTGACGCGCATCGAAGCTCCGCACGTAACAAGTCGGAGCCCGTAGCCGAAGTACCGGATGTAATCGCACTTGACGACGGACCCGAGCAACGAGCGCTCGATTCGGAATCCAGTAGACAAATGCAAGAACTGCTCGGCACATTGCCGGAGAAGCATCGAGAAATCTTGATTCTCCGGTTGGTTGTCGGGCTGTCGGCCGAAGAGACGGCCGCCGCCGTCGGGAGTACCGCCGGAGCTGTACGAGTCGCCCAGCATCGGGCGATCGCGAAACTGAAAAAAGTAGTAACGAAAGCGGGTGAGAGCTATGGCTAGAGACGAGAAACGTGATCCTTCCGATCTCGACGACCTCGCAGCCGGTCTCACCGATGACGGGGCACCGGTAGATCTAGCTGCGGTTCGGCGTGACGACGCGTTGATCGAAGCGATTTCGAGTGGTGGGCCGGTAACGACTGATAGCACTGAGCAGTACGAGCTGGCACTGATTCTGTCGAAGTGGCGAGACGACGTCGTGTCGACTCCGATGCCGGAAGGCCCTCTTCTCGAAGATGTGATCGCGGCTATCGAATCGGCTCCGCCGAGTATCGCCGACCGAGAGCGTTCACGTTCACGGCTGCGGCTGGTGCGTCCGATAGCGGCTGCGGCAGCTGTGGCGGCAGTGGTGTTCGGTGGCGGTTCGATGCTTGCTTACGATGCGCAGCCCGGCGACGCACTGTGGGGTGTGAAGCAGGTTGTCTTCGCGGACGAAGCAAATTCGACCGTGGCGAAGATCGATACGACGTCCGAACTCGAGAAGGCTGAGCGGTTGTTGGCCGCCGGTGACATTCCCGAAGCGAAGAAGGTCCTCGACAACGCAGCGCAGCGCGCTGGTGATGTGAAGGATTCGCAGGAGAAGACGGATCTCGTCGAGCGATGGGGCAAGTTGATGACCCAGGCGCAGGTAACCGGAACTCCGATCGCTCCGCCGATTTCCAGCACCACCGGTGGGCAAACGAGCCTGCCGGCCGCGTCGGTGACGTCGATTCCGACGCAGCCGAGTACATCAACCAACGTGGAGATTCCGGGCACGGGTCCGGTGACGTCGACGTCCAACCCGGAACTTCCGCCGCCGTCGTCGACCAACCCGAGTCCGTCGACGAGCACGCCGACATCCACGAGCGCTCCGTCCTCTTCAACGACGACTCCGTCGTCGAAGACGACAACCACGTCGCCGAATGTGAACACTCCGTCCTGATAACAGTGAAACCTGTTCAGTAGCAATAGATTCAGCAGACACAAAAGAGTGGGCCGACAAGCATCAGCTTGTCGGCCCACTCTTGTATGCGCTAGGGGTCAGGCGTCGAATCCGTCGCCGTGCATCGCTTCGTTCATGGATGCGTCGGCATACCCACGGCAGTAATCCCACGTGACATATGCCTCAGGCATGGGGTCGTAGGCGGGTTCGTGGGGGCGGACGGTTCCGTCGACGAGGAGTTGGAGCAGGTTTGCCCGCAACATGTCCCAGTCGTGGTAGTGGTCTTGTTGGCAGTCTTCGCAGCACACCACGAGTCCGCGGATGCCACGATGAGCGAGGAGGGCCTCGTAAACCGCGAGGTCAGCGAGATCTTCCTCGACGGCCTGCCGTTCTTGAGGGTCGAGTGGTTGACCCGGCTCGATGGCATCGAGAGCCGCGGAAGGGTCAGCGGGGTCGCCGGCAAAAGGATCTGGCGGCAGACCGGGGGGCAGTTGATCACGCACAGCACCACGGTACGCAGGTCAGGGGGGTTGGCGCCACTTGTTACGCGTACCCGCAGCGTGGGTGGGATGGTTCGGACCAATGCGGGAGCCGATACCATGGTGTGCAACGCCGGGAAAAGGTGCCAGGAATATCTTTCTGTGCAGGTGCCTTCTATCCGATATCCAGCTTTCGTAATCCGCTTCGAGGTAGCTGCCACAGCGGCTGCCGACCAGGCGAATCTAGGTCCATGGAGGGTCCTGACCGCATGACTAGTTCTGCAGGGCATGTACACACCGGAGGAGACGACCCCAACAAGGTCGCAATGCTCGGGCTGACCTATGACGACGTACTGCTGTTGCCTGCAGCGTCCGATGTCATTCCGAGTCAGGTCGACACGTCGAGTCAGCTGACCCGCGATATTCGTCTGCGTATCCCGTTGGTCAGCTCCGCGATGGACACGGTCACCGAGTCGCGCATGGCGATTGCCATGGCGCGCGCCGGCGGTATGGGTGTTCTGCACCGCAACTCGTCGGTGGAGGTCCAGGCCGGGCAGGTCGAGACCGTCAAGCGCTCGGAGGCCGGCATGGTCACCGATCCCGTCACGTGTAAGCCGACCGACACGATGGGCGAGGTCGACGCGAAGTGCGCTCGCTTCCGCATCTCGGGTCTCCCGGTCACAGACGACGCCGGCCAGTTGGTGGGCATCGTCACGAACCGTGACATGCGTTTCGAGGTCGACCAGAACCGTCCGGTCGTCGAGATCATGACCAAGATGCCGCTGATCACCGCTCAGGAAGGCGTCACTGCAGACGTTGCACTGGGTCTTCTTCGTCGTCACAAGATCGAGAAGCTTCCGATCATCGACGGCAACGGCAAGCTCACCGGCCTGATCACGGTCAAGGACTTCGTCAAGACTGAGCAGCATCCGTATGCCACCAAGGACCGTGACGGTCGTCTGCTCGTCGGTGCCGCAGTCGGTGCCGGCGACGATGCCTTCCAGCGCGCTATGGCGCTTACCGACGCCGGTGTGGACGTACTGGTGGTGGACAGTGCGCACGGTCATTCGTCCAACGTTCTCGACATGATCGTCAAGCTCAAGCGTGAATTGGGCGAGCGGGTTCAGATCATCGGCGGCAACGTCGCTACGCGCGCCGGTGCATTGGCACTTGTCAACGCAGGCGTCGATGCCGTCAAGGTCGGCGTCGGTCCCGGTTCCATCTGCACGACCCGTGTCATTGCCGGCGTCGGTGCTCCCCAGGTCACGGCCATCCTCGAAGCGGCCGCGGCATGCAAGCCTCTCGGCATTCCCGTGATCGCCGACGGCGGACTGCAGTTCTCCGGCGACATCGCCAAGGCTCTTGCTGCCGGTGCGTCGACGGCCATGCTCGGCTCGCTCCTGGCTGGTACTGCCGAGTCGCCGGGTGAGCTGATCCTGGTCGGCGGCAAGCAGTTCAAGAGCTACCGCGGCATGGGTTCGCTCGGTGCGATGCAGTCGCGCGGCGAGGCCAAGTCGTACTCCAAGGACCGTTACTTCCAGGACGACGTCCTCTCCGAGGACAAGTTGGTTCCGGAGGGCATCGAAGGACGGGTTCCGTTCCGCGGTCCGTTGTCACAGGTGACGCATCAGCTCACCGGTGGTCTGCGTGCTGCCATGGGTTACACGGGCAGTGCCACGATCGAGCATCTGCAGGGCGCTCAGTTCGTCCAGATCACGGCTGCCGGGTTGAAGGAAAGCCACCCGCACGACATCACCATGACTGTCGAAGCTCCCAACTATGCTGCCCGGTAATTCGGCCGCTCGCTAGTTCAGTTCGCTAGTTCATCTGTCACGAGAAAGGGGCGCGCGTGCGCGACCTCGTTGAAATCGGAATGGGCCGTACGGCCCGACGTACCTACGAACTGGACGATGTGAACATCGTTCCCTCCCGGCGAACCCGTTCGTCCAAGGAGGTGTCGACTGCTTGGCAGATCGACGCGTACAGGTTCGACATTCCAGTCCTCGCTCATCCGACCGATGCCTTGGTCTCACCGACCTTCGCAATCGAATTGGGCAAGCGCGGCGGGCTCGGAGTCATCAACGGTGAAGGCCTGTGGGGTCGTCACGCGGATGTCGAGGCCAAGCTGGCTCGCCTTGTCGAGATCGCGGAAGCAGACGGTGGCGTCGACGCGGCCATCCGTTACCTGCAGGAGTTGCATGCGGCTCCGCTGCAGGCGGAACTGTTGGCTGCTGCGGTTGCTCAGGTCAATGCTTCGGGTGTGACGACGGCGGTTCGAGTGAGCCCGCAGAACGCCCGTGCATTGACGCCGGCATTGGTCAAGGCGGGAATCGACCTGTTGGTCGTTCACGGCACGATCATTTCGGCCGAGCACGTTGATCACAACGAGCAGGAACCGCTCAACCTCAAGACCTTCATCTCGGAACTCGACGTTCCGGTGATCGCCGGTGGTGTGAGTGATCACCGCACGGCGCTTCACCTGATGCGCACCGGTGCAGCCGGCGTCATCGTCGGTTACGGCTCCACCGAGGGCGCAACCACGACGGGTGAGGTTCTGGGTATCGGAGTGCCGATGGCGACGGCTATTGCCGACGCTGCTGCTGCTCGTCGCGATTACATGGACGAGACGGGTGGACGGTACGTCCACGTCATCGCCGACGGCGACATCGTGACGTCGGGTCACCTCGCGAAGGCCATCGCGTGCGGTGCGGACGCTGCTGTCCTCGGTGCTCCGCTGGCTGTGGCTGCGGAAGCTCCCGGCGGCGGTTGGTACTGGCCGTCGGCTGCGGCGCATCCGTCGATGCCTCGTGGTGCGCTTCTGCCGGTGTCGTACGGCGATCGTCCGAGCCTGGATCAGGTTCTCAGCGGTCCTTCTGATGATCCGTACGGTTCGCTGAACTTCGTCGGCGCTCTGCGTCGTTCGATGGCGAAGGCGGGTTACTCCGATCTGAAGGAATTCCAGAAGGTCGGACTGACAGTCCGCGCGTAGTTTGTACGTTTCTGTGGCCCCGGTTCCTCTGGAACCGGGGCCACGGTTCGTTGTGCAGGACTTTCACCCGTTTCTGCTACCTGCGGTTACGCTTAGGGGCACCCTTGTGGTGATAGTCACAGCAAGTGGGTGCATACTGGCCAGTAACTACGGTTCACGGTGGAGGTTCCTGATGGGCAAACAACGGGCGACGGATTACGACGTACTGATCGTCGGGTCCGGGTTCGGCGGAAGCGTCAGTGCGCTTCGTCTCGTGGAAAAAGGCTACAAAGTCGGTGTGATCGAAGCTGGTCGACGGTTCGCCGATGCCGATTTTGCGAAGAACAGCTGGGATCTGAAGAAGTTCCTGTGGGCACCCAAGCTGGGATGCTTCGGTATTCAGCGGGTTCACCTGCTGCGCGACTGCCTGATTCTGGCGGGTGCCGGCGTCGGCGGCGGTTCGTTGAACTACGCGAACACGCTGTACCAGCCGCCGGAACCGTTTTTCAACGACAAACAGTGGGCGCACATCACCGACTGGCGCGATGAGCTCACGCCGTTCTACGAGCAGGCGCAGAAGATGCTCGGTGTCGTCCGGAATCCGCACATGACGCCGGCCGACGAGATCATGAAATCGGTCGCAGACGACATGGGCGTCGGCGACACGTTCATTCAGACTCCCGTCGGAGTCTATTTCGGAGAACCGGGCAAGAAGGCTGCCGATCCGTACTTCGGTGGTGTCGGACCGGAACGCACCGGCTGCATCGAATGTGGCGAGTGCATGACCGGCTGCCGTCACGGTGCCAAGAACACCCTCCTCAAGAACTACCTCGGCCTCGCCGAGACTGCTGGTGCCGACATCATCCCGATGACAACGGTGTCCGGGCTCCGTGAGTCGCGCGACGGTACGTGGGACGTGTTCACCGAGCGGACCGGCGCTTTCAAGCGCAAGAATCGTCGTACGTACACCGCAGCCAACGTGATTCTCGCTGCCGGTACGTGGGGGACGCAGCACCTGTTGTTCGACATGAAGGACACGGGCGCGCTGCCCAAGCTGTCCGACAAACTCGGTGAGCTGACGCGTACGAACTCCGAGTCCATCGTCGGCGCCGGCAAGTACAAGGTGGATCCCGCACTCGACCTCACTCGAGGTGTGGCGATCACGTCGTCGTTCCATCCCAGCAAGGACACGCATATCGAGCCGGTTCGCTACGGCAAGGGTTCCAACGCGATGGGCCTGCTGCAGACGTTGATGACCGACGGCGGCGGAACCAAGCCGCGGTGGGTGACGTTCTTGGGCACCGTCGCCAGGAATCCGTTCCAGATGCTGCGCATGCTCACCGTCAAGGACTGGAGCGAGCGGACCATCATCGCGCTGGTCATGCAGAATCTCGACAACTCCATCACGACGTACACGAAGAAGGGGCTCTTCGGGCGTCGTAAGGTCACCAGCAAGCAGGGCCACGGCGAGCCGAATCCCACGTGGATTCCCGAGGGCAACGACGCCACTCGACGCGTAGCGGAAAAGATCGACGGCGTGGCCGGCGGCACGTGGGGAGAGATCTTCAACGTTCCACTCACCGCGCATTTCCTCGGTGGCTGCGCAATCGCGTCCGATCCGGACCACGGTGTGATCGATCCGTATCAGCGCGTCTACGGATACCCGACGCTCAGCGTCGTCGACGGTGCTGCGGTGTCCGCCAATCTCGGTGTGAACCCGTCGTTGACCATTGCGGCGCAGGCTGAACGCGCGGCGTCGTTGTGGCCGAACAAGGGGGAGCAGGACCTCCGTCCGGCCCAGGGTGGTGATTACCAGCGGTTGTCGCCGATTGCGCCCAACTCGCCCGTCGTTCCCGCGTCGGCTCCGGCGGCTCTGGTTCTTCCGATTGTGAAGATCACGGGTGGAAAGAAGCCGGTATCGCCTGAAGTGGCGTGATCTTCGTCGCCCCCGGACCCTCGTATGCTGCGTAGAGTCCGGGGGAGGGCAGGTTCACTAGCTGGGCATATTAGACTGCACGTGTGGCGGATATCGAGCAGCAGAGACCAGTTCTTGTCGTCGACTTCGGTGCGCAGTATGCGCAGCTGATCGCACGGCGGGTTCGTGAGGCCAAGGTCTACTCGGAGGTGATTCCACATACCATGACCGTCGAGGAAATCGTGGCCAAGAACCCCTTGGCTGTGGTGCTCTCCGGCGGCCCGTCCAGCGTGTATGCCGACGGCGCCCCGAAGCTTGATCCGGCACTCTTCGACCACGACATTCCGGTATTCGGAATCTGCTACGGATTCCAGGCCATGGCCGGCGCCCTCGGTGGCACCGTCGCCGAGACCGGAACCCGTGAGTACGGCCGCACCGACATCTCGGTGTCCGGTGGACTACTTCACGACGGACTTCCCGCGACGCAGCCTGTCTGGATGAGCCACGGTGACGCTGTCACCGAAGCGCCGGCAGGTTTCGAAGTCACCGCGACCAGCGAAGGCGCTCCCGTCGCTGCTTTCGAGGACCGCGCTCGCAAGTTGGCCGGCGTCCAGTACCACCCCGAGGTTCTGCATTCCCCGCACGGCCAGCAGGTTCTGAGCCGCTTCCTGCACGAGATCGCCGGTATCCCGGCAGCGTGGACGGCGTCCAACATCGCCGAGTCGCTCATCGAGCAGGTTCGCGAGCAGGTCGGCGACGGCCATGCCATCTGTGGTCTGTCCGGTGGCGTCGACTCCGCTGTTGCCGCTGCGTTGGTTCAGCGCGCGATCGGCGACCGGTTGACGTGTGTGTTCGTCGACCACGGTTTGATGCGTGCCGGTGAGCGCACGCAGGTCGAGAACGACTTCGTTGCTGCTACGGGTGCTCGTCTCATCACGGTTGATGCTGCTGACACCTTCATCGGTGAACTGGCCGGCGTCACCGACCCCGAGACCAAGCGCAAGATCATCGGCCGCGAGTTCATTCGCAGCTTCGAAGGCGCAGTCAGTGATGTTCTGGGCGAGAACGCTTCTCACGGCGCGACTGTCGACTTCCTCGTTCAGGGCACGCTGTACCCGGACGTCGTGGAATCCGGCGGCGGCACCGGAACCGCAAACATCAAGAGCCACCACAACGTCGGCGGACTGCCGGAAGATCTGCAGTTCAAGCTCGTCGAGCCGCTGCGTCTGCTGTTCAAGGACGAGGTCCGCGCCGTCGGCCGCGAACTGGGCTTGCCGGAAGAGATCGTCGGACGCCAGCCGTTCCCCGGACCGGGTCTGGGTATCCGCATCATCGGTGAGGTTACTCAGGAGCGTCTCGAGATTCTCCGTCACGCAGATTCCATTGCGCGCGAAGAACTTACGTCCGCTGGTCTCGACGGTGTGATCTGGCAGTGTCCCGTTGTCCTCCTCGCCGACGTGCGCAGCGTGGGTGTCCAGGGCGACGGCCGCACCTACGGTCACCCGATCGTGCTGCGCCCCGTCTCGAGTGAAGACGCGATGACCGCAGACTGGACGCGTTTGCCGTACGAAACCCTCGAGCGCATTTCCACGCGCATCACCAACGAGGTTCCGGACGTCAACCGCGTTGTTCTCGACGTGACGAGCAAGCCGCCGGGAACCATCGAGTGGGAGTGATCCCCAACTGAACAAAAACTGCTGTGCGCCTTTGTTAACCTTCCGCGGTTAACAAAGGCGCACAGCAGTTTTTTATTTCCTGCGATTCGGCAGGATTACCAGCAGTAGCCCCGCGACGACGGCTGCGCCGACGAAGATCCACCGGAACTGAACGTCGGCCGCCGGTGCCAGCGAGAAGGGGCCGAGCAGAGCCCACACGCTGACCAGCATCGCCAGGATTCCCGCGATCAGCAGAAGTACGGACGGGCGCTTGGTCTTTCGGGTTTCTTCGGGTTCGGTGATGGTGTCGTCGTAGTCGCTCATGATTGTGCTACCTCCAAGCTGCCGAATGTTGCCTTGGCGTTGACAGTGACGACCGGAGAATCAGCGTTAGCCTGCGTTCCCGAGTGAACGCCGCCGTCGAGGCAACGGGATCCGTCACCCATCACAACGGTGCAGTCGTTCTGTACCTTGACGGTCTCCGGCAGCAGAACCTTGAACTCGCCGAAGGCTGCCGAGACGTCGACGGTTTTGTCCTCGGTGAACGTGACGCCGCGCAGATCCAATGTGAAGCTGCCGAAGCCACCGGAGTACGACGGCTGTATCTCGGAGACGTTGGTCGGGGTCCACTTCTGTTCACCCGACGCGTCGAACTGGAGCGGGTAGACCAGCGATGCGAGGATCACGAACCCGACCAGTGGTGCTGTCACGACCAGCAGTCCGTATCCCTTGCGGAAGAACGCTCCGAGAATCAATCCGGCGGCGATGACAGCGAGTCCGACGGCACCGACGCGGCCCGGCGTGAACCAGTCGTTGCCGGTTGCCGCACCGGCCGCGCCGGTGACGGATGTGGCGATGATCGCGAGTCCGAGGACGGTGAGTGTCCAGCGGGAGCGTCGGCGCTTCGGTGGAAGGGGCAGCAGGGGAGTGTTCTTGACTGCCGGATCGGGAAGATCCCAGGCGAAGGGTGCAACTCCCAGGGGATCCCAGGACGGCGGCGTGACGGTTCGCTCTTGCTCGTCGACGGAACCGCTCGGGCTCTTGGAAAGATCGACAGCCGGCTCGGGGGCGATGTAGCTGTCCGGGAGTTTGGTGTACGGCGTGTAGATCGGCGGCTGGTCCGGAGTGACCGGGCCGGGTGTGAAATAGCCGGGTGTGAACGGTCCGGGTGTGAATCCTGTTCCGGGATAGACCGTTCCGGAACCGATGTACTGAGAGGTGCTCGGGGGCAACACCGGCGGGACTGGTTGTCGTTGGTAGAGAAGCCACAATCCGCCGAGCATCAGCATCAACCCGATCAGTCCAGCGCCGCCCTTTCCGGCCCCGATGGGCCCGATCGTGGTTGCGGCGATAGCGAGTGCCACCAACAGGACGATCGTCTTGGTGCCGGATTCGGAACGCCGTCGACGATGGAACATCGACTCGGCCGAGGAGGGCCCGGTATCAGCGCGGGCGAGAACCAGCCATCCCGCGAGATACAGCAGGATGCCCGAACCTCCGAAGATGGTCGAGACGACAAAGGCGACGCGCACGAGGATCGGGTCGACGCCGTAGCGGTATCCGATTCCGGCGCACACGCCGGCAACGTGGCCCTGGGCGGGTAGACGCACGGGGCGGGTCCGCCACAGATCTTGGATCTGTTCCTGGAAGGTCGGAGTACTCATGAATCCATCGTCGTTGGTGGGGTGGTGGTGGCGCATCAGGGCTGGGCCCTGATCTTTGCCGTAGTCGAGTGACGACCTCAGGGTTGGACCCTGATGTGTGCGCCGGAGGTTCGTGCCAGTATCGACTATGTGCAATCTGTGTCTGAACCCGCGATCGTGAGTGCGCCACTGCCGCTGCCGCTGCGAAAGCTGGAGCGCCGCTCCGGTGGTCGCATCGTCGGCGGTGTGGCCGGCGGTATCGCGGATCATCTCGGCGTCGACGTCCTGAAGGTTCGTGTTGCGTTTGCGATTCTGGCAGCGATGGCCGGCGCCGGAATCGTGGTGTACGGGATTCTCTGGGCGTTCGTTTCGGTGGGTACCGACACCGAGAAGGCGAGTGCTGCGGAGCGCCAGCGCGCTTACGGTTTGATCGCTCTCGGTCTGGGCGGCGCGGCGGCATTGTCCTGGCTGTTCAGCGGCACTGCCGGATCGGTGCTGGCACCTTTCTTCGTCGTCGCTATCGGTGCGGCCCTGGTGTGGCGGGAGTTCGATTCCGAAGGTCCACGTACCGTCATCGGACTGCCGCAACGCCCCACTGTCCTGACGTGGACGCGGGTGGTCGGCGGTGCGACGCTGATCGTTCTGGGCCTGGCGGTAGTGGTGTTGGCGCAGGTCGACATCGATGCCTTGCGATCGTCCTTCTTGG